>NZ_JBAWKM010000015.1:0-157390 GCF_037095675.1 Pseudomonas sp. CCNWLW23 | reverse complement strand
GCAGATAAATCAGCAACAGCAACGTCCCCGACCACACCGCGTAGCAGCCCAGACTGAAACCGTCGTAGCGCCGCGCATGATGTTTTTGCAGGGCGAAATAGAGGCTCCAGGAAAGCGCCGCCAACAAGATCAACAAGCCATGGGCATTGATAGCGCCCAGGCCCTTGTCGCCACTGACCACGATCACCACGCCGACAAATCCAAGCAGCACACAACCCCAACGCCAGATGCTGACGCGGTCCTTGAACACAAACCGCGCCAGCAGCGTGCTGAATAACGGGCTCGATTGCGCCAGCACGCTGGAAGCCCCGGCACTGATGCCTTGCTGGCCGATGTTCAACGCGACGTGATGCAGGCTGACGGCAAAGAAGCCCAAGGCAAACAGTAACGGCACATCGCGCCACTGCGGCAGGCGAATGCCTTTGAAAATTGCGATCAGCGCCATCAACAGCGACGCCAGCAGAAAACGCAGCAAGGCCAGATGTCCGGGCTCATACCCTTGCAAGCCGATGTGAATGCCAGTGGGCGAATAGCCCCAGCAGCCGATGACAAACGCCATGGCCAGGATGATTTTGCAGGTAGAAGTGGAAGTCATGATCGAGGCACCAGGGCAGTGGATGCGCCGAGTATCCGGGCGCCCGATAATTCGCCACAACTGACTTATACTGCGCTGACTGTTCACTCAGAGTGATGATTATGGAGCTGGCGCAAATCCGCATGTTCAAGACTGTTGCCGATGTCGGCAGCATTGCCCGGGCCGCCGAAAAGCTGTTCTGCGTGCCGTCGAACATCACTGCGCGGATCAAAGCGCTGGAGGCCGAGTTGGGCGTGGCGCTGTTCTTGCGCGAGGGGCGCGGACTGCGCATCAGCCCGGCGGGGCAGACCTTTCTGGTTTATGCGCAAAAGATTCTGGCGCTGACCGTCGAAGCCAAACGCGCGCTCGACCCGGCCGCCGAGCCGTCCGGACCGCTGCGCATCGGCGCCATCGAGTCTTCGGCGACCGGGCGCTTGCCGCGCCTGCTGGCGAAATTCCACAAGCGCTACCCGCAAGTGGCACCGGAACTTACCACCGGCACCTGGAGCCAGTTGCTCGACGACACCGTCAACCATCGCCTGGATGGTGCGATCGTGGCGGTAGATGTCGAACGTGCTCAGCTCAAACGCACGCCGATGTATCGAGAGGAATTGTTACTGATCGCCTCGACTTCATTCGGCCCGGTGCGTGACATCGCGGATCTGCAAGACAAAACCCTGTTCATGTGGCCACCGGGTTGCCCATACCGCGCGGCACTTGAGCATTGGTTACTGCGCCGAGGGCAGGCGCTGCCGATTGTCAGTCTGGCCAGTTACGGAGCGATTGTCGGCTGCGTCAGCGCCGGCGCGGGGGTGGCGCTGGTGCCCAGGGGCGTGTTCGAGCAGTACGCCAAAGGCGCGGGCTGCGAGGGTTACGAGTTCGCTGAACTGATGGCGATCGAGAATTTGTTTTACTGGCATGAAAACGCCGGCGTGCACCCGGCGCGAGATGCATTTGTGGCGATGTTGCGGGAGGAGTTTGCCCAATAGAAAAGCGGCCCTCACCCCAGCCCTCTCCCGGAGGGAGAGGGGGCCAACCGAGGTGTCTTGCGCCAGACATCGACCTGAAAGTCCGAGCCGCTTATGGATTCACGAGCACAACCAGCGCTGTGTAGTTTGCGGATTCAGCGGTCCCCGTTCAGGTCAGCGTACCTCTGAAATATCCCCCGATCAGTCCCCTCTCCCTCTGGGAGAGGGCTAGGGTGGGATTCAGGTCCGCGGCAAATCCCGCATCAACAACCCAAAGCGCAAGTCCACCGCATCCGGTATCGGCACGTACACCGTATGCCCGTCCCCCAGCGCCACTTCGATCGCTTGGCCGCTGACACTCTGCAATTCATGCAGATCAAAATGGAAATTGCCCTTGGGCGTCATCAGTTCCAGATGATCGCCCACGGCAAAACGATTCTTCACTTTCACCTCGGCCAGGCGGTCCCGGCGCTCGCCGGTCAGCTCGCCAACGAACTGCTGCCGCTCCGACACCGAACTGCCGTGCTGATAGTTCTGATATTCGTCGTGCACATGGCGGCGCAGAAAACCTTCGGTATAGCCGCGCTGGGCCAGCGACTCGAGATCCAGCATCAGGCTGCGATCGAACTCGCGTCCGGCCACGGCATCATCGATCGCCCGGCGATACACCTGAGTGGTGCGTGCGCAGTAGAAATGCGATTTGGTCCGGCCTTCGATCTTCAATGAATGCACGCCCATGCGCGTCAGCCGCTCGACATGCTGCACCGCGCGCAGATCCTTGGCGTTCATGATGTAGGTGCCGTGTTCGTCTTCGAAAGCCGGCATCAATTCATCGGGACGATTGGCTTCCTGCAACAGAAAGACCTGATCGGTCGGTGCGCCGAGGCCTAGCGTGGGCTCGGGTTGAAAGGTCTGGACGATCTCGCCGAGCTGGTTTTGTGTGGCTTCTTGCGCCGTGTACTTCCAGCGGCAGGCGTTGGTGCAGGTGCCCTGATTGGCATCGCGCTTGTTCATGTAACCGGAAAGCAGGCAGCGCCCGGAATAGGCCATGCATAGCGCGCCGTGCACGAACACTTCCAGCTCCATACCCGGCACCTGCTCGCGGATTTCGCCGATCTCTTCCAGCGACAGTTCGCGCGACAGAATGATCCGGCTCAGTCCCTGTTGCTGCCAGAACTCGACGCTCGCCCAATTCACCGTGTTGGCCTGCACCGACAGATGAATCGGCATCTGCGCAAAGTGCTGGCGCACCAGCATGATCAGGCCGGGGTCGGACATGATCAGCGCATCCGGGGCCATCTCGATCACCGGCGCCAGATCCTTGAGAAACGTCTTCAGCTTGGCGTTGTGCGGGGCGATGTTGACCACCACGTAGAAGCGCTTGCCCTGCGCCTGCGCCTCACGGATGCCCAGCGCCAGGTTGGCGTGGTCGAATTCGTTGTTGCGCACCCGCAGGCTGTAGCGCGGCTGGCCGGCGTAGACCGCATCGGCGCCATAAGCGAAGGCGTAACGCATGTTTTTCAGGGTGCCGGCGGGGGCGAGAAGCTCGGGGGCGATGAGAGTCTGCATTTGGGTGTCGGTCGCAAAAGCCGCGCAGGGTAGGGCAGCTGTTGCGAGGGTTTATTGATCTGGATCTATGCTCCATGAATAAACATGGCACTCGCGCGCTCGGCGGCTGACTAAGTGGGGCGGGCGTGCGTGACGCCTGACTGACATGGACCGGATATGAACGAAAAGAGTCTGCAATTCAAATCCCTGACAGTGCTGCTGGTGCTGGTCACGGTGGCTTTTATCTGGATTCTGCTGCCGTTTTACGGCGCGGTGTTCTGGGCTGTGATCCTCGGCATTCTGTTTGCGCCGGTACAGCGCAGGTTGCAGCAGAAGTTCGGCTTGCAACGCAACGTGACGTCGCTGTGCACCTTGAGCCTGTGCCTGGTGATCGCGATTCTGCCGGTGATCATCGTCAGCATCCTGCTGGTGCAGGAAGGCGCGACGGTCTACAAGAACATCGAAAGCGGCGAGCTGGACATCGCTGCGTATCTGGCGCAGTTCAAGCACAGCCTGCCGCCGTACTTTCAGCACTTGCTCGACCGCTTCGGCATGGGCGAACTCGACAGCTTGCGCGAGAAGATCGTCAAAGCGGCGATGCAGGGCAGCCAGGCGCTGGCGACTCAGGCTTTCAGTTTCGGCCAGGGCACGTTCGAATTCGTGGTGAGCTTTTTCATCATGCTGTATCTGCTGTTTTTCTTTCTGCGTGACGGCCCTGAGCTGGCGCGCAAGATGCGCACTGCCGTGCCGCTGGAAGAAAACCACAAGCGCCGCCTGCAACTGAAGTTCAACCGCGTGGTGCGCGCCACGGTCAAAGGCAACGTGGTGGTGGCCGTGACCCAAGGCGCGCTGGGCGGGTTGATTTTCTGGTTTCTCGACATTCCCAGCGCGCTGCTCTGGGCGGTGCTGATGGCGTTTCTGTCGCTGTTGCCAGCGGTGGGCGCGGGGATTGTCTGGGCGCCGGTGGCGGTGTACTTCCTGCTCAGCGGCATGATCTGGCAGGGCGTGGTGCTGGGCTTGTTCGGGGTATTCGTGATCGGCCTGGTCGACAACGTGCTGCGCCCGATTCTGGTGGGCAAGGATACGAAAATGCCCGATTACCTGATTCTGGTTTCCACCCTCGGCGGCCTCGCGGTCTTCGGCCTCAACGGCTTTGTGATCGGACCGCTGATTGCCGCGTTGTTCCTGTCGAGCTGGGCGCTGTTCGTCGAGACCAAGCCCAAGGTGCAGCTGCCTTAGGCATGAAACGTGTTGCTGGCGACCTGTTGCGACAAGGCCTGCGCTGCTGGCAAGGAGGTGAGCGGGCCGCTGATTGGCTCGCCATCGCGCACCAGATACCAGCAAGCGAGCAAACCGGATGCACGCAGCGAAGCGGGAACTGCGCTGCCGATCACCGACATGATTTGAACCTGTGCCATGGGAAAAACTCCATCAAACTGATGGGGCTACCTTAGGGATTTGCCGGCACGACGGACAATCAACGCTTTCGATAGTGGTCATTGATGCCAGTGAGGTCTGGCGTCATTCGACCACTTGATCGAGCATGTGCATGACTTCGCGCTCATTGAGCAGGCCCTTGTGCACGAGGTTTTCGGCGAGCAGGGACAGCAGCTTGGCGCAGCGATGGCCTTCCAGATGCTTGAGCTCGGTAAGTGCGCTGTACACCTTGCTCGAGGTGCACAGACCGACGATGCGGTGCGGGTTTTGTGTGGGCATACAGTCGTCCTTGTTGTTATCGATCTGTTGTTTACGGACGGATTCAGATTGCGGTTCCGTCATGACAAAGCGGTGACCGTTTGATGAAAAAAGCCCGACGGTCGATTCCATCATGCCGACTTTAGCTGGTCGAATTGTCCTCACAGCGACCTTGGCGCGATTTTTTCAGACGTTGCCCGACCAACGGTCATAAAAAAGCCCCGCTCGAAAGCAGGGCTCTGTGTTGCGCTTACCAGCGTGGACCGCCGTAGTAGCCATGCGGGCCGCCGTAGTAGCCGTGGGGGCGACCGTAATAACCACGAGGCGGGCCGTAATAGACGGGGGCCGGTTGCACGTAGACCGGTTGTTGTACATACACCGGCGCCGGTTGGTAGTAAACCGGTGGCGGCGGTTGCTGCACGTAGACCGGTTGCGGCTGCACATAAACCGGTTGTTGCTGCACATACACCGGCCGATCCTGGTTGATCAGTGCCGAGCCGATGATGGCCGAGCCGACGATCGCGCCAAACACTGCAGGGCCCTGCCAGCCATGGCCACCACCCGCTTCAGCCTGACCGGTGACGGCAAGTGCGCCAATCAACAAAGCCATGATGGGAAGTTTACGAATCATGATAAGTCCTCGGTTCTTCGACCCGGCGCCGCGGCCTGAATCAGGCCCACAGTTGTCGCGGGGATACAGCTAAGACAGCAAATTTGCGAAATTCAGCACAGCCGCTGGGTAAATTTTGTGTAAGGTCTGTAGCGGCTTCTTTACCCGGCTGCGCGGCGCCACAGACAAGCCGCAATGATGATTCAGAACCCGGTGGGCTGGCCAATCCCGTCCATCCGAAAGTGCGTTTGAAGGAGAAGTTTCATGCAGATGAACCCGAACAAAGACACCCAACTGTGCATGTCCCTATCGGGGCGGCCGGGGAATTTCGGTCTGCGTTTTCACAACCATTTGTATGAACAGCTGGGCCTGAATTTCTATTACAAAGCGTTCAGCAGCCAGGACCTGACCGGCGCGGTCGGCGGCATCCGGGCACTGGGCATTCGCGGCTGCGGCGTGTCGATGCCGTTCAAGGAAGCCTGCATTGCGCTGGTCGATGAGCTGGATGCGTCGGCGGCGGCGATCCAGTCGATCAACACCATCGTCAACACTGGCGGCCACCTCAAGGCCTACAACACCGATTACATCGCCGTCGCGCAATTGCTGGAAAGCCACGCGGTGCCGAAAGATTCGACCTTCGCCCTGCGCGGCAGCGGCGGCATGGCCAAAGCGGTGGCCAGCGCCCTGCGCGATGGTGGCTACCAGAACGGTTTGATTGTCGCCCGTAACGAGCGGGCCGGACGCGCCCTGGCGGATTCGCTGGGTTATCGCTGGCAGGCCGAGCTGGGTGACGAGCGCCCGCAGATGCTGATCAATGTCACCCCGGTAGGCATGGACGGCGGGCCGGAGGCGGGGCAACTGGCGTTCGAGCCTGAAGTGATCAAAGCGGCTGAGACTGTATTCGACGTGGTGGCGATCCCTTCGGAAACGCCGCTGATCGTGCGGGCGCGGGCCGAGGGCAAGCGCGTGATCACCGGGCTTGAGGTGATTGCTATTCAGGCGCTGGAGCAATTTGTCCTGTACACCGGGGTGCGGCCGAATGAGGCGCAATTTGCGGCGGCGGTGGATTTTGCGCGCAGCTGATTGATCTTTTAGTGGCTGGGCTGGCCTCTTCGCGAGCAGGCTCGCTCCCACAGGTTGAGCTGGAATGCGATTGAATGTGGGAGCGAGCCTGCTCGCGAAGGCGGCGCTGCGGTTCTGGATCACTATCTATAATCCTCGCCAGCACGCACAGACGTGCCACCACAAAAACCTTAACCGAGGCCGCCCATGCATCCGCCCATCCTCAACCTGAACGAGGTCGAACTCGAAGCCCTTCCCGAAGCCCTGGCCCCTGAAGGCGAAACCGCCGGGCGTTATCAGCAGCGTATCGCGCGGATCGGTCAGCAACTGGGTGCGCAGAAACTCGGTTATCGCCTGTATGCGCTGCCAGCGGGCATGCGCGGCAGTCCGTTCCACAGCCATCGGGTCAATGAGGAGATGTTCTACGTGGTGGCCGGGGAGGGCGAGGTGCGGTTGGGAGGCGAGCGTTTTCCGATCCGCGCCGGTGATGTGATCGCCTGCCCACCGGGCGGACCCGAGAAGGCACATCAGATCATCAATACCAGCGCGGGCGAACTGCGTTATCTGGCGGTGAGCACTCAGCAGCAGCCGGAGATCTGCGAGTATCCGGACTCGAACAAGTATGCGGTGATGGATAATTTCGCGGTGGATGCCGACGGCAATGCCTCGGGTTTTGTCGCTGTCGCGCGGCAGGTGGATGGGGTGGATTATTGGGATGGGGAATGAAGCGGGCAGCTGAATATCGCGCAGATCCTGTGGGAGCGAGCCTGCTCGCGAAGGCGGCGGGTCATCCGAGATCGTGGTGACTGACACTACGCTTTCGCGAGCAGGCTCGCTCCCACAATGGCTTTGCGGTGGTTATTCGAGGCGGGCCAGGCGTTCTTCCAGCGCTGCGATCCGCGCTTCCAGTTCCTCGATACGCTCCAGGGAAACGCCAGCGCTCGAGCGCTCCCCAGGATTCTGCCGCGCCGCCAGGATCGCTTCGATATCTGCCGGATCGCCCAAGGCATGGGTGTAGCGATCCTCACGCTGCCCGGCCTGACGCGGAATCAACACCGCCAGGCCGCGTGCGATCAGGCGTTCAAGCTGATGCACGACCTGCTCGGCGTCCTCGAACTCGTGCATGCGTCCGCTGCGGGTCAGCAGTTCGTTGACGGTCTGCGGACCGCGCAGAAACATCAGACCCGTCAGAATCACCTGTGCCGGCACCAGTTCCAGCGCCTTGTCGACCTTGTGCTCCCAGCGGTCGGCACGGCTGCCCATCACCAGCCGGGTAAAACCACGCCCCTCCAGCGCCCGCAAGCTCTGGCCGACCTGGCCTTGATTGAGGTTCATTACCGGTTCGCGGCTGGTTTTCTGATTGCAGGCCAGCACCAGCGCGTTGAGGGTCAGCGGATAGGTTTCCGGGCTGGTGGCCTGTTTTTCGATCAGCGCACCGAGAATGCGGATTTCCGTGGCATTGAGCCGTGGCTGGTCGGAGGTGGATTCTTGTTCGTTGCTCATCGCGCGTTCCCTCTGCAGTCGAAGCCGCCTAGCCTAATCCTTGCCAAACAAAAGGCAAGCCGTGTGCTCATCAAGCATGGCTATAATCGCCACCACGTATTACCCAGCCATCACATGAGATTGCCATGACCATTTCACTGTACGCCGCATCCGTCCCGGTTTTTCAACAAATGCTCAACGCCCTGAGCGATGTGCTGAAAAAGGCCGAAGCCCACGCCAGCGCGAAAAACATCGACCAGAGCGTCTTCCTGCAAGCGCGTCTGTACCCGGACATGTTCCCGCTGGTGCGCCAGGTGCAGATCGCCGTGGATTTCGCCAAAGGCGTGTCGGCGCGTCTGGCCGAAGTCGAACTGCCGAAGTACGACGACACTGAAACCACCTTCGCCGAGCTGCAAGCGTTGATCGCCAAGGTCCTGGCCTTCATCGGCGAGATCAAGCCAGAGCAGATCGATGGCAAGGAAGGCATCGAAATCGTCACCCGTCCGGGCACGCCGAAAGAGAAGCGCTTCAGTGGTCAGGCGTATCTGCTGACTTACGGCTTGCCGCAGTTCTTCTTCCACGTCACCACCACCTATGCGTTGCTGCGTCATAACGGCGTGGAAGTGGGCAAGCGCGATTACATGGGTGCGTTCTAAACACTCGGATACGAAAAAGCCCGCCAAGGTTCGCGCCTTGGCGGGCTTTTGTTTTCCTGTGGGAGCGAGCCTGCTCGCGAATGCGGCGTATCAGGCGATATTAATGCTGAATGTCTCGCCCCTTTCGCGAGCAGGCTCGCTCCCACAAGGTAAGGCGGTTACGCCGTACGCTGAGCCTTCTCTTCTTCGCCCAGGCAAGCCGCCGCTGTAAACAGCACGTCAGTCGACGAGTTCAGCGCGGTCTCCGCCGAATCCTGCAGCACGCCAATAATGAAGCCCACCGCCACGACCTGCATGGCGATCTCGCTCGGGATGCCGAACAGGCTGCACGCCAGCGGAATCAGCAGCAGCGACCCACCGGCCACACCCGAAGCACCACAGGCGCAAATGGCTGCGACGACGCTGAGCAGGATTGCGGTCGGAATGTCCACAGCGATGCCCAAGGTGTGCACCGCCGCCAGGGTCAGCACGGTAATGGTGATCGCCGCACCGGCCATGTTGATGGTCGCGCCGAGCGGGATCGATACCGAGTAGGTGTCTTCGTGCAGGCCCAGGCGCTTGCTCAATTCCAGGTTGACCGGAATGTTTGCCGCCGAGCTGCGGGTGAAGAACGCGGTGATGCCGCTTTCGCGCAGGCACATCAGGGTCAACGGGTACGGATTGCGGCGCAGCTTCCAGAACACGATCAGCGGGTTCATCACCAGCGCGACGAACAGCATGCAGCCCAGCAGCACCGCCAGCAGGTGCGCGTATCCGAGCAGCGCGCCGAAACCGGAGGTGGCCAGTGTCGACGCGACCAGGCCGAAAATGCCCAGCGGCGCGAAGCGAATGACCACGCGGACGATCACGGTGACGCCATTGGACAAGTCACCCAGTACCTCGCGAGTGGTGTCGCCAGCGTGGCGGATGGCAATGCCCATGCCGATCGCCCAGGCCAGAATGCCGATGAAGTTGGCATTCATCAGTGCGCTGACCGGGTTGTCGACGACGCTCAGCAACAGGCTTTGCAGCACTTCGCCGATGCCGCCGGGCGCAGTCACGGCAACGTTCTCGGTCGATAACACCAGATTCGACGGGAACGCCATGCTGGCGACCACGGCCACCACCGCAGCGCTGAATGTACCCAGCAGGTAGAGGAACAGGATCGGGCGGATGTGGGTTTCCTGACCGTGCTTGTGGTTGGCGATCGAGGCCATCACCAGCACGAACACCAGAATCGGCGCCACGGCTTTCAACGCCGAGACAAACACCTTGCCGATGAACGCGGTGGACCTCGCCAGCTCCGGTGCAATCAGGGCCAGGGCAATACCGGCGATCAGACCAATGACGATCTGGGTCACCAGACTCAGGCGTTTCAGGCGTTGCAGTAACGAAGGGGATGAAGCGGTCATAGCGGCATCTCTGTTTTTATAGGGTGCGAAGCGTCGTGGGCAGTCACGAAACGCCTGTCGAAGTGACATCAACGCCGCCAAACGGCACGTTGAATAGCTGTACGATTTTCAGGGCGCGGACTTTATCACAGCGTAGGCGTGAACCTTCAGGCCTGTGACGATCTGCCACCGGATCGGCCCGGCAGATCGGCAGTTTTGGGCAACTCAGTGCGGACGCAGTCTGTTAAGCTTCGCCATCCTCATTTTCAAGTTCTGCCAGCGGGCCTCCGGGTCAACGCTGGTGTCGTCGTTTTGCTGGAGTCGCGCATGCTGTTGCCTATTCTTCTGTTGTCCGCCGCCGGGTTCACGGTGCTGACCACGGAATTCGTCATTGTCGGCCTGTTGCCGGCGATTGCCCGAGACCTCGAAGTCAGCATCCCGCAAGCGGGGCTGCTGGTGACCTTGTTCGCCTTTACCGTGGCGCTGTTCGGCCCGTTCCTGACCGCTTATTTCGCCCGTTTTGAACGGCGCAAACTGTTCATCAGCATTCTGATCATGTTCGGTCTGGCCAATACCGTTGCAGCGTTGGCGCCGAATATCTGGGTGATGGCCATCGCACGGTTGATTCCGGCGTTGGGTTTGCCAGTATTCTGGGCATTGGCCAGTGAAACCGCCGTCGACATCGTCGGCCCGGATTTCGCCGGCCGCGCCATCGCCAAGATCGGCTTCGGTATCGTCTGCGCCACGGTGTTCGGCATTCCGGTCGGCACGCTGATTTCCGACGCGTTCGGCTGGCGCAGCGCATTCGGCATTCTGGCGTTGATCGCGTTTGCCAAAGCCTTGCTGCTGTTTGTCTACCTGCCGAAAACCAGTCTGCACCAGCATCAGGTCAGCTTCCGTTCGCAGTTCAAGATCCTGCGCAGCCCGCTGATGCTCGGCCATATCTTGTTGTCGATTCTGGTGTTCAGCGGCATGTTCACCGCTTACACCTACCTTGCTGACATCCTCGAACGACTTGCCGGTTTCAACGGCACCGTGGTCGGTTGGTGCCTGATGGCGTTTGGCGCAGTCGGGCTGATCGGCAACTCGCTCGGTGGGCGAGCGGTGGATCGGCATCCGCTGGGGGCGTCGGTGTTGTTCTGTGCGTTCATGATCGCCGGCATGGTTTCGCTGGTGCCGAACATTCATTCGCCAGTGGGTCTGGCGGTGGCGATGGGCATCTGGGGCGTGACTCAGGCGGCGCTGTTCCTGGTCAGCCATGTGCGCCTGATGAAAGCCGCACCGGAAGCGCCGGCCTTCGCCGCGTCGCTGAACATCGCCGGGGCCAATCTCGGCATTGGTCTGGGCGCGATGGTCGGCGGCCGGGTGATCGACAGTGCCGGGCTGGGCTTCTTGGGCTTTGCCGCTGCCGGCTTCATTTTGCTGTCGGTGTTCCTCGCCATGGTGCTGATGACGCTGAAGCCGCGTGAAGTCTGCGCTTCATAACCCGGTAAACAGCTCGCGTCGGGCACCCTCGGTAATCGCTACGATGCCAGGGTGCTTGACCTTGCGTTCCACCGAAATGGCATAGAACGACTCGCTCACCGCGTCGGTCTGGCCGATCAACTCGACGCCGTACTGGCGCTTCACTTCCTCGGCAATCACGCTCGGACCGATAAAGATCCCGCTGCCGGATTGGCCGAAGGCCTGCATCAAAGCACTGTCATCGAATTCGCCGACAATCTGCGGCTGGATCTGCTGTTCGGCGAACCAGCGCTGCAAACGGCTGCGCACCACGGTTTCCGCGCCGGGAATCAACAGCGGCGCGCCGTGCAGGCTGCGCGGGAAATCCTGGCCATACTGCGCGGCGAGTTCGGCGGTGGCGAAGAAACTGATTCCGCACTCACCGAGCTTCTGGCTGTAGCCTTTGATGTCCAGATGCGAGGGCATCGGGCTGTCGGAAATCACCAGATCCAGACGCTGAATGGCCAGATCGGCGAGCAGGCGTTCGAGTTTGTCCTCGCGGCAGGTGATGCGCAGCGGCTCGCTCAATTCCATGGTCGGCGCGATCAGGCGATAAACAATCGATTTGGGCACCACGTCGGCCACCCCGACGCGAAAGAGGATCTGCTGCTCGTTGGGCTGCGCACGCAGCATCAGCTCCAGCTCGCCGCCCAACTGAAACATCTGCTCAGCGTAGGGCAGGGCCTGGCGCCCGGCTTCGGTGAGCTCCAACTGGCGGCCAACCCGGCGAAACAAGTCCACGCCATAGGTTTGTTCAAGCAGTGAGATCTGTCCGCTGATGGTCTGTGGCGTCAGGTTCAGCTGCTCGCAGGCGCGGACGATGCTGCCGGTTTTGGCTACAACCCAGAAGTAATGCAGTTGTCGGTAATTGAGCATATCGGTCGCCACTTCGTGAAAACCGAAGTATAGCCGCTAAAAATACGAATTTTCCTGAAGTGTTCATCTCCCTAGAATGCCCAGCCATCGACGGCCGGTGTGTGCGCCTGTCTGTTCATTCGAAGGAAACCTTATGAAATACACATTTCCCGCAGTGATGTTTGCGTCTTTACTGGTTCTGGCCGGTTGTGATCAGGCGGAAAAAAGCGCCCAGCAACTGATGGGCGCGGCGGCTGAAACTGCCAAGCAAGCGATTGACGACACCCATAAAGCCGCTGAGCAAGCGCTCAGTGATGCCACCGGTGGTTTGATCGAGAAAAAAGAAACACCGGAAAAACAAGCGGAAGAATCCGAATCTTCCTCCAAGACCATCTAAACCGTCTTACACAGAGTCAGGACTGACCCATGGAATATCTGTTAGAACTCGCCGCCAGCCCCACCGCTTGGGTTGCTTTGGCCACACTGGTGGTAATGGAAATCGTGCTTGGCATCGATAACCTGATCTTTATTTCGATCCTGACCAACAAGCTGCCCGAACAGCATCGGCAGAAGGCGCGCCGTATCGGTATCGGCATGGCCCTGATTCTGCGTCTGGCGTTGTTGAGCACCATCGCATTCATCGTGCAGTTGACCGAGCCTGTGATCGAAATCCTTGGCCAGGCGTTCTCCTGGAAGGACATGATCCTGATCGCCGGTGGCCTGTTCCTGGTGTGGAAAGCCACGACCGAGATCCATCACAGCATGGACCCGTCGCCGGAAGACCCGAAAACAGCGACTTCGACCGTAACGCTTGGTTTTGCCGCAGCTATCGGTCAGATCCTGATGCTCGACATGGTGTTCTCGATCGACAGCATCATTACCGCTGTCGGCATGACCGAACACTTGCCGATCATGATCATCGCGGTGGTGGTGTCGGTGCTGGTGATGCTGCTCGCGGCTGATCCGCTGGCCAAGTTCATCAACGATAACCCGACGGTGGTCATGCTGGCGCTGGGCTTCCTGATCATGATCGGCATGACGCTGATCGCCGAAGGCTTCGGCGCCCACGTACCGAAAGGCTATGTGTACGCGGCCATGGCGTTCTCGGCGGGCATTGAGGTGTTGAACATGCTGTCGCGCCGGGCGAAGCAGAAGAAGGTTGCTCAGCAGGCGTAATTGCTGAGAACACAAAAAACCGCCTGGGCTGGTTGAGCTCAGGCGGTTTTTTTATTCACCTTTTGCTGAGTTGTCGAGAGCTTGGTGCTGCTGAGCGCTCGCATGAGGGGAAGACCTTGTTGGTCTTCAATGCGCAGCAATGTGCCGCACTGGGTGCTTCTCTGTCTTCTCAACCGGCATCGTCTGCACCGGATGATGATGGCGTCGCGAAATCCGCAGCACGCCCCACAACATGGCAGTCGCCACGGCCAGCCAGCCGGCTATCAACATCACGATGGTCATGGTCAGGCTCATTGGTGCCTCCTCTTCGCCCTGCATCGGGCGCCCGCTTTTCGCAATTCGCTCTATTTCAGTGACAGTCTAGTCAATGGGGTGTTTCAAGCTATTGACCAAAGGTCGTTAGTCACCAATCAGTTTGCTCTATGCAATCGCAGAGTCTGCGGTTTAAGGCTATACCGCAGGCGGGTGCGGCTCTATGATCGCTGGCGTTGCCGGAACACGATGACCGGCGTCTGGAAGAGAGTGATTGATGGTGCAGGTATTTTCTCGAGTGCGCGGAGCGTTGCTTGCCGGCGTTTGCGCGGTGGTGCTGAGCGGATGCGCGGGCAACGTGGCCCCGGAAGTCAAGCGCTTGCCGGAGCGGGTTGAGCTCAGTGGCACCTTCTATCGTGGCGAAGCCAACCAGAGTGGGCCGCAGGTACTCGCCAGTCTGCTGTCGCAACAAGGCATCGTCATCACCCCAGGCCTTCTGGAAAAACCGCTGCACTTGCCGGGCGCTGAGGACAAGCTGCAGCAGAACATGCAGAACCTCGCCCGCGAGTACGGTCTGGTGGTTTATCCGCTCGACAGCAAGCTGCCGGCCTTGCTGACCCAGGTCGCAGCGGGCTACCCGGTCATGGTGCGTTTCAGTGAAGGTTCGGCATTCTGGGCCGAGCCGCGTTACGCGATCCTGTCCGGCTACGATCGCAATAAACAGAAGGTCCTGCTGCGCGCCGGCATGAACCGTCGGCAGTTGATGGATTTCGCCAGCTTTCAAGCAGCGCTCGAAAAGGCCGGTGGCTGGGCGATCCTGATTCAGAAACCGTCGCAGATCCCGGCAGCCGTCGACCGCTCCCGTTGGCTGAAAGCCGCCGATGAACTGGCCCAGGCCGGTGAAGAAAACGCTGCGGCGCAGGCGCGAAAGGCTCTGGCAGCGCAATAAACCTCCGTTCGTCATCTGCCGGGCACGACTGCGCCCGGCCAGCCTCTGAAGATTAATGCCCGTGCTTCGCGGGTGAATCAAGGAGGCAACATGGCAGATTCCCCAAACCCGAAAGGCCCGCACTCGTCCGAACATTCCTCGGGTGATGATCTGGGATTCGATCCGGATTCGCCGGACCTTGACGATCCGCAAGTCGATCCGGTCGGTCCGGCTAAAGCGCCGCTGGATGTCGAGCCCGGTGAAGATCCGAAGAAACCGGCCAAGCCCTATGATCCGTTAGCCGATCTGAAACCTTGATGTGAGGTGCGTATGAGTACCGATTCAAGCTTCGATGACCACAAACCTGACAGCGTGCCGACCACGCCGGAGCCTGAGGTTGATCCGGTGCTGGACCCGGACAGCCCGATGCGTGACCCGCTGGCCCGGCCCAATGTGCTGACGCCGGAGGTTTCGCCAGAGCCGAGCTCGGGCGATGGCATCCCCGATGACGACAAGATGCCGCTGCCCAACGACTGATGCGCAGACGAAAAAAAGCCCCGAAGATTCGGGGCTTTTTCATGAACGCTGGATTTACTTGGCCGCCTCAACCACGCCGCTCTGACGGCTCTTGAGGTTCTTGTCGGCTTTGTATTGCTGTGCCACCGCAGGAACACTGGCGCTGCGCCCGGTTTCCACCCAGCTGCGGATGCGGCTGGCATCGGCAAAATGCGTGTATTTGCCAAACGCATCGAGAATCACCAGGGCGACCGGACGGTTGCCCATCTTCGTCACCAGCACCAGGCAATGGCCGGCCGGGTTGGTGAAGCCGGTCTTGGTGATCTTGATGTCCCAATCGGCCTTATTGACCAAGTGGTCGGTATTGCGGAAGCCCAGGGTGTAGTTGGGCTTGCGGAACGCCACGGTTTTTTCCTTGGTGGTGGTCAGTTGCACCAGAAGCGGTTGCTTGTGCGCAGCCACCAGCAGTTTGCTCAGGTCGCGGGCGGTGGAAACGTTGCGCTCCGACAAGCCGGTCGGCTCGACAAAGTGCGTGCTGGTCATGCCCAGCGCCTTGGCCTTGGCGTTCATTGCCGCGATAAAAGCAGCGTAGCCGCCCGGATAGTGATGGGCGAGGCTGGCGGCAGCGCGGTTTTCCGAGGACATCAAGGCGATCAGCAGCATCTCGCGGCGCGGCAGCTCACTCTTGAGTTTGACCCGGGAGAACACGCCCTTCATTTCCGGAGTGTTCCTGATGTCGACATCGATCCATTCGTCCATGTTCTGTCGAGCTTCTACCACGACCAGGCCCGTCATCAACTTGCTGACGGAAGCGATCGGCACGATCACGTCAGGGTTGCTGGAATAGATGACTTTATTGGTCTGCATATCCATAAGCAGGGCGCTGCCGGACGCGATCTTCAAAGTCGAAGCGTCACGTGGGACAGCGGTGGTTTCCGCAGCGTTGATCGTTGGCGTGATGAATGTGCCTGTAACAGCAAACAACAGGCTCAGAATCGAGAGACGAATTTTCACGCGGGCGAACTCTAAAAGGTTGGATATACCGTTAGTTTGTAACGGGTTATTTCTTAAAACCGGCGCATTTTAGGAGTATGGCTGAAGAACTGTCGATGGTTGTTTGTAAGACCTGAAAATCTCGTGAAAAGGCCTGTTAAAAGAGCGGTTTCCGGCGAACGGTTGAAGTTTTTTCTCAGGCATTAAAAACCCCGCACGAGTCGGGGTTCTGATGCGGCGGAAAAAACCGGTCAGACGTGCAGGGTTTCTGCCGCGTAGAGGGTGTTTTCCAGCAGGCAGGCGCGGGTCATCGGGCCGACGCCGCCCGGTACCGGAGTGATCCAGCCAGCGCGGGGCAGGGCGGTTTCGTAGACGACGTCACCGACCAGTTTGCCGTCTTCCTGACGGTTGATGCCGACGTCGATCACGATCGCGCCTTCCTTGATCCACTCGCCTTTGACCAGGCCCGGTTTGCCGGCGGCAACGACTACCAGATCGGCACGACCGACGTGACCGGCCAGGTCCTTGGTGAAGCGGTGAGTGACAGTGACGGTGCAGCCGGCCAGCAGCAGCTCCATAGCCATCGGGCGACCGACGATATTCGAGGCGCCCACGACTACCGCGTCCATCCCGTAAAGATCAGCACCAGTGCTTTCCAGCAAGGTCATGATGCCTTTCGGGGTGCAGGGGCGCAGGAGCGGGATGCGCTGGGCCAGGCGACCGACGTTGTACGGGTGGAAGCCGTCGACGTCTTTGTCCGGGCGGATGCGTTCCAGCAGCTTGGACGCATCGAGGTGTTCGGGCAGAGGCAACTGCAGGAGCACGCCGTCGATGGCCGGATCGTCATTAAGGCGATCGATCAGATCGGTCAGGGCTTCCTGAGTGGTGTCGGAGGGCAGGTCGTAGGCTTGAGAGAGGAAGCCAACCTCTTCACAGTCTTTACGCTTGTGCGAGACATAAACCTGAGAGGCAGGATCGCTGCCGACCAGGATCACCGCGAGGCCGGGGGTGCGCAGGCCTTGCTGGCGACGCTCGGCAACTCGTTGGGCGATCTGCTGGCGCAGGCTGGCGGCGATCGATTTGCCGTCGATTAGTTGTGCAGTCATTGCGCGTGATTAACCATCGAGAGGGGAAAAAATGAGAACGCATTCTCGCATGTCGAGCGGTGAGGGCAAAGGCGCTTGGTCAGCAAATTCCTCTAACTCCTTTAATTAAATGAATTTTTTTCAAAAAGGATTTGACGACCTTTGGAGCCCTCTATACTATTCGTCGCACTTGTCGGGCACAGCCTAGCACTGGTTAAGAAGGTGGAGCGGAATCAAGGTTCTGCGACGCTGGAAAGCACTTAGTTTGTAGTCCTTTAAGAGTACAGATTAACAAGGCGCCCGTAGCTCAGCTGGATAGAGCATCCGCCTTCTAAGCGGATGGTCGCAGGTTCGAGTCCTGCCGGGTGCGCCATTAGGCAGCTTTGGCACAAGTAACGCGATATGGTGGGCGTAGCTCAGTTGGTAGAGCACGGGATTGTGACTCCCGTTGTCGTGGGTTCGATCCCCATCGTCCACCCCATATTTCGAAAGGCGCCAGATTTAACGGTCTGGCGCCTTTGCTTTAAAAGCTTCATCCGCGGATGTGGTGGAATTGGTAGACACACTGGATTTAGGTTCCAGCGCCGCGAGGCGTAAGAGTTCGAGTCTCTTCATCCGCACCAAATAAAGCTTCATCTGTGCCTCGGGCCTGATGCAGTTTCGACAAAGAAGTTGTTTGGCTTTTTTGTTACGCAATATGGTGGGCGTAGCTCAGTTGGTAGAGCACGGGATTGTGACTCCCGTTGTCGTGGGTTCGATCCCCATCGTCCACCCCATATTCCGAAAGGCGCCAGATTTAACAGTCTGGCGCCTTTTTTGTTTTAGCGGTTTCGAAATCCGGCCATGGCCGATTTCGAAGCGCAGGGCAGGGCACTTCATCGCTTTTAAAGGATCGGATGACGCTGAACTGCTCGTCGTTCCGGTTTTGCCGGAACGTCTGTCGGGGCGGATTTGATAGTTGCTTCTATATATAGAAGCGTTGCTGCAGAGCCCTGACGTGATCGCTTGTATTCGCCAGTGGAGTGCACGGCATTCGTGCGGCGCTCCCTATAAATTGCCTGCTGTTTTTTTACCCGTTTCCAGTAGGGTGACTTCTTGAGTTTGACCCACTAGAATGCATGCCCTTGATTCTGGGGTCGGAAACGGCCGGCTAACGTCTGTGCAACGAGGAATATCCATGCAAGTTTCTGTTGAAAATACTACTGCTCTCGAGCGCCGCATGAGCGTCACCGTGCCGGCAGAGCGCATCGAGACTCAGGTCAACAAGCGTCTGCAGCAGACTGCCCAAAAGGCCAAAATTGCTGGCTTCCGTCCAGGCAAAGTGCCAATGAGCGAAATCAAGCGCCGTTTCGGTGCTGATGCGCGTCAGGAAGCGGTAGGCGACGTCATCCAGTCTTCCTTCTACGAAGCTGTGGTCGAGCAAAAGCTCAACCCTGCCGGTTCGCCTTCGATCGAGCCAAAGTCGCTCGAAGCGGGCAAGGATCTGGAATACGTTGCTGTATTCGAAGTCTTCCCTGAGTTCACCGTTGCTGGCTTCGAAGGCATCACCGTTGAGCGTCTGAGCGCTGAAGTGGCTGACGCTGACCTGGACAAGATGCTCGACATCCTGCGCAAGCAGAACACCCGTTTCGAAGTGGCCGACCGTGCCGCGCAGAACGAAGATCAGCTGAACATCGATTTCGTTGGCAAGGTTGACGGCGAAGTATTCGCTGGCGGCTCCGCCAAGGGCACTCAGCTGGTACTGGGTTCCGGCCGCATGATCCCGGGCTTCGAAGAAGGCCTGGTTGGCGCTAAGGCTGGCGAAGAGCGCGTTCTGAACCTGACCTTCCCTGAGGACTATCAGAACCTGGACCTGGCTGGCAAAACCGCCGAGTTCACCGTGACCGTCAACACTGTGTCCGAGCCTAAGCTGCCTGAGCTGAACGAAGAGTTCTTCGCTCAATTCGGCATCAAGGAAAGCGGCATCGACGGTTTCCGCACCGAAGTTCGCAAGAACATGGAGCGTGAACTGCGTCAGGCGATCAAATCCAAGGTCAAGAATCAGGTAATGGACGGTCTGCTGGCCACCAACCCGATCGAAGTGCCAAAGGCTCTGCTGTCCAACGAAGTTGACCGTCTGCGCGTGCAGGCTGTTCAGCAGTTCGGCGGCAACATCAAGCCAGACCAACTGCCGGCCGAGCTGTTCGAAGAACAAGCCAAGCGCCGCGTCGTGCTGGGCCTGATCGTTGCTGAAGTGGTCAAGCAGTTCGACCTCAAGCCTGACGAAGCTCGCGTTCGCGAAATGATTCAGGAAATGGCTTCCGCTTACCAGGAGCCAGAGCAGGTCGTGTCGTGGTACTACAAAAACGAGCAGCAACTGAACGAAGTGCGTTCGGTTGTGCTGGAAGAACAAGTTGTGGATACTGTTCTGCAGAAAGCTAGTGTGACCGACAAATCGGTCTCCTACGAAGAAGCAGTCAAGCCGGTAGAAGCTCCAGCAGCCGACTGATTGATTTTGCGTTAGAAGTGCACACCATAAGCCAGCTCTCGAGCTGGCTTATGCGTATTCAAGACATAACTATTTGGGAGCGACTGCAGAGCATGTTCCGTAATTCTTATATTCAGCAGAACTCTGATATCCAGGCCGCTGGCGGCCTGGTCCCGATGGTTGTCGAGCAGTCCGCTCGTGGCGAACGCGCCTACGACATCTACTCGCGCCTGCTCAAGGAGCGAGTGATCTTTCTGGTGGGCCCGGTAGAGGACTACATGGCCAACCTGATCTGTGCGCAACTGCTGTTCCTTGAAGCGGAAAACCCGGACAAGGACATCCATCTGTACATCAACTCGCCGGGCGGTTCGGTGACTGCCGGCATGTCGATCTACGACACCATGCAGTTCATCAAGCCGAACGTATCGACCACCTGCATCGGTCAGGCCTGCAGCATGGGTGCATTCCTGCTCACCGCAGGTGCACCGGGCAAGCGTTTCTGCCTGCCGAACTCGCGCGTGATGATTCACCAGCCACTGGGCGGTTTCCAGGGCCAGGCGTCGGACATCGAAATCCACGCCAAGGAAATCCTCTTCATCCGCGAGCGTCTGAACATGCTGATGGCCAAGCACAGCGGCCGTACTCTGGAAGAAATCGAGCGCGATACCAATCGCGACAACTTCATGAGTGCCGAAGCTGCGAAGGAATACGGCCTGATCGACGAAGTGATCAACCAGCGTCCAGCTTAATATAAGCAGCGCAAAACAGGCCTGATCGGCACGTCCGATCAGCGGCGGGCTTGAAAAAGCCCGCAATAGCCTTCATCTTGTGTTGCAAGCCTATCGGATTTGGATCGAACGAATGACTGACACCCGCAACGGCGAGGACAACGGCAAGCTGCTCTATTGCTCCTTCTGTGGCAAAAGCCAGCATGAAGTGCGCAAATTGATTGCCGGCCCCTCGGTCTTTATCTGCGACGAGTGCGTCGACCTGTGCAATGACATCATCCGCGAGGAGGTGCAGGAAGCACAGGCCGAAAGCAGCGCGCATAAATTGCCTTCGCCTAAAGAAATCAGCGGCATCCTTGACCAGTACGTCATTGGTCAGGAGCGTGCGAAAAAGGTTTTGGCCGTAGCGGTGTACAACCACTACAAGCGCCTGAACCAGCGTGACAAAAAGGCTGACGACGTCGAACTCGGCAAGAGCAACATCCTGCTGATCGGCCCGACAGGCTCCGGTAAAACCCTGCTGGCCGAAACACTGGCCCGCTTGCTGAACGTTCCGTTCACGATCGCTGACGCAACCACCCTCACCGAGGCAGGTTACGTGGGTGAAGATGTCGAGAACATCATTCAGAAGCTGCTGCAGAAGTGCGATTACGACGTAGAGAAAGCCCAGATGGGCATTGTCTACATCGATGAAATCGACAAGATTTCCCGCAAGTCCGACAACCCGTCGATCACCCGTGATGTTTCCGGTGAAGGCGTGCAGCAGGCCTTGCTCAAGTTGATCGAAGGCACGGTCGCTTCGGTACCGCCGCAAGGTGGCCGCAAGCATCCGCAGCAGGAATTCCTGCAGGTCGACACCCGTAACATCCTGTTCATCTGCGGTGGTGCGTTCTCCGGCCTGGAAAAGGTCATTCAGAACCGTTCCACCAAAGGCGGCATCGGCTTCAACGCCGAAGTGCGCAGCAAGGAAGAGGGCAAGAAGGTTGGTGAATCCCTGCGTGAAGTCGAGCCTGACGATCTGGTCAAGTTCGGTCTGATCCCGGAATTCGTCGGTCGTCTGCCGGTCCTGGCGACACTGGACGAGCTCGACGAGGCTGCGCTGATGCAAATCCTCACCGAGCCAAAAAATGCTCTGACCAAACAGTATGCCAAGCTGTTCGAGATGGAAGGCGTGGATCTGGAATTCCGCTCCGACGCGCTGAAATCGGTCGCCAAGCGTGCCCTGGAACGTAAAACCGGTGCCCGTGGCCTGCGTTCGATTCTCGAAGGTGTATTGCTCGACACGATGTATGAGATCCCCTCGCAGTCCGAGGTGAGCAAAGTCGTGATCGATGAAAGCGTGATCGAAGGCAAGTCCAAGCCACTGTATATCTACGAAAACAGTGAGCCGACGGCCAAGGCAGCGCCGGACGCGTAAGCGTTCACAGCGCCGCAACAAAGAAGGGGCCTTCGGGCCTCTTTTTTTTTAAGTCGTTTTTTACCTCCGCTTTGCGCTTGTTTTTTTTCGAGGCAGCCCCCATCTTGGTTTTAAGCTTAATTCCATCTGATTACGGCCATACGGCCGCCGTAGAGGCGAAATCATGAAGACAACCATCGAATTGCCTCTCCTGCCATTGCGTGATGTCGTGGTTTATCCGCACATGGTTATCCCGCTGTTCGTGGGGCGCGAGAAATCCATCGAAGCCCTCGAGGCAGCGATGACGGGTGACAAGCAGATTCTGCTGCTGGCCCAGCGAAACCCGGCTGACGATGATCCCGGTGAAGACGCTCTCTATCGCGTAGGTACAATTGCCACGGTTCTGCAACTGCTGAAGCTGCCTGACGGCACCGTCAAGGTTCTGGTCGAAGGCGAGCAGCGTGGTACTGTCGAGCGCTTCAGCGAAGTCGATGGCCACTGCCGCGCCGAAGTGTCTCTGATCGAAGAAGTCGACGCCGCCGAGCGCGAGTCGGAAGTCTTCGTGCGCACACTGCTGTCGCAGTTCGAACAATACGTCCAGCTGGGCAAGAAGGTTCCGGCTGAAGTCCTGTCGTCGCTCAACAGCATCGATGAGCCGGGTCGTCTGGTCGACACCATGGCCGCGCACATGGCGCTGAAAATCGAGCAGAAGCAGGAAATCCTCGAGATCATCGATCTGTCGGCCCGTGTCGAACACGTGCTGGCGCTGCTGGATGCCGAAATCGACCTGCTGCAGGTTGAAAAACGCATTCGCGGTCGCGTCAAAAAGCAAATGGAGCGCAGTCAGCGCGAGTACTACCTGAATGAGCAGATGAAGGCCATTCAGAAAGAACTCGGTGACGGCGACGAAGGCCACAACGAAATCGAAGAGCTGAAAAAGCGCATCGATGCTGCCGGCCTGCCGAAAGACGCGCTGGCAAAGGCGACTGCCGAGCTGAACAAGCTCAAGCAGATGTCGCCGATGTCGGCTGAAGCCACCGTGGTGCGTTCCTACATCGACTGGCTGGTGCAGGTGCCGTGGAAGGCGCAGAGCAAAGTACGCCTCGACCTGGCCCGTGCAGAAGACATTCTCGACGCCGATCACTACGGCCTCGAAGAGGTCAAGGAGCGCATCCTTGAATACCTCGCCGTGCAGAAGCGCGTGAAGAAAATCCGTGGCCCGGTGTTGTGCCTGGTCGGTCCACCAGGCGTGGGTAAAACCTCGCTGGCGGAATCGATTGCCCATGCCACCAACCGTAAATTCGTACGTATGGCCTTGGGCGGCGTGCGTGACGAAGCGGAAATTCGTGGTCACCGCCGGACCTACATCGGTTCGATGCCGGGAAGATTGATTCAAAAGATGACAAAAGTGGGCGTACGCAACCCGCTGTTCCTGCTCGATGAAATCGACAAGATGGGCAGCGACATGCGTGGCGACCCGGCGTCGGCGTTGCTGGAAGTGCTTGATCCCGAGCAAAACCACAACTTCAACGATCACTATCTGGAAGTCGATTACGACCTCTCTGATGTGATGTTCCTGTGCACCTCGAACTCGATGAACATCCCGCCAGCGCTGCTGGACCGGATGGAAGTCATCCGTCTGCCGGGTTACACCGAAGACGAGAAGATCAACATCGCCGTGAAATACCTCTCGCCGAAACAGATCGCCGCCAATGGTCTGAAGAAGGGCGAGCTGGAGTTCGACGAGGAAGCCATCCGCGACATCATCCGTTATTACACCCGTGAAGCGGGCGTGCGGGGCCTCGAGCGGCAGATCGCCAAGGTCTGCCGCAAGGCAGTGAAAGAGCATGCGCTGGAAAAACGCTTCTCGGTAAAAGTGACAGCTGATCTGCTCGAGCATTTCCTCGGCGTGCGCAAGTTCCGCTACGGCCTGGCCGAGCAGCAGGATCAGGTGGGGCAGGTGACTGGCCTGGCGTGGACTCAGGTTGGCGGCGAATTGCTGACCATCGAAGCCGCAGTGATTCCGGGTAAAGGGCAACTGATCAAGACCGGTTCGCTCGGTGATGTGATGGTCGAATCGATCACTGCCGCACAGACCGTTGTGCGCAGCCGCGCCAAGAGCCTGGGCATCCCGCTGGACTTCCACGAGAAGCGCGACACCCATATTCACATGCCGGAAGGTGCTACGCCGAAAGACGGCCCTAGCGCTGGCGTGGGCATGTGCACCGCGCTGGTCTCGGCATTGACCGGCATTCCGGTGCGCGCCGATGTCGCCATGACCGGTGAGATCACTTTGCGTGGTCAGGTGTTGGCAATTGGCGGTTTGAAAGAAAAACTGCTGGCGGCACATCGCGGCGGAATCAAGATTGTGATTATTCCGGAAGAAAACGTCCGCGATCTGAAGGAGATTCCTGACAATATCAAGCAGGATCTGCAGATCAAACCGGTTAAATGGATTGACGAGGTCCTGCAAATTGCGCTGCAATACGCGCCGGAGCCCTTGCCGGATGTGGCTCCGGAGATAGTTGCCAAGGACGAAAAACGCGAGTCTGATGCCAAGGAAAGAATTAGCACGCATTAATACGTTTTAGCCTGGGGGGCTTTCCTTGACAGCATTTTAGAGCCCTTGTTATAAAGCGGCTCTTAAGTGTCTGTAGGCCATTCAGCACTCGTTTTTGCTTTCACCAAAAAACTTAGAAACATCTCAAAATAGATATAAGGGGACTTAGAGTGAACAAGTCGGAACTGATTGATGCTATCGCTGCATCCGCTGATATCCCGAAAGCTGCTGCTGGCCGTGCGCTGGACGCTGTAATCGAATCCGTCACTGGCGCTCTGAAGGCTGGCGACTCCGTTGTTCTGGTTGGTTTCGGTACTTTCTCCGTGACTGACCGTCCGGCTCGTACCGGTCGCAACCCGCAAACCGGCAAGTCTCTGGAAATCCCGGCTGCCAAGAAGCCAGGTTTCAAAGCCGGTAAAGCGCTGAAAGAAGCTGTTAACTGAGTTTCCAGGTTTTTACCCATCCGGGTCGGGGTCAAGCCTGACTTGGCAGCGGAGCGGTAGAGCAGGTGGCTGAAAGAGCCACCTGTAACGCCGGGATCGAGGGTTCGAGCCCTGTCCGCTCCGCCAGTTACGAGAAGGCGCATCCTCGGATGCGCCTTTCTTCTATCCGGATTCTACCCACGCTCCACGGTTGCCTAAATTGAAGTTCAACCGTTTCTGGGGGACGCATGCTGCAGAATATCAGGGACAATTCACAAGGCTGGATTGCCAAGACCATTATCGGGGTCATCGTTGCACTGATGGCCCTGACCGGTTTCGATGCCATTTTCCAGGCCACGACTCACAAGAACGAGGCGGCCAAGGTCAACGGTGACGAAATCAGCCAGAACGAGCTGAGCCAGGCCGTTGATATGCAACGCCGTCAGCTGATGCAACAGCTGGGCAAGGACTTCGATGCTTCCTTGCTCGACGAAAAGATGCTGCGCGAATCGGCGCTCAAAGGCCTGATCGACCGCAAGTTGCTGCTGCAAGGCGCCGAACAGGCGAAGTTCTCGTTCTCCGAAGCCGCGCTGGATCAAGTGATCCTGCAGACGCCTGAATTCCAGGTCGATGGCAAGTTCAGCTCCGAGCGTTTCGACCAGGTGATCCGTCAACTGGGCTACAGCCGCATGCAGTTCCGCCAGATGCTGGCTCAGGAAATGCTCATCGGCCAATTGCGCGCTGGCGTTGCCGGCAGCGGTTTCGTCACCGACGCCGAAGTGCTGGCATTCGCCCGTCTGGAAAAACAGACCCGTGATTTCGCCACTCTGAACGTCAAGGCCGACCCGGCTGCGGTCAAGCTGACCGATGACGAGGTCAAGGCTTACTACGACGAACACGCCAAGGAATTCATGACGCCGGATCAGGTGATCATCGATTACGTCGAGCTGAAGAAGTCGTCGTTCTTTGATCAGGTTGCGGTCAAGGATGAAGACCTTGAGGCGGCGTACCAGAAAGAGATCGCCAACCTGGCGGAACAGCGTCGTGCCGCGCACATCCTCATCGAAGTGAACGACAAGACTACCGAAGCGCAGGCTAAGGCGAAGATCGACGAAGTCCAGGCGCGTCTGGCCAAGGGCGAGAAGTTCGAAGCGCTGGCCAAAGAGTTCTCGCAGGACCCGGGTTCCGCCAACAATGGCGGTGACCTTGGTTATGCCGGTCCTGGCGTTTACGATCCAGCTTTTGAAAAAGCGCTGTACTCCTTGTCGAAAGACCAGGTGTCCGAGCCGATTCGTACCGACTTCGGTTATCACCTGATCAAGCTGTTGGGCGTGGAAGCGCCTGAAGTGCCGACCCTGGCCAGCCTGAAAGACAAGCTGACCCGCGAGCTGAAAGCCGCTCAGGTCGAGCAGCGTTTCGTTGAGGCGACCAAGCAACTGGAAGACTCGGCGTTCGAAGCCTCTGACTTGGCGCAGCCAGCAGCGGATCTGAAACTGACCGTGCACACTTCCAAACCGTTCGGCCGTGAAGGTGGCGAAGGTGTTGCAGCCAACCGTGCCGTGGTCACTGCCGCTTTCAGTCCGGAAGTGATTGATGAAGGTGCCAACAGCACCGCCATCGAGCTGGACCCGGAAACCGTGATCGTGCTGCGTTCCAAGGAGCACCTGAAGCCTGCGCAACTGCCGCTGGAAAGTGTGAGCGCGGCGATCCGCACTCAGCTGACCAAGGAGCACGCCAGTGCCGAGGCCAAGACCCGTGCCGAGAAGCTGATCGCTGATCTGCGCGATGGCAAGGCGCCGCTGGACAAGGCCATTGACGGTCAGAACTGGAAGATCACCGAAGCGGCCACCCGTGGTCAGGAAGGGGTTGATCCGGCTGTGCTGCAGGCACTGTTCCGGATGCCGAAGCCGGCTGCCAAGGACAAGCCGACGTTCTCCAGTGTTACGTTGCCGGATGGCAGTCTGATGGTTGTGCGACTCAACGGTGTTAACGAAGCTGCCGCGCCTACTGATGAAGAGAAGGCGCAATATCGTCGCTTCCTGGCTTCCCGTGAAGGGCAGCAGGACTTTGCGGCGTATCGCAAGCAGTTGGAAGCTGAGGCGGAGATCGAGCGGTTCTGATCTTTTGACTGACGTTTGAAGGAGCCCCGGCCTGGTTGGTCGGGGCTTTTTTGTTTTTGGTGGCTTGGCGGCCTTTGGGCCGGCCATGCTCTGGGTGGTTTGGGTGAATATCCGTTGCTGCGGGGTTGCTGATTACGGTTCCGCCCTTACGGCGGGTCACCTTTTCCAAACGCCGAAAAGGTAACCGAAAAGGCTTGCTCCTACGTTCGGCCCTCGCAGGCTCGGGTTCCTTCGCTGCGGGATCGATCCGGGCGCAGCGGCTCCGGTTTGCTTCGCTGCACCTCCTTCCGCTGTGTCTGGCTGCGCCAGACGGTCGCTACGCTCCCACACCCGGATCAATCCCTCCGCTCAGCCTTCCGACGTCGCCGATGGATCAAAAGCAAGATCAGAAGCACTCGAGCTTGCGCTCATTGTTGAGTGGGTCGGCTTTGCCGCGGGCAGCTGCGCTGCTTTGCTTTTCTGTGGGAGCGAGCCTGCTCGCGAAGGCGGCCTGACAGCCGACCTGATTCTTGGATATACACCGTCCCTTGGCGTTTAGAACACGTCGGGCGGCTAGGGTGTTGTGGCCGTCGAGCCGACAAGCCACGGCGAAATTGCGCGCGTTGATCGATCATTTGTCCACGCGGCTTTTTCCTGGCGCTCATGACCGGTAAAGTTGTAACCGATTCTTGACACTATTCCATGCGCCATGGGGCGGCGATCTGTTGCACAATACGCCCCGGACTGTTTTCCCTCAGGATGTTCAATGTTGATTTCCACTCCCATGCGTGTTGTCGGGCTGGCGCTTTTGTTGACTGCGGTGGCCGGTTGTTCGAAGGACAAGCCGATCTATGAGCATGAGAACTTCGATGACTCCGGCACCTTTTCGCGCAATTATCCGGTGACCGACACCGCCAGTTGCGAAGCGGCCCGGCGCGCGTTGCTCAGTCAGGGCTACATCATTACCAGCAGTGATCCGAAGCTGGTCAGCGGTCACAAGAGCTTCCAGCAGACCGGCGAGACCCATCTCGAGATCAGCTTCAACGTGGTCTGCGCCGAAGATGGCAGCGCCGGCCATCATGCGACGGTGTTCGCCAACGCCTTGCAGGATCGTTATGCGTTGAAGAAGACCAACAACTCGGCCAGCCTCGGGGTTGGTGTGTTGGGCTCGGTGTCGATGCCGATCGGCTCCTCGGATGATTCGATGGTCAAGGTCGCCAGTGAGACGGTCACGGCGCAGAAGTTCTACGAGCGCTTCTTCACTCTGGTAGAGCAGTTCCTGCCCGCCGATGCGAAGAAAGCTGCACACATCGAAGAAAAGCCGAAAACCGATCTTGGTGTGCCAGAACCAAAAGCGGCACCTGCACCTGCGCCTCTGGTGCCGACACCGGCAGCAGAACCGGCCCCTGCGCCGGTTGCGGAACCTGCACCGGCCCCGATTGAAGCCGCGCCGGTGAGTTCCGAGCCGGTGGTACCGCCAGCGGAGTCGACGCCGATTACGCCTGCGCCAGCGCCCGTGGAAGAGCCCGCGCCGGCCAGCGAAACCATCACGCCACCGACCAACCCGGATATTCCTCCACCGTCCGAGCCGATTCCGGCGATGCCTGCGTCGGGCCAATAAGAAACCAAGCGAGACCCTGTGGGAGCGAGCCTGCTCGCGAAGCGGTGTATCAGTCGACAGATGATCAGACTGAGACACCGCCTTCGCGAGCAGGCTCGCTCCCACAGTGGTTTTCGGGTTGGCTTAAGATCTGGTTACATACCTGCGACATCATCGCCGCGATAAATCCCCAGCCACCTGCTACGTTTTATTCATGAAGGCTGCGTTTCACTTTTCCTTCACACGGGCACTTTATGCTCGGGGCACAGGTCGATTGATCAGGCCATTTTCATAGCGAGTAGTCGGGGGATTCATACGATGGATGAGTATCAGGAAGAACTGCTCGAATACCAGGCCTTTGAGCTGGATCAACCAGAGCCTGCAGACGACGCGACGGAGCTCTGAGCTTCAGGCTCCCGAGCGGTAATTTCGTCGGGATTCGCCGGGCGTCTGCCCGCTCCAGCGTTTGAATGCACGCTGGAAGGCTTCAGCTGAGGCAAAGCCCAGCAGGTAGGCGATTTCGCCGAACGCCAGTTCGGTGTCGCGGATGTAGGTCATCGCCAAATCGCGGCGTGTGTCATTGAGGATCGCGCGAAATTGCGTGCCTTCCTCTGCTAGTTTGCGCCGCAGGGTCCAGGTCGGCAGTTTCAGGCGTGCCGCGACTTCCTCGAGATCTGGCTCGCGGCCGCCGTTCAGCAGCGGGCCGAGCAACTGAGTGATGCGCTCGCGCAGGCTGCGGGTGCGGGTCAGTTGTTCCAGCTCCCGCTCGCACAATTGCAGCAGATGTCGCCAGGTGCTCGGGCAATGTTCAGGGTTGCGCAGGGCAAGGCTGTTCAGGCTCAGGCGCAGCTGATTGCGTTCGGCGCTGAACTGGATCGGGCAGTCGCCAAGCATTGTGTAGGCGTCGCGGTAATCCGGCGCTTCGAATTCGATTTCGATTCTCTCGGCGCGCAACGTTTCGCCGCACAGGCTCGACAACTGATGCAGCCAGCCGGCGAGGATCGAGTCGACCACGAAGCGGTTATAGGCGTTGTACGGGCTGATCGAGTAGAAGCGCAGCCACGCACCGTTGGCGTCTTCGTGGAAACTGGACTGCCCGCGATAGTTGGAACCGTATAGCGGTTCGAAGCGCGTCAGGCAGCGGGCCGCTTCGCGCACGGTGGGTGCTTGCGCGGCGGTGATGCCGGCCAGCCCAGCCTGATTCAAGCGGATCATCCGGCCCATGCGCAGGCCCAGGGCCGGATCGCCGGTCAGTTGAATCGCCGCATGGCCCAGGCGCATGTAACGCGGGATCGACAAGCGTGCCCCGGCCTCGGCCAGTCGCGCGGCATCGAGGCCGTATTGCTCGAGCAGAGGCAGCGGATCGGCGTCGTGGCTGCGCACGGCGTCGGCCAGACTGTGGACGAAGCCCACCGACAGATCCCCGAGGCGCATCGGCTGCGGCTTCATGGTTTACAGCCAGACGTTCAGCAAGCGCGCACCACGGGCCTCGCCATCGGCGAACTGCTGGCCGTTGCTGCTGAGAAAGCTTGTGCCGGTACTCGGCTTGTCCCAGAACTGCCCGCGCATGAACACACTCATGCCGGCAATCGCGTGGCTGCTCGGTGGTTGTGCGGTGAGGGTCAGTCGGTGCCAGGCCTGACCTTCACTGAGGTCGCCGGGCTTGAGGCTGACCGAGCCCGGCGTGCTCGAACCCTTGTAGCCACGCCATGGCTTGTCCCATGCGCCTTGGCCGATAACCTGCGCCGGCACCGCCACCAGTTGCGCGCCTTGCTCATCGAGGGTGCGGTAGTTGGCGGGGTACCAGCTGTCACTGCCGATCAGGATGCCCAGGCGTCCGGCCGGGGTATCGACGACCTGTATGGCGTGTTTGTCTTCGGCCTGAATCACACCTTGCTGATCAAAGATCGGATGCATCTGCCGCTGCGGCTGGCCCAACGGTACGCCGTCGCGACCAAATACCACGCTGCTGTTGAACAGGGCGCCGCTGCCGGGCTTGAGCCGGCCGTCGCGGATGCTTGGCTCCGGCAGCACGATGGAGCCGGCCACCAGGGTGACCTGGAACTCCTTGGCCAGACCGCCGAACAGCGCCTGGTAATCCTTGGCCATGGCCTTCGCTTTCATCCGCAGATAAGCGTCATCCAGACGTTGCTCGCCCTTGGCCCGCAGCCAGGCACGGGCAAACAGCAGTGGATTGCTCGCCGCCAGCCAGTTCATTGCCTCCGCCAGCGTTGGCGCCTGATACAACTCGTCTTTCTCGCCGCTGATCATCAGCCAGGTGCCGACGTGCTCGGGCAACACCACCACGGTTTTTTCGTTGAGCAAGCCCTGATCGCGGGCCTGCTGCAGATACGCCGCGAGTTTGCGGTGCAGGCGTGCGGAGCTTTGGTAATCGGTGGGGAACAGTTCGGGCTGAATGCCGAGCAGATTGCCACGGTCGGCGGGCGTGCCCTGATTGACGGCGAGCTTGATGCGCAGGTCCGACAGGTAATGTCCCGCCGGCCGGTCTGCCGCCCACATGGCGTAGGTGGTCAGGGCGGCAACGAGGGCCATGGAGAAAAACAGATACAGAAGTTTGCGCATGAAAACCAACAACAGCCGGGTACAGAGTGTGGCGCCTAGGGTAGGGCCCATGGCCCTGATTGCCAAGGGGCGCTGCGCATTTGGATCAATAACTTGTCAGTTACGGTCATTGAGTGACAGCGGTGCGACTCTTAGTCTGTCGAACATGACTGACGGGGGACGCAGAGCTCCCGCAACTTTTCCGTGATCGCTCGTTGTGGAGTTACCGATGACCGCCGCTCATTACCCGCATTTGCTGGCCCCGCTGGACCTGGGATTCACCACGCTGCGCAACCGTACCCTGATGGGCTCGATGCACACTGGCCTTGAAGAAAAGCCGGGCGGCTTCGAGCGCATGGCGGCGTACTTCGCCGAACGTGCCCGTGGCGGTGTCGGCCTGATGGTCACCGGCGGCATCGGCCCGAATGACGAGGGCGGCGTGTATTCCGGCGCGGCCAAGCTCACAACTGAAGAAGAGGCGCTCAAGCACCGCATCGTCACCCGCGCGGTGCACGAGGCGGGTGGCAAGATCTGCATGCAGATTCTTCACGCCGGGCGTTACGCCTACAGCCCGAAACAAGTAGCACCGAGCGCGATTCAGGCGCCGATCAACCCGTTCAAGCCCAAAGAGCTGGACGAAGAGGGCATCGAAAAGCAGATCAGCGATTTCGTCACCTGCTCGGTATTGGCGCAAACCGCCGAATACGACGGCGTCGAGATCATGGGCTCGGAAGGTTACTTCATTAACCAGTTTCTCGCCGCGCACACCAACCACCGCACCGACCGCTGGGGTGGCAGCTACGAAAACCGCATGCGCCTGCCGGTAGAAATTGTCCGTCGTGTGCGCGAAGCGGTCGGGCCGAATTTCATCATCATCTTCCGCCTGTCGATGCTCGATCTGGTCGAAGGTGGCAGCACCTGGGATGAAATCGTCATGCTGGCCAAAGCCATTGAGCAGGCTGGTGCGACCATCATCAACACTGGTATCGGCTGGCACGAAGCGCGGATTCCGACCATCGCCACCAAGGTTCCGCGTGCAGCGTTCAGCAAGGTCACGGCCAAGTTGCGCGGCTCGGTGAGCATTCCGCTGATCACGACCAACCGCATCAATACCCCGGAAATTGCCGAGCAGATTCTTGCCGAGGGCGATGCCGACATGGTCTCCATGGCCCGACCATTCCTCGCCGATCCGGACTTCGTCAACAAAGCCGCCGAAGGCCGCGCCGACGAAATCAACACCTGCATCGGCTGCAACCAGGCGTGCCTCGACCACACCTTTGGCGGCAAGCTCACCAGTTGCCTGGTCAACCCGCGTGCCTGCCACGAAACCGAACTCAATTACCTGCCGGTGCAGCAGATCAAGAAAATCGCCGTGGTCGGTGCCGGCCCTGCCGGTTTGTCCGCCGCCACCGTGGCCGCCGAGCGCGGTCATCAGGTGACGCTGTTCGATTCGGCCAGCGAGATCGGTGGCCAGTTCAACATCGCCAAGCGCGTACCGGGCAAGGAAGAGTTTTTCGAAACCCTGCGCTACTTCAACCGCAAGCTGCAAACCACCCATGTCGAGGTGTGCCTGAACACACGCGTCGACGTGGCCAAGTTGGTTGAAGGCGGTTACGACGAGATCATCCTAGCCACCGGTATCGCCCCGCGCGTGCCGGCGATTCCGGGCGTCGAGAATGCCAAGGTCCTGAGTTATCTGGATGTGATCCTCGAGCGCAAGCCGGTCGGCAAGCGTGTCGCGGTGATCGGTGCGGGCGGGATCGGTTTCGATGTCTCGGAATTTCTCGTTCATCAAGGCGTGGCCACCAGTCTGGATCGCGCGGCGTTCTGGAAAGAGTGGGGCATCGACACGCAACTGGAGGCCCGTGGTGGTGTGGCGGGCATCAATGCGGCGCCGGATGCGCCGGCCCGTGAGGTGTTCCTGTTGCAGCGCAAGAAAACCAAGGTCGGCGACGGTCTGGGTAAAACCACCGGCTGGATTCACCGCACCGGTCTGAAGAACAAGCAGGTGCAGATGCTCAACAGCGTCGAATACCTGAGCATCGATGACCAAGGCTTGCACATTCGCATCGGCGAAAGCGGTGAGCCGCAACTGCTGGCGGTGGACAACATCGTGATCTGTGCGGGGCAGGATCCGTTGCGTGAGTTGCACGATGGTCTGGTTGAGGCCGGGCAGAACGTACACTTGATCGGCGGCGCGGATGTGGCTGCGGAGCTGGATGCCAAGCGCGCGATTAATCAGGGTTCGCGGCTGGCGGCTGAGTTGTAAGCGCACCGCATCACCTGTGGGAGCGAGCCTGCTCGCGAAAGCGGAGCGTCAGCTATGAGGATTTCGCCTGACACGACGCCTTCGCGAGCAGGTTCGCTTGCAAACAGCAGGTTTTTTGCCACTGCTGTTAAGATGCCGGCTCTGCAGACAGAGCCGGCATTTATGCTTTTGCCTCCCCCCGACTGGCTAGCCCAAGCCCCCCTCGAACCGCTCCGTCTAGGCTGGCTGGCAGACGCCGGCATCGAGGTCGCGATCCTGCGCCTGGACCGCATCGACCCGCTGATCAGCGGCAACAAGTGGTTCAAACTCGTTGAACATCTCAAAGCCGCCGAGCGTGCCGGCGCCGAGGGCATCATCAGCCTTGGCGGTGCGCATTCCAATCACCTGCACGCGCTGGCGGCGGCGGGCAAGCGGCTGGGATTCAAAACCGTGGGACTGCTGCGCGGGCACCCGCAGGACACGCCGACAGTGCGGGATTTGCAAACGTTCGGCATGCAGTTGCATTGGCTCGGTTACGCCGGCTACCGCGCGCGGCACGAAGCGGGATTCTGGGTGCCATGGCAAGCGCAATTTCCTACGCTGCATGCGGTGCCCGAGGGCGGTGGTGGACTGGCCGGCGCCTTGGGTTGCGCAGCGATCAGGCAGCAGGCCGAAGAGCAATTGGCCAAGCTGGGCTGGAATGATTTCGACGCCTGGTGGCTGGCCTGTGGCACCGGCACGACACTGGCCGGACTGGCGCTCGCCGAGCAAGGCAAGCGCGTGGTGTACGGTGCTCTGGCAGTGCCGGATGATCACGGCGTAGCGCCGAACATCGAGTCGATCCTCGCGCACGCCACCGAGCCTGCGGCTGACTATCAACTGATCGATGCCAGCCGTGGTGGTTTCGCCAAAGTTGACCAGGCGTTGCTGACCTTCATCGATCAGACCGAGCAAACCAGCGGCATCCCTTTGGAACCGCTGTACACCGGCAAGGCCTTGCTGGCGCTCAAGCAGCATGTCGAGTCAGGCGAATTCGCGGTCGGCACGCGTCTGGTCTTTGCCCACACGGGTGGCCTGCAGGGACGGCGCGGATTTGCAGCGATGTAGCCGATGGTCGCGATCAATACATGCCAACCTGCGGCGTGATGATATTTGCAATCAATCGAAGTGCGAGTTTTACGGTTTATGACTTCTGTTTATTGAAAGTTATTGTTGTACGTTGGTCTGTGCAGCGTAACTCTATGTTGTTTATATCTTGTGGTTTCTTTTGGTTTGAATAGTTGGTTGTGCGTGATTATTGTCGGGTCGGCTCTTTAGTTTGTTATTAAAGATCAAAACTATATTTATCAATTTGAGTGTGAATATGAAAAGTCCGATCTCGAAGCCTCGCCCTATTACCACTACGTCAAAGCCGGTAACAACAAAGCCAGTTGCGCCAACCAAACCAGTTGCGCCAACCAAGCCAGTAATTCCAACCAAACCAGTGGCGCCGACCAAGCCGGTAGCGCCAACCAAGCCAGTAGCGCCGACCAAGCCAGTGGCGCCAACCAAGCCAGTGGCGCCGACCAAGCCGGTAGCGCCGACCAAGCCAGTGGCGCCAACCAAGCCGGTAGCGCCAACCAAGCCAGTGGCGCCAACCAAACCAGTGGCCCCGGTTGACACCAAGCGTCCGCCAATGCCATGGCCGACCCTTAACATCAACATCGATCCTGTGGCCTTGATAACGCTGATTCAAACAATTGGTGCGAAAGTCAATGTCGATGGCTCCACCACACTGCCTGACGGCAGCGTAGTCGCTGTAGATAAAACTTCGATCAAGCGTCCCGACGGCATCATTCAATATGAAGACGGCCGGGTAGAGTATCCGGACGGGCGAATCGTCTGGCCGGATAATACCGTTGAATATCCGGATGGCCGTATTGTCTGGGAAGATGGAACTGAACAATTGCCGGACGGAAGTGTTAAACATCCCGATGGTCTTGCGTACGATGCGCAAGGTAACCTTATTTCCGAATAAGTCATAACCAAGCGATGTCTTCATTCAAGGCCGTGCAAAAAAAACACCGCTGATTACCATCAGCGGTGTTTTAGTTTTCCAGCCTCAGGCGTTTTGCGGCATCTCACCGTTGGCCAGACGCTTGTTGATGTCGGCGATCACTTCCGGCAAATCGCTGATAGTGTCGATCATGTAATGCGGGCGCGAGCTTTCAAACAGCGCGTGGATGCGCTGGCGTTCGCTGGCCAGTTCGTCGCTGCCCAACGCGCGGAAACCTTCATAGTCCAGACCCAGCGCGTTGCCCGAGCAAATCAGCGCAACCGTCCACATGCCAGCCCGGCGACCTTCGAGAATGCCCGGCACGGTGTCGTCGATCTTCACGCACGCTGCAACATCGTCGATGCCCAGAGCGATCACGTTGGCCAACGCTTGCGCCGGCCATGGACGACCGTTGGGCACTTCGTCGGTGGCGACCACGTGGTCGGCGACGTAGCCGTTGCTGGCGGCGAGTTCGACGACTTTGTCCATCACCGCTTTCGGGTAGCCGGAGCAGGAACCGATCTTGATGCCTTGCGCGCGCAGTTGGGCGATGGCGTCCAGCGCGCCGGGAATCAGGGCCGAGTGCTCGGCGATTTTCTCGATCTGCAACGGCATGAAGCGGTTGTAGATAGCGGTGACGTCATCGTCGGTCGGCGTGCGACCGAACACCTTGCGATAACGCTCGGCCACTTGCGGCTGATCACAGAGGGTGCGGATGTGGTCCCACTTGCCCATGCCCATCGGCCCACGGGCTTCTTCGATCGATACCTGGACATCGAACTCGGCGAAGGCTTCGACGAAGATCTGCGTCGGCGCGAACGAGCCGAAATCGACCACGGTACCGGCCCAGTCGAGGATCGCGGCTTGCAGCTTGCTTGGATTGGTGTAGTTCATGGCGTGAATTCCTGATTTGAATATGAGATCAAAATGTGGGAGCGAGCCTGCTCGCGAAAGCGGTCTGACATCAGCCTATGTGTCGCCTGGGACGACGCTTTCGCGAGCAGGCTCGCTCCCACAGGGGATTTGAGGTGAGGCTCAGATGTCGAGCACTTCCATCTCGCGCAGCACTTCACCCACTGCTGCTACGGCCTTGCGCATTTCGTCCGGGGTGACGTGGCCAATGCAGCCGACGCGGAATGTTTCGACCTGGGTCAGTTTGCCGGGGTAGAGGATGTAACCCTTGGCCTTGACCCGCTCATAGAAGTCCTTGAACTGGTAGCGCGGATCCTGCGGCGCATGGAAAGTCGCGATGATCGGCGCCTGAATCGCCGCCGGCAGGAAGCTGCGCAAACCGAGCTTGTTCATCTCTTCCATCAGCGCCTGACAGTTCGCCGCATACCGCGCATGCCGCGCTGGCAGGCCGCCTTCTTCGCTGTATTGCAGTAGCGCTTCGTGCAGCGCCGCGACCACATGGGTGGGCGGGGTGAAGCGCCATTGCCCGGTTTTCATCATGTAGGCGTGCTGGTCGTACAGGTCCATCGCCAGCGAGTGCGAGTTGCCAGCCGCGGCGGCCAGCGATTCCTTGCGGGCGAAGACAAAACCCATGCCCGGTACGCCTTCCAGGCACTTGCCGGAGGCGGCGATCAGCGCGTCGAACGGTACGTTTTGCGCATCCACGGGCAATGCGCCGAATGAGCTCATGGCGTCGATGATCAGACGTTTGCCGTGTTGCGCAACGACCTCGGCGATTTCTGCCAGCGGATTGAGAATGCCGGTGCTGGTTTCGCAGTGGATCAGCGCCACGTGCGTAATGTCAGAGTCGGCGCGCAGCAAGCGGTCGACGTCGGCGGCGGTGGTCGGTTCGTCTTCGGCGGTTTCGAAGGTGCTGAACGACCGGCCGAGCACTTCGCAGATCTTCGCCAGACGCTTGCCATACGCGCCATTGATCAGCACGAGGATTTTGCCGTCGCGCGGCACCAACGTGCCGATCGCCGCTTCGACAGCGAAGGTGCCGCTGCCCTGTAACGGTACGCAATGGTGGCTGGCGGCGCCGTTGAGGATGGCCAGTAATTGCTCGCACAGGCTGGCGGTCAGCTGGTTGAAGCGGTCATCCCACGAACCCCAGTCGACCATCATGGCCTGACGGGTGCGGGCCGAAGTGGTCAACGGGCCGGGAGTGAGCAGAATCGGTGCGGCGGTACTCATTCGTGTGTCCTCGCGAAAACGCTGTGGGATGAAGCTACGGGGCCTACGTTGCAATTCGCCGTTGCATCAATCAAATTGTTTGTTGTTATGCCAGCCATCAGTGAGGGTTATCCATGAACCTGTTTCAGCTGCGCGCCTTCGATGCCGTGGCCCGCGAAGGCAGCTTCACCCGCGCGGCTGCGCGGTTGTTCATCAGCCAGCCGGCAGTCACCGGACACATCAAGGCACTGGAAGAGCATTACCAGATCACTTTGCTGCGGCGTACCGCGCGACGGGTGGAATTGACCGAGGAGGGCACCAAACTGGCAGCGATCACCCGCGCCATGTTCGGCCTGGCGGAAGAAGCGCAGACGCTGCTCGAGGCCAATCGGCAGTTACTGACCGGGCGTCTGGAGGTGGCGGCGGATGGGCCGCACATGGTCATGCCGATGCTGGCAAGCCTGCGCGCACGCTATCCGGGCATCACCGTCAACCTGCGTCTGGGCAACGCGCAGGAAACCCTGGCGGCGCTGTTGTCGGAACACGCCGATGTCGCGGTGCTGACCGAGGTCGAGCCGCGCAAGGGCCTGCATCTGCAAGCGCTGAGCGAATCGCGGATCTGCGCGCTGGTGCCGGCGGGGCATCGCTGGGCGAATCGCTCCGGGGAAGTGAAACTCAAGGAGCTGGACCAAGTGATCATGGTCCTGCGCGAGCCGACTTCGATTACCCGGCGCACGTTTGACCAGGCGTGTATGCAGGCGTCGATTCAGCCGCGGGTGTTGCTGGAGCTGGACAGTCGCGAGGCGGTGACCGAAGCGGTCGCGGCCGAGTTGGGGGTCGGTGTGGTGTCATCGGTGGAGGTCAGTCATGACCCGCGCGTGGTGGCGGTCCCGATTGGCGGGGAAGGGCTGGTGAACCGGCACATGATTGGCTGCATGGAGCGCCGGCGCGAGTTGCGCCTGATTCAGGCGTTTTTTGATCTGGCGCCAGCCGCACCGTGATCGTTCCCACGCTCTGCGTGGGAACGCAGCCCGGGACGCTCTGCGTCCCATCCAATAGCCGAACGCGGAGCGTCCGTTGAGGCATTCCCACGCAGAGCGTGGGAACGATCAGGACAGGGAGTGAGTCAGGTCAGGCTCTCGCGAACCATATCGAGAAACGTCGCCACCACCCGCCGCGAACTCTGTTCGCGCAAGCACACCAGGGTTTCGGTCAGGCGCCTCGTGCAGTCGGTGATCGGCAACGCGCAGACCCGTGAGTCGGCGCCGAACTCCGCCGCTGAAACCATACCAACCCCGATCCCCACCACGACGGCTTCGCGCGCCGCTTCCCGACCTTCAACCTGAATCGCCGGGCGAATGCGCAAGCCCGCTCGGGCCATTTCCTCTTCCAGGGTCTGCCGGGTTACTGAACCGATCTCACGCAGCACCAGTGGCGTGTCATCCAGATCGGCCAGACAGATCGATTCGCGCTCTGCCCACGGATGATTGCGCGAAACGAACGCCACCATCGGATCGTTGCGCAACGGCACGCACAGCAAGCGTTCATCGGTCACGTCGCGGCCGAGCAGCGCCAGATCGGCCTGATAGTTGAACAGGCGAAACAGCGATTCATCGGTATTGCCGGTTTCGATTTTCACGCTGATCCCCGGGTAGCGCTCGCAGAACCGCGCGATCTGCGGCAACACGTGGATCGGCGCGTCCACGGCGAGAATCAGGCTGCCGGTCTGCAGGGCCTGGGATTCCTGCAGCAATTCCTGCGCTTCGGCTTCGATCACGAACAGGCGCTGGGTGATCGCCAGCAGGCGCTCGCCCAGGTCGGTCAGGCGCACGGAACGTTTATTGCGGTGAAACAGCAGCACGCCGAAGCGTTCTTCGAGTTTGCGTACCTGGTCGGAAATCGCCGGTTGCGTCAGATAAAGCCGCTCGGCGGCGCGGGTGAAGCTGCCATGGACGGCCACCGCATGGAACGCTTTGAGTTGGGCATGAGAGACGGACATGGTGGCTCCAGTAACAAGCTCAGCTTATGTGTGAAATACGATAAATCGATTTTATTTATTAAACAGTAATTGCTTTGATCGGCTCACGCCATCGCTGACTGTTCGGTCGAACAGCAGCGCCGGCCCATGAGCCTGTGCGTGCAACAGCAGACTCATCTGACCGTTATCGCCGAAGGGAAGGGGCGGTAACGCAGTGCTCAACAATAAAAAACACAGGCGTTTTTCTTAATCGATTCTGCCGGCACACTCACACCCTGAGGTCAGAACCACCATGAACAAGCACATCGGCACCCTGGCGCGTTGGCGCGTGCAGATCTTCGCTATTACCTGGCTCGCGTACGCCGCGTTCTACTTCACCCGCAAAGCCTTTTCGGTAGCCAAACTGGGCATCGCCGAAGACCCTGATTTCACCCTCGACAAAATGGCCATGGCCAACCTCGACGCGATCTATCTGGCGGCGTATGCCCTCGGACAGTTCACCTGGGGCATGCTCGCCGATCGCTTTGGCCCGCGAGTGGTGGTGTTTGGCGGCTTGCTGATATCCGCCGCTGCGGCGCTGGTGATGGGCAGTTTCGCTACATTGCCGATCTTCGCCACATGCATGTTGATTCAAGGTTTGGCGCAGTCCACTGGCTGGTCCGGGCTGTGTAAAAACCTTGGCAGCTTTTTCCCGTCAGAGCAGCGCGGGCGCGTGCTCGGCTTGTGGAGTTCCTGTTACGCGTTTGGTGGTCTGGTCGCCTCGCCGTTCGCCGGCTGGTGGGCCTACACGCTGGTCGGCACCTGGCACGCGGCATTCATTTCCAGCGCGGCGGTGGTCGCGGTGGTCGCCGTGCTGTTCTTTATCTTCCAGCGCAACAAACCGGAAGACGTCGGCTTGCCGGCGGTGGAGCCCGAGCCGGAACTGACCGCCGAAGAAGCCGCAGCCAACAGCAAACTCAGCGTCTGGGAGCCGTTGAAGGAAATCCTGCGCAACCGCACGGTGCTGGTGCTGGGCCTGGCGTATTTCCTGCTGAAACCGGCGCGCTACGCGATTCTGTTGTGGGGCCCTGTGATTGTTTTCGAACAGATGCCCAGTGTCGGCAAGGTCGGCGCGGCGATCATTCCCACCGCGTTTGAACTGGCCGGATTGCTCGGGCCGATCATGATCGGCCTGGCCTCGGACAAACTGTTCGGCGCCCGACGCATGCCGGCCTGCGTGCTGAGTCTGCTGGCGCTGACCGTGACGCTGGCGCTGTTCATGGCTGCGCTGAACACCGGCAGCGTGTTGCTCGTTGTCGCGTTGCTGTTCGTCATGGGCCTGACGTTGTACGGCCCGGACTCGATGATCAGCGGTGCGGCGGCCATCGATTTCGGCAAGGCCAAGGCCGGTGCCACCGCCGCCGGTTTCGTCAACGGCTGCGGCTCCGTTGGCGCGGTGCTCGGCGGTTTGCTGCCGGGCTACTTCGACTCGGTGACGGTGTTTATCGTCTTCGCCGGATGCGCGCTGTTCTCGGCGCTGGTGCTGATTCCGCACTGGAACAGTCGGCCGGTCGGCGTGATGGAGCCGCGCGCGGCGATCCCCAACTGCCCGCTGAGCGTCAAACCGCTGCGTTCCTGAAACCCTTCGCCCCGTGGCCTGCTGCGCGGTGCGCGGCAGGCTGCGTCGTGGCTATCTGACTGGAGATTTCCCATGCGACCGTTCTGGCTCGAGCAAGCCTTGCAGGCCGACCCATCCGAGCAGTGTCCACCGCTGCAAGGCGAGGTGCGCACGGATGTGTGCATCGTTGGCGGTGGTTACACCGGATTGTGGACGGCGATCATGCTCAAGCAGCAAAACCCGGAGCTGGAGGTGCTGCTGATCGAAGCAGACATCTGCGGTGCCGGCGCTAGTGGCCGTAACGGTGGTTGCGCACTGTCATGGTCGGCCAAGTATTTCACCCTGGAGCGCTTGTTCGGCGTCGAAGAAGCGGTGCGTCTGGTCAGGGAGTCGGAGCGCAGCATCCATGCGATCGGCGAGTTCTGCGAGCAGTACGGCGTCGATGCCGACTACCGCCTCGACGGCACGCTGTACACCGCGACCAATCGCGCCCAGGTCGGCGCAACTGACGCGGTGATCGCGGCGCTGGAGCGTAACGGCATCAACTCGTTCAGCCAGCGCCCGCTTGCCGATGTGCAGCGCATGGCTGGCTCAGCAAAACATCTGGAGGGCTGGTTTTCCCCGGCGGCTGCCAGCGTGCAACCGGGCAAGCTGGTACGCGGTCTGCGCCGGGTGGCGCTGCAATTGGGCGTGAAGATACATGAAGGCACGGCGATGACCGGTCTGGAAGAGGGCCGCCCGGCACGCATCCACACACCCAGCGGCAAGGTCATCGCCGACCGCGTGGTGCTGGCGATGAATGCGTGGATGGCCCGCGCGTTTCCTCAGTTCGAGCGCAGTGTGGCGATCGTTTCCAGTGACATGCTGATCACCGAACCGCGCCCGGACCTGCTGCAGCAAATCGGTTTGACCAGCGGCGTCAGCGTCCTCGATTCGCGGATCTTCGTGCACTACTACCACAACACCCCGGACGGCCGGATCATGCTCGGCAAGGGCGGCAACACCTTCGCCTATGGCGGGCGGATGCTGCCGGTGTTCGATCAGCCGTCGCCTTATGCCGGATTGCTCAAGCGCAGTCTCGGGGATTTTTTCCCGGCCTTCGCCGAGGTCAAAATCGACGCGACGTGGAACGGCCCGTCGGATCGTTCAGTGACCGGTTTGCCGTTCTTCGGCCAGATGAGCTCGGCGGGCAACGTGTTTTACGGCTTCGGTTATTCCGGCAGCGGCGTCGGCCCGTGTCATATGGGCGGGCAGATTCTCGCCGCGCTGGTGCAGGGCCTGGATAACCCGTGGACCCGTTCGCCGCTGGTCAACGGGCCGCTGGGTTATTTCCCGCCGGAACCGATTCGCTACCTCGGCTCGCTGATGGTGCGCAACGCCATCCGCCGCAAGGAGCGCGCCGAAGATCACGGGCGCCGGCCTCGGCATCTGGACGTGCGCCTGGCGAAATTCGCGGCGGCGGCGGGCAAGGCGGACAAAGGCTGAGGCGCCGATCAATGCTCGGCGCGGTGGCTCAGCCAGTCGAGCAACAGGCTGTCGCGCGCGGGCGCTGATTCGCGCTCCGGTGGCTGGCGTGCGTGGCTGAGGCACAGGATCGGTCGGTCCGGATCGCTGTCGAGGAAACTCACCCACACGTCACTGCCGGCACGCGGTAATTGATCGATGGCGACGGGGCCGCTGAACCGGCTCATGGCGATCGGCAGCCACAGGGCGTCGCTGGCGGATTTATCCGCAGACGGCCACAGGCTTACAGCGAGGCAGCCGTTTTCGTCCACTTGCGCAGGTTGCCCAGGCGCACCCGCGACTTTCGCCAAGTGATAACCGGCAATATTCGGGCGAGCTTGTTTGAGTGGCGGACGGAAATCGGTCGACCAGGGCTGCGCAGTGAAGTCGTTGTGATAACGCTGAACGCTTGGCGCCGGATCAAGTATCGAAGGGTGCTGCCCTTGGTGGCGCACGGCGCATATCAGCCATTGTTCGTTGAAATGATGAATCGGATGGTCGGCCACAAGCAGCAGTCGTCCACTGAGCAAATCGCTGCAATCACTGCGCCCGTGAATGGAACGCAACTGGCAGCGCTGGCGTTGCAGATGGCGCCGGCTGCGCTGTTCGGCGTACAGACGTTCCGGCGATCGCGCGGGCATCGGCAACTCGGTCGAGACCTCGTTGGCGGCTTCGGCGTTGCCGGTTGGCTGGCCACGATTGCGCACCGCATGCAGCATCGGCACGGGCGCCGCGCGATGTTGTTGATAGAGTGCGCTGACGCAGGGCGATGGTGGTTGCTCATCAGCATTGAAAGGGATTTCGACCGGTTCCTGCGGCAGACTCAGGCTGTCGTCGGCGAACACCACGACGTGTCCGTCCGGCCCATGTTCGAAGTGATAGTGGATGCCTTCTTCTTCGCATAGCCGCTGCAGCAGGGCCAGATCGCTTTCTTCGTACTGAATGCAAAACGCCCTTGCCGGGTAGTGACCGACGCTCGTTTCAATGCGGTAGCTGTGCGCTGGCAGGGCATGTTCTTCGAGCAGTTGCTGGATGATCTGCGGCGTACTCAGGTGAGTAAACACGCGGCGCTTGTGCTTTTGCGCCAGTTGTTGCAGATGCGGCACCAGAATCAGTCGATAGCCGACCCGATGGGTCCCGCGATGTTCGCAGCTGGCGCTGGAAATGACGCCGTGGAACCCGTGCTGCTCACTGAGCCGCAGAAAGGCCGGCCGGTGCAGAAAGGATCCCGGGACGATGGCCGGGGCCAGGCCGAGCAGTTCGATGTCGAAACGGTAAGGCTGGTTCAGCGCTTCCTCGCCGCGAAAACGCACCACCGGCAGGCGCAATCCGCTGTCGGTCAGCGTAAGGGTGAAGGGACTTTCCTTGTCATTGAGCATTCGAGCAGGCCCTGTCAGGCGATACGGGGTTTCAAGGGTACGAAACCGTCGGCCTGAATGGTCATGTCAAAGGCGCTTTTCAGAATCCCCCTACATGCTTTGGTGAAGATGTCGATTCCGTCGGCTGTTTTTTTGGTCGATTGCCGACTTTAGGCCGTATAAACTTGCCGCCACGCGTCGGCCAATAGATGTCTCGGCGCCACAGATCAAGAGAGTGAGTAATGGGCGCACAGTGGAAGGTTAAACACAAAGAAGCGGCAGCCAACGCCAAAGGGAAGATCTTCGGCAAACTGGTGAAGGAAATCACCATTGCTGCACGCAACGGTGCCGATACCGCCACCAACGCACACCTGCGTCTGGTGGTCGAACAGGCGAAGAAAGCCTCGATGCCAAAAGAAACCCTCGATCGCGCGATCAAGAAAGGCGCCGGTCTGCTGGGTGAAACCGTGCAATACCATCGCGTGACCTACGAAGGCTTCGCCCCGCATCAGGTGCCGCTGATCGTCGAATGCGTCACCGACAACATCAACCGCACCGTCGCGGAAATCCGCGTGGCGTTCCGCAAGGGCCAGTTGGGCGCTTCCGGTTCGGTGGCGTGGATGTTCAACCACGTCGGCATGATCGAAGCCTCGCCGGACAGCCCGGATGCCGATCCGGAAATGGCTGCGATCGAAGCCGGTGCCCAGGATTTCGAGCCGGGTGAAGAGGGCGCGACGCTGTTCCTCACCGATCCGACTGACCTCGACGCTGTGCAGAAAGCCCTGCCCGAACAAGGTTTCACCGTATTGTCGGCGAAACTCGGCTACCAGCCGAAGAACCCGGTCAGCGGCTTGAGCGACGAGCAGATGGCTGAAGTCGAAGCGTTCCTCGAAGGCCTCGACAACCATGATGACGTGCAGGACATGTTCGTCGGTCTGGCTGGCTGATCTGTCGCGCCAGTAATGACCTCTTCGCGAGCAGGCTCGCTCCCACACTGGAATGTATTTCAACTGTGGGAGCGAGCCTGCTGGCGATTGACCGTGCAGCGGTCACAGGTTCTCCAGCACCTCGATCACTTCACTGAACCCCGGCCGCCCCAGCACATCGGCCTGACAGCAACGTCGTTCCAGCGCCTGCAGTTGCGCGCGGCGCTCCGTACTCAATCCTGAGTCGACACGCTCCAGCAATTCCCCCAACAACACACCGAACGCACGGACTTCCAGGCGCTGCAATGCGCGCGTCTGCACATCATCGCCGGTGGCATGAAACGACGCCGCGCCGAAATCCCCGAGCAGACAATCGCCCTGATCGTTCAACAGAATGTTGTGGCCATACAGATCGCCGTGGGTGATGCCTTGGCGGTGCAGGTGCTCGGCCGCTGAGGCGATGCCTTTGGCGACGCGCAGGGCGACCTCGGCGGGGAACCGGCAATCTTCGGCGTAAACATCCCGCGAGCACGAGTCCAGGCTGGGCAAACCGGCGAGATTGCCGAAGCTCGGATCAATCAGTTGCATCACCAGCCCCTGCTGTTGATCGGGATGGCCGCTGATGCGCCCTTCGACGCGGATCAGGTTCGGGTGCAGGCCTGCGGTGATGCAGGCGTTCATCTCATGCAACGGCGAGCCGTCGCTGGTCATCTCGCCTTTGTACAGCTTCACCGCAACCGCCAGCGCCGTGCCGTCGTCGCGCTGCCAGACTGCCCTGGAAATCACCCCGGAAGCGCCTTCGCCCAGTTGCTGCTCCAGGCGCAGCGCCGACCAGTCGATCAGCGGCGTGGCCTCAAGGGCAGCGGCATCGGCTTCGGTCTCCAGCGGATTGCCGGCGTAGGCCAGCCAGGTCAGGCTCGGCAAGGTCAGCAACCACTGCGGCAGTTCGCTGAGTTGGTTGGCAGCGATGCGCAGCAATTCCAGCCGATGGCAGTGGCGCAGGGAGTCTGGCAGCGTTTGCAGCCGATTGCCGGCGAGCATGAGCTTCTGCAAAGCGGGGCGTTCACCAAGTTCGCTGGGCAGGCGTTCGACGCGGTTATCGGTGAGGATCAGCCAGCGCAGCTGCGGCGGCAGGGCGGCAGCGGGCACATTGACGATCCGGTTGGTCTTGAAGCCGACCATGGTCAGCGCGGTGCACTGGCCGAGGCACGCCGGCAGTTCGCTGAACTGGTTGTCGGAGCAGAACAGCACGCGCAGGCGGGTCAGGCGATGCAGATCCTCTGGCAGGTTGCTCAGCGCGTTGCCGCTGAGATTGAGCACTTCCAGCGTCTCGGCCAGTTGGAAAATTTCGTTGGGGAATTCGGTCAGCCCGCAAGACAGGTCGAGGCGGGGGATGCCGGACAGCTCGCCGGCGCGCAGTTGAGCAAGGGTGTGCATGTCTGGTTTCGCTATTGATCGGTGGAGCGACGCGGGGGCGCTGGAATGGGCGACATGATAGCGGTAAAGCGGATGCTGAACGGATTTTGAGTTGTCCCGGGACCTTGTGGGAGCGAGCAGGCTCGCTCCCACAGGGCTCGCTCTCACAGGGTAGGGAGTCAGTTGGGAGCGTGGATTTCCTGCAATTGCCCCAACCGGCTGCGCGTGCGCGCCAGGTCGATGGCGTGACCTTCCAGGCTCTGGCCCAGCGGCAGTTGGCCGAGCAGGGTCAGGTGTTTGTCCTGATCGTAGAGCACGTCGATCAGATTGATGAAGCGCTGCTGCACGGCGATCGGACATTCGCCGAGCTGCGGCAGCTCATCGATGATCCACTGGTCGAAACGCTGGCACAGTTGCAGATAATCCATCACTGCCGTTGGCTGTTCGCACAGGTCGTTGAAGGTGAACGCGACTCGCCGGCCTTGGCAAAAACGGGCCTGAAGCTGGCGCTTGCCAACTTCGAGGGCAAGGGCAGGCGCGTCGGCTGGTGGCAGGTCCAGTGTCTGACGTTGAGCTGCCGTCGCCGGCCATACGTAATGTCCTTGGGTAAACACTTGATGCGTGTGTTGGCGGTTGAGTGCGCGGTAGTCGTGGGCGCCACCGACTTCCATCACTCGCATGCGCGTGTTGATCAGCTCGATCACCGGTTTGAAGCGCGCGTGATACAGCGGATTAGGCAGCAGGCCCTCGGGTGCATAGTTGGAGGTCACCAGCAGCATGATCTGCCGTTTGAACAGGGCCTTGAACAGCCGCGTGATCAGCATCGCGTCGCCGATGTCATGCACGTGAAACTCGTCGAAACACAGCACCTGGCAATCTTCCAGCAACTCATCCAAGGTGATTTCCAGCGCGTCTTCCTCCAAGCGATGACGGAACATGCCGTCGTGCAACCGAGCGAAGAACTGATGGAAATGCAGGCGGCGTTTGCGCGTGATCGGCAGCGCCTGGAAAAAACCGTCGAGCAACCAGCTCTTGCCGCGCCCGACGGCGCCGTACAGGTACAGACTCGGCGGGGTGTGGCCGCTGTCGCCGAGCAGCACGCTGGCTTGCTGCGCCATGCAGTCGATGACTTGTTGCTGACTGCGGCTGAGGGTGTAGCCCTGGCTTTTGGCCTTGTCACGGAAATAATCGCGGATGGTCGCAGCGTGGGCATCGTGGCCGGCGCTGGCGGGCAGGCCTTTGCCGAACAGGCGGCGCAGCAACGGCCAGCGTTGGCTCAGTCGTGATCGTTTCGGCGTTCGGGCGGGCACGCGGGACAGGCTCCTGGTTTCTCAGACCGGCTCCACAGCGAGCGCGGTGGCCCCAGTGTAACCAGAGCCCGGGCGTCGGCTCCATGAAATATCACCATCAGAACGGTGGCGATTGCTTGAGCAACTCTGCCGCCGGCGAGTCGGTCGGGCTGACCACCGCATAGTTGTAGCCCGGCCCTGACCAGTAATCGGCCTGCAGATCGCCATCGCTGCGCGAGCCACGCGGCAGCAGGGTGTTTTTCGGCCCCGGTGGACGCAGGTAAAAGCTCACTTTGTGACCGCTGCCATCCTCATACATCACCATCGCCGCCGCGCCTTCATCGGTGCTGAGCAAGCGCCCGCTGACCGGCTCGAATCCGGCAGCTTTCAAGTCCGGCAAGCGCCCGGCACCGCTGAAGTAGCGGTCGAGCCAACGCTGCATGTCGCCGTCGCTGTCGACCTTGTAATCGGCGGGCAGTACGCCTTGCTGGGCGATCAGGCGATAGGCTTGCAACGCGTCAGTCATCGGCAATGGCGCAGGGCGCGCCAGGGTCATTTCCCGGGCCTGCCAGCCACTGAAACCGCCGATGCTCACGGCAATCAGCAACACCGCCGCGCTGGCCAGGTGGCGACGGGACTGCTGGCGGCGGCGCTGGCGAATCATCATCGGGTCGAGCGCCGGATTGGCCGGTTGCTGCAAGGCGCCACTCAGCGCTGCGCGCAACTGCTGGGCGTCGCGTTGCCAGGCGCGCACCTGAGCCGCTTCTTCAGGGTGGCTGGCCAGCCAGGTCTCGAGCACGCGCCGATCGGCGTCGCTGAGCTGGTGGTCGACGTAGGCGTGCAAATCTCGTTCGCTGGGAGGCAGGCTGATCATTTGAGTATCCGCAAGGAAGGGCTGCTGATTTCGCCGTCGCTGAGTTGGCGCAAGGCCTGGCGGGCGCGGGACAGGCGCGACATCACGGTGCCGATCGGGGCGCCGAGGATCTCGGCGACCTCTTTATAGGACAGACCTTCCACCGAGACCATCAGCAGCAAAGCGCGCTGTTCGGTGGGCAGGCGTTCGAAGGCTTGCAGGGTCGACTGGGCAATCACGGTGCGTTCCACCGACGGCTCGGCATCGTCGCGACCGGTGAAAAATTCCAGCATGCGCGCATAGCGCCGCGAGCGACGGTGCGCATCGAGAAATTGCCGATAGAGAATTGCGAACAGCCAGGCGCGCAAGTCGCCTTCGGCGCGTTTTTCCCCCCACGCCGCCAGCGCCCGCTCGAGGCTGGCCTGGACCAGATCGTCAGCGCTGCTGCTGTTGCGCGTCAACGACACGGCGAAGCGGCGCAATCTGGGAATGATTTCTCTCAACTGTTCGTCGAATTCGCTCATGAATTTCTGCTGGTCGCTACGCTGTGGACTAGGAAGACGCCCGTCAGCGCAGGTTATTCCCCGTGCGCAAAAATAAATACCGCGCCGTGGAATAAACCCGGACGGGGTGCGTCTTGCTGACTCTTTCCACTTGTGGCCGATGGCCTGGAGATATTCATGGTTGATCGCTCGTCCCCCAACGCTGCACCGCCCGGCAGGCCGCCGCGCCAGCCACTGAGCGCCGCGAGCCTGATTTTTCGCCTGGGCGGCATTGCCGTGATTGTCGCCGCCGTGGCCGGGGCGTTTGCCTACGTGCATGGCAACCTTGACCCACAACGATTGACGCCAAAAGCGTTGGTCGATGTGCTGGAAAAGAACAACGGCGTGCATCCCGGCTTTCGTCGCAATCACGCCAAGGGCGTGTGCGTGATAGGCCATTTCGAAAGCAGCGGCGAGGCGCGCGCGTTCTCCACGGCACAGGTGTTCAACCTGCCGCAGACACCGGTGGTGGGGCGTTTTGCCTTGCCGGCCGGCAATCCCTATGCGCCGGACAGCGCCGTACCGATCCGCAGTCTGGCGCTGCGCTTCACCCAGGCGAACGGTCAGCAATGGCGCACCGGCATGAACAGCATGCCGGTGTTTCCGGTGGGCACGCCTGAAGCGTTCTACCAATTGCAGCAGGCGCAGTCGCCGGATCCAGCCACTGGCAAGCCCGACCCGACGAAGGTGCCGGCGTTCTTTGCTGCACACCCGGAAGCCGTGCCGTTCTTGACGTGGGTGAAGACCGCCAAGCCTTCGGCCAGCTACGCGACCGAAACCTATAACAGCATCAATGCGTTCTATCTGGTCGATGGCAACGGTAAAAAACAGGCCGTGCGGTGGAGCATGACCCCGTTGGCGCAGGACGCAGCAGGCGCCACAGCCCCTGAAGGCGCGGACTTTCTCGAGAAGGATCTGGTGCACCGCCTGGCCGCCGCACCTTTGCGCTTCCAGTTGAACATCACCCTGGCCAACGCCGACGACCCGGTCAACGATGCCAGCAAGACCTGGCCCGCAGATCGCAAAGTGCTGAACGCTGGAACCCTGGTGCTGGAGAAGACCCAGCCGCAACTCAGTGGCGAATGCCGTGACATCAACTACGACCCGCTGGTGCTGCCGGCCGGGATTCAAGGCTCGGAAGATCCACTGCTGGCCGCGCGTTCGGCCGGCTACGCCGATTCCTACCTGCGTCGCACCAGCGAAGTCAGCCAGTTGCCCGCCGCCAAACAGGAGGCTCGTCCATGAGCAAGCAACCGACGCATTTCGTTTTGCTGGCGCGCCTGCTGCACTGGCTGATGGCGCTGATGATCATCGCCATGCTGTTTATCGGCGCGGGCATGGTCACTTCGGTGTCGTCTCGCCATGAATGGCTGATTCATTTGCACAAGCCGCTGGGCATCGCGATTCTGGCGCTGGTGATCGTGCGCCTGCTGGTGCGCTTCACCACACGACAACCGCCACTGCCGGATGATCTGCCGGGCTGGCAGGTGCTGGCAGCCAAGGCTTCCCACCTCTTGTTGTATGCGTTGATGCTGGTGTTGCCGCTGCTCGGCTGGGCGATGATCAGTGCCTCGGGCGAGCCGGTGATGCTCACGGCGTCGCTGCATCTGCCGTCGATTGTGCCGGCTGACGCGCAACTGTTTGCGGTGCTGCGCAAGTCCCATGGCTATCTGGCGTATCTGCTGTTTCTGACGGTGCTGCTGCATCTGGCGGCGGCGCTGTTCCATGGCTGGGTGCGTCGTGACGAAGTGCTCGACAGCATGTTGCGCGGACGTGATCGCGGCTGACCGCTTAAAGCAAAAGATCGCAGGTCGGCTGCGATCTTTTGTCGTTACAGAGGAGGGGATCAGCGCAGGGTGTCGACCATGTCGGCGAGGGTGGTCAGCACATCCTTGCCCAATTGCTTGGAACGTTTGCCCGACCAGCCGGTGATCTTGTCCGGGTGGTCGTCGTGGTCCTTGAACGGCATCTCCAGGGTCAGCGACAGGCAGTCGAATTTCTGCCCGACGCTGTTGCAGGCCAGGGTCATGTTGGCCTGTCCCGGTTCGTCGCGGGTGTAGCCGTAGGTGGTCTGGAAGTCTTTGGTGGTGTGCTTCAGATGGCTGCGGAAATGCTCTTCAAGCTTTTCGATGCGCGGTGTAAAGCCAGGATTACCTTCACAGCCGGCGGTAAAGACGTGGGGGATTTCCTCGTCGCCGTGCACGTCGATAAACGCATCGACGCCATATTTTTCCATCTGCTGCTGGACGAAAAGCACTTCCGGACTGATGTCCTGGCTAGCGTTCTGCCAGGCTCGGTTCAAGTCCTGACCCATGGCATTGGTGCGCAGATGGCCATGGAAGGCGCCGTCCGGGTTCATGTTCGGCACCAGATACAGATCGGCGCTGGCCAGCAGTTTGTTCAATACCGGATCGTCCTGGCGCTCCAGACGCTCAATCACGCCTTCCATGAACCATTCCGCCATGTGCTCGCCCGGATGCTGCTGGGCGATGATCCAGATCTTGCGCTGGCCTTCGGCACCGGTGCCTTTGCGCAGTAGTTGAATGTCGCGGCCCTCGACACTTTTGCCGGTCGCCAGCAATTCGGTGCCAGCCTTGCTCAGCGCCTGTTCGATCAACCAGTCGTGACGGCCGCGGCTGTAGGGCTCGAAGTAGGCGAACCAAGCGTGGGTCTGTTCGGCTTCGAGGCAAAAGCGCAGGCTGTCGCCTTCGAAGCTGGTGGGGATGCGGAACCAGTTGACGTGGTCGTAGGAAGCAACTGCCTGATAGCCGGTCCAGGCCTTGTTATAGGAGGACTGGCTGGCATTGACCAGACGAAACCAGTGTTCCTGATGCACATGCAGGCCGCTGGCCTTGAAGTGGAACCACTGAAAATGAGCGCTGCGGGTGTCCGGGCGGATGGCCAGAACCGGATTGAGCGGGTTGCTGATGTCGATGACTTGGATATTGCCGCTGTCGAAATTGGCGCTGATGTCGAACGAAGATTTGGCCACGGTCATAATCGCTTCCAGAGCAGGATTTTTATGACCGGTACTTTACACGCAGGCAGGGCTGAAACCGAGGGGAATTGCGGGTGTAGCGGGGGGCGTCTTCCGTGACGCGCCAGCAGCTTAGAGGCTATGCGATTGATTCTCAAGTGCTGATTGCCATTAGTTTTGCCCAATGTCGCCGGGCTCGGCTTGCCAATCAATATTCTTTTGATATTATCCGCGCCATCGAATTTGCAGCACCTAAAGACTTCATTAGCCTGAAGACACAAGCCCGAAAAACGGGCAAAAAAAGACCCGGCAAAAAGCCGGGTCAAAAACCGTGATTAGCCTGATGAGGAGATAGTCCAGAAGACCGACCTAAGGTCTCTGGTCCATCGACTGATCTCGCGACCAGCTGCTTGCAATAATAATCATTATCATTTGCAAGTCAAATGTTTTTATCTGCGCGATGGGAAAATTCTTTCCTGCCCGCCCGTACCTTGTCCGCCGTGACTTCGTCGTTGTCGATCGAATGGTCGACCATCGCCCGCGCCATATCCACCATGTGCACCACCGAAAAGGCCAGATCGCGATTGGTGCCTTGAAGGTTTTCTGCGGCCTTGAACGCGGTGGCGGCTGCACATCGCAACAGATCCGAGGCATGCACCAGCGCTTCCTCGCCGCTGAGATGGCCTTTGACATTGAAAAAACGTTCGTCCGTCTCGGGTTCTGAAACAGCCGGTTTCAAGTAGTAGTCCAGCGCGCGCTGTGCGGCGGCATTGCCTTGAGGGGAGGTGAAGCTGGTGTCGATTTGCAGATCGGGCAGGTCTTTGCTGCTGATGTTCATCATGAAACGTCACTCCATGTTCGATTGAAAGTCCGTTTCCTTAGGATAGTACCGCCTGTATTTGTGACGAGAATTTAAATACTACAATATGTGTTTTGCCGGTCGAAGACGTCCGCGTAAGGTGCGGCACATGGATAAATGGATTGAGTTGGTCAAGGCCAAGATGAGTGAACTCAAAGTCACTCAAACAGAGCTCGGAGAGCGCGTCGGCATGTCCCAGGGCGGGATCGGTCATTGGCTGAACAAGCGTCGCGAACCCGGTGTTACCGAAATGAACCGCGTGCTCAAGGCGCTGGGAATGGACTTCCTGGAAGTCGTTCTGGTGATTCGCGAGCCGCAGCCGACGCCGGAAGACGAAATGCCGCTGGCGCAGAAGTACAACCCGTACTTCCGTTATCCGGTCTGCGATTGGCGTGCACCGTGCGAAGTGCGTGACACTGCGGCGAGCTATCCCGGAGCATCAGCGAAGCAGCGCTTCGAACTGACGGATTACCACGCTCGTGGCGGTGCCGCGTTCTGGCTGACGGTGACGGGGGATTCGATGACCGCGCCGAGCGGCCAGAGCGTTGCCGAGGGCATGCTGATTCTGGTTGACCCAGAGTTGGAGGCAGTGCCTGGCAAACTGGTGATCGCCCAGTGGCCGGACAGCGAAGAAGCGATTTTCCGCAAACTCGACGAACAGGCCGGCCAGCGTTACTTGGTGCCGCTCAATCCAACCTGGCCGAAAACCCTGCTAACCGATGAATGCCGGATCATCGGCGTGGTGGTTCAGGCAACGGCGCGTTACTGAGCGAATCGATCCTCGCTCAAGGCGAGGGTCGATCCTTTTATTTCATCCTTCTTCCAGTTCAACCAAAGCGCTGCCTTCGCTGACCATATCGCCTTCCTGGCAATACAGCGCTTTGATCACACCGGCCTGCGGCGCGCGGATGCTGTGTTCCATCTTCATGGCTTCCAGCACCACCAGTTGCGCCCCGGCCTCAACCGACTGTCCCGTTTCGACCAGCACGCGCACGATGCTGCCGTTCATTGGCGCGGTCAGACCGCCCTGATGGCTGTGGCTGGCTTCAACGGCACTGATCGGATCGAACGCCTCGATGCGCCGCAATTCGCCGTCCCATTCCAGATACAAGGCGCCACCCTGACGAATCGCCCGCAATGGGCGGCGCACGCCGTCATGCTCGACGGTCAGCGCTTCGCCCTGCAGTTTTGCATCGGCCTCACTTCTCAAGGTCAACGCGCGATCCTGTCCCTCGCAGCTCAAATGCAAGGTAATTTCCGCCGGCAAGCCTGCGCGCAAACCACTGCTGTAAGACCAGGGGGAGGCGGGATCATCCGCCCGCGCACGCTTCGGCAAACTCTGCGCAAACGCCTGCGCCGCCGCCTGCCAGAACTCATCGCTCAACGTGCCTGGTGCTGTCAGCAATTGCTCCTGATAGCGCGGAATGAACCCGGTATCCAGCTCTGCCGCCGCAAACGCTGGATGCGCGATGATCCGGCGCAGGAAATTGATGTTGGTCTTCAGCCCGCCAATCGCAAACTCGTCGAGCATGCTCAACAGACGCAAGCGCGCCTGTTCGCGATCTTCACCCCAGGCAATCAGTTTGCCGAGCATCGGATCGTAGAACGGCGATATCTCGTCACCTTCCTCGACGCCGCTGTCTACCCGCCGCCCCGGTCCCTGCGCCGATTCGCGGTACAAGTCCAGACGCCCGGTGGCCGGCAGGAAATCATTCGCCGGATCTTCGGCATACAAACGCACTTCGATCGCATGACCATTGAGTGGCACCTGCGCCTGAGTGATCGGCAGCGCTTCCCCACGGGCGACGCGAATCTGCCAGGCGACCAGATCGAGCCCGGTGATTGCTTCGGTCACCGGGTGCTCGACTTGCAGCCGCGTGTTCATCTCCATGAAGAAAAACTCGCCGCGCGCATCCAGCAAAAACTCCACGGTACCGGCGCCGACATAACCGATCGCCTGCGCCGAACGCACGGCCGCTTCGCCCATTGCCCGGCGCAACTCGGGCGTCAGGCCCGGCGCCGGGGCTTCTTCGACGACTTTCTGGTGCCGACGCTGGATCGAGCAGTCGCGCTCGTTGAGGTACAGGCAGTTGCCGTGCTGATCGGCGAACACCTGAATCTCCACATGACGTGGCTTGAGCAAATACTTTTCCACCAACATCCGCGAGTCGCCAAACGACGACTGCGCTTCGCGCTGCGCCGAGGCGAGGGCTTCAGCGAGTTGGCTGACATCCTCGACCACTTTCATGCCTTTGCCGCCACCCCCCGCAGTGGCCTTGAGCAGCACCGGATAACCGATGCGTTCGCAGGCTTCGCGGAAGGTGTCGAGGTCCTGCGCTTCGCCGTGATAGCCCGGCACCAGTGGCACGCCGGCCTTTTCCATCAGCGCCTTGGCGGCGGATTTGCTGCCCATCGCATCGATGGCCGCGGCGGGCGGGCCGAGGAAGATCAGTCCGGCGGCTTCGATGGCGCGGGCGAATCCAGCATTCTCCGAGAGAAAACCGTAGCCGGGATGAATCGCCTGGGCACCGCTGGCCTTGGCGGCGGCGATCAATTTATCGATTTGCAGATAACTCTCGGCAGCCTTGCTGCCGCCCAGATCCACACGGATATCGGCTTCACGGCTGTGCCGCGCATCGCGGTCGGTGGCGCTGTGCACGGCGACAGTGGTCAGGCCCAAAGCCTTGGCGGTGCGCATCACGCGGCAGGCAATTTCGCCGCGGTTGGCCACCAGCAGGGTGGTAATCACAGGTGCGCTCATCAACGCGACTCCTTGGTGGATGCGGCTTGCCAGTTCGGTGGGCGTTTTTGCAGGAAGGCGCGCAAGCCTTCCTGGCCTTCGGCGCTGACGCGAATCCGCGCGATGGCATTTTCGGTGTAGCGGCGCAGGGCCGGGGTCAGCGCGCCGTTGCCGACTTCGCGTAGCAAGTCCTTGCTGGCGCGCATGGCCGCGGGGCTGTTGAGCAGCAGGTTGTCGATCCACTGTTCGACCTGTTGCTCCAGTTCCGCCGCAGGATAGCTTTCGGCGAGCAAGCCGATCTCCCGCGCCCGCTGCCCGCTGAAGCGCTCGGCAGTCAGCGCATAGCGCCGTGCCGCACGCTCGCCGATCGCCTGCACCACGAACGGGCTGATCACGGCCGGTGCCAGGCCGATGCGCACTTCCGACAGGCAGAACTGCGCGTCATCGGCGCCGATCGCCATGTCACAGCAACTGATCAAGCCCAGCGCGCCACCAAACGCCGCGCCCTGAACCACAGCCAGAGTGGGGATTTTCAGTTTGGCGAGGTTGTACATCAGCTCGGCCAGCTCGCGGGCGTCGTCGAGGTTGGTGTGGTAATCGAGTTCCGCTGATTGCTGCATCCACGCCAGGTCAGCGCCGGCACTGAAGTGCTTGCCGCGCCCGCGCAGCAGCAGGAAGCGCAGGCTCGAATCGCTGGCGACCTTGTCGAGAGCGAGGATCAGTTCGCGGATCATCTCGGCGTTGAAGGCGTTGTTTTTCTCCGCGCGGTTAAGCCACAGCGTCGCGAAACCGCGTGGATCGGTTTGCAGTTCGAGGGTATTGAAGTCGTTCATCAGATTCTCCCCATCACATCCGGAACACGCCGAAGCGGCTCGGTTCGATTGGCGCGTTCAGCGACGCGGACAGGGCCAGGGCCAATACATCGCGGGTCTGCGCCGGGTCGATGACGCCGTCGTCCCACAGCCGTGCGCTGGAATAATAGGGGTGACCCTGTTCTTCGTACTGATCAAGAATCGGCTGCTTGATCTCGGTCTCCTGCTCGGCGCTGAACGCCTGACCGCTGCGTTCGGCCTGTTCGCGCTTGACCTGCACCAGCACACCGGCGGCCTGTTCGGCGCCCATCACGCCGATCCGCGCGTTCGGCCACATCCACAAGAAACGCGGATCGTAAGCGCGCCCGCACATGCCGTAGTTGCCGGCACCGAAGCTGCCGCCGATGATCACGGTGAATTTCGGCACCTTGGCGCAGGCCACTGCGGTCACCAGTTTCGCGCCGTGTTTGGCGATGCCGCCGGCCTCGTATTTCTGGCCGACCATGAAACCGGTAATGTTCTGCAGAAACAGCAGCGGGATGCCGCGCTGGCAGGCCAGTTCGATGAAGTGCGCGCCTTTCTGCGCGGCTTCGGCGAAGAGGATGCCGTTGTTTGCCAGAATCGCGATCGGGTAGCCGTGCAAGTGCGCGAAACCGCAGACCAGCGTGGTGCCGAACAGCGCTTTGAATTCATCGAACACCGAACCGTCGACCAGCCGCGCGATCACTTCGCGCACATCGAATGGCTGCTTGGCGTCAGCCGGAACCACGCCGTACAACTCGTCGCTGGGGTACAGCGGCGCAATCGGCGTGCGCTGCTGCACCTCGCCGAGCTTGCGCCAGTTGAGGTTGGCGACGCTGCGGCGGGCGAGGGCGAGGGCGTGTTCATCGTTCTCGGCGTAATGGTCGGCCACACCAGAAGTCTTGCAATGCACATCGGCGCCGCCCAGATCTTCGGCGCTGACCACTTCACCGGTCGCGGCTTTCACCAGCGGCGGGCCGGCGAGGAAAATCGTCGCCTGGTTGCGCACCATGATCGCTTCGTCCGCCATCGCCGGCACATACGCGCCGCCAGCGGTGCACGAGCCCATGACCACAGCGATCTGCGGGATGCCCATGGCGCTCATGTTGGCCTGATTGAAAAAGATCCGCCCGAAGTGCTCGCGATCCGGAAACACTTCGTCCTGACGCGGCAGGTTGGCACCACCGGAATCCACCAGATAAATGCACGGCAGGCGATTCTGCTGGGCGATGGTCTGCGCGCGCAGGTGTTTTTTCACGGTGAGCGGGTAATACGAGCCACCTTTCACCGTCGCATCGTTGGCGACGATCATGCATTCAACGCCTTCAACGCGACCGATGCCGGCGATCACCCCGGCAGCCGGCACGTCTTCGCCGTAAACCGCATGGGCGGCAAGTTGGCTGATTTCGAGAAACGGCGAGCCGGGGTCGAGCAAGCGATTGATGCGCTCGCGCGGCAGCAATTTGCCCCGCGAGGTGTGGCGTTCCTGAGCTTTGACACCGCCGCCCTGCGCGACTTGAGCGAGCAGGGTGTGCAGCGCGTCAACCTGTTTGAGCATCGCCGCACTGTTGGCGGCGAACTCCCCTGAACGCGGGTTGAGCTGAGTGTGCAGAATCATGGGGCTTACTCCGTAAGCAGCTTCTAGCTACAAGCGGCAAGCTGCAAGTTGGGGCAAGAGCGTGGATCTCTTGCAGCTTGTAGCTTGCGCCTTGCAGCTGACGAAATTCATTTCGTCTCGTTGAACAGTTCGCGGCCGATCAGCATGCGGCGGATCTCGCTGGTGCCGGCGCCGATTTCGTAGAGCTTGGCGTCGCGCAGCAGGCGGCCGGCGGGGAATTCGTTGATGTAGCCGTTGCCGCCGAGAATCTGGATCGCGTCGAGGGCCATTTGCGTGGCGCGTTCGGCGGTGTAGAGGATCACTCCGGCCGCGTCCTTGCGCGTGGTTTCGCCGCGCTCGCAGGCCTGGGCCACCGCGTACAGATAAGCGCGGCTGGCGTTGAGCTGGGTGTACATGTCGGCGACTTTGCCCTGGATCAGTTGGAATTCGCCGATGCTCTGGCCGAACTGCTTGCGGTCGTGGATGTACGGTACGATCAGGTCCATGCACGACTGCATGATCCCGGTCGGGCCGCCGGAGAGCACCACGCGCTCGTAATCGAGGCCGCTCATCAGCACTTTCACGCCACCGTTGAGCACGCCGAGAATGTTCTCCTCGGGTACTTCGACGTCATCGAAAAACAGCTCGCAGGTGTTGGAGCCGCGCATGCCGAGCTTGTCGAACTTGTTGCTGCGGCTGAAGCCTTTCCAGTCACGCTCGACGATGAACGCGGTGATGCCGTGGGGGCCTTTTTCCAGGTCGGTCTTGGCGTAGATCACGTAGGTATTGGCGTCCGGACCGTTGGTGATCCAGGTTTTGCTGCCGTTGAGGACGAAGCGGTCGCCGCGTTTGTCGGCGCGCAGCTTCATCGAGACCACATCGGAACCGGCGTTGGGCTCGCTCATCGCCAGGGCGCCGACGTGCTCGCCGCTGATCAGCTTCGGCAGGTATTTGCTTTTCTGTTCGTGGTTGCCGTTGCGGTTGATCTGGTTGACGCAAAGGTTGGAGTGCGCGCCATAGGACAACGCCACCGACGCCGAGCCACGGCTGATCTCTTCCATCGCCACTACGTGCGCCAGATAACCCAGGCCCGCGCCGCCGTACTCTTCCGGCACGGTGATGCCGAGCAGGCCCATGTCACCGAATTTGCGCCACATGTCGGCGGGGAACAGGTTGTCGTGGTCGATCTGCGCAGCACGCGGGGCGATCTGATCGGCGACGAAGGACTGCACCTGATCGCGCAGCATGTCGATGGTTTCACCGAGGGCGAAATTCAGGGATGGATAGCTCATGTGGCACCTTTTGGCTTTTTTATCGGGTGGAGCGCACGACGAATCGGCGTTCAGCTTTACGTTAACGTAAAGCTTCCACAGTTGGACTGTCAATCGGCTTTACGTAAGCGTCAACTTGGGCGAGAGTAAGGGCAGTTCAGGATCAGATATCGGTTTGTTTCTGGTGGGAGCGAGCCTGCTCGCGAAAGCGCTGTATCAGTCGCCCTAAAGGGTGAATGACGCAGCGTATTCGCGAGCAGGCTCGCTCCCACAGGGATTCAAAACCGGGAAAACCCACTAATAAAGACAATAGGGGTCGTCATGGATCAACCCAGTGCAAACCCGCAGCGCAGCTACAGCCGTGGCTCTCAGGACCACGCCCTGCTGGCGATGACCATTGGTCAGCGCTTCGATCAGACTGTCGCGCAACACCCGGACGGCGAGGCGTTGGTGGTGCGCCATCAACGGCTGCGGTATTCGTGGCGGCAACTGGCCGACGCGGTGGATGAGCAGGCCAGGGCCTTGCTCGCACTGGGCTTGCAGACCGGCGATCGCCTCGGCATCTGGGCGCCGAATTGCGCGCAGTGGTGCATTACCCAGTTCGCCACGGCGAAGATCGGCGTGATCCTGGTCAATATCAATCCCGCCTATCGCAGCTCCGAACTCGAGTACGTGCTCAAGCAATCCGGCTGTCAGTGGCTGGTCTGCGCCGGAGCATTCAAAACCTCGAATTACCACGCGATGCTCCAGAGCTTGGCGCCAGAATTGGCCGAGCACGCCATCGGTCAGCTGCGCAGCGAACGCCTGCCGGAGCTGCGCGGCGTGATCAGCCTCGATGCCAATCCGCCGCCCGGTTTTCTGCCGTGGTCGCAGCTCAGCGATCTGGCCGCCAGCGTCTTGTCCGAACAGCTGCGCGAACGCAGCGCCAGTCTGCATTTCGATCAACCGGTGAACATCCAGTACACCTCCGGCACCACCGGTTTCCCCAAGGGCGCGACCCTCAGTCACTACAACATTCTCAACAACGGCTACATGGTCGGCGAAAGCCTCGGCCTGACGGCTGCCGATCGTCTGGTGATTCCGGTGCCGCTGTATCACTGCTTCGGCATGGTCATGGGCAACCTCGGTTGCGTCACCCATGGCAGCACGATGATTTACCCCAATGACGCGTTCGATCCGGCGCTGACCCTGCAAGCGGTGGCCGAAGAAAAAGCCACGGCGCTGTACGGTGTGCCGACCATGTTTATCGCCATGCTCGATCAGCCGCAGCGGCAGACCTTCGACCTGTCGAGCCTGCGCACCGGGATCATGGCCGGCGCCACCTGTCCGATTGAGGTCATGCGCCGGGTGATCAACGAAATGCACATGAGCGAAGTGCAGATCGCCTACGGCATGACCGAAACCAGCCCGGTGTCGCTGCAGACCGGGCCTGCGGATGAGCTGGAATTGCGCGTCACCACGGTCGGGCGCACCCAGCCGCAACTGGAAAGCAAGATCATCGACACCGCCGGCAACCTCGTGCCGCGCGGCACCATTGGCGAATTGTGCACGCGCGGTTACAGCGTGATGCTCGGTTACTGGAACAACCCGCAGGCCACCGCCGAAGCCATCGATGAGGCCGGCTGGATGCACACCGGCGACCTGGCGAGCATGAACGAGGAGGGTTACGTCAACATCGCCGGGCGTAACAAGGACATGATCATTCGTGGCGGCGAGAACGTTTACCCCCGTGAGCTGGAGGAGTTCTTCTTCACCCATCCGGCGGTGGCCGACGTGCAGGTGATCGGCATTCCGTGCACGCGCTACGGTGAGGAAATCGTCGCCTGGATCAAATTTCACCCCGGCCACAGCGCCTCGGAGCTGGAGCTGCAAACCTGGTGCAAGGAACGCATCGCCCATTTCAAGACACCGCGTTACTTCAAATTCGTCGACGCGTTTCCGATGACGGTGACGGGCAAGATCCAGAAATTCAGGATGCGCGAGATCAGTATCGAGGAGCTGAAAACAATCGAGGGATAATCACAAAACTTCTGTGGGAGCGAGCCTGCTCGCGAATGCGGTGTGTCATTCAGCGCAAATGTGTCTGGCACACCGTTTTCGCGAGCAGGCTCGCTCCCACAGGGGTGCAGTGATAGAGAGACGAATCGCAGAAAGCACAAAGGGGAGCCGAAGCTCCCCTTTAATTTGTCGTTGCGTGCTCTTTTTATTATTGAGGGTCGGTCTGTTGTTGTTTTTGGCAACCGTGGCCCTGTACAGCTTTTTGGCGACCCCCATCCGGGGTCAAGAGCAAACGTATTTTTTTGAGCGCTGATCTGCTTTCTCGTTTAACGATCCAACCGATTCGGGAGCTACCTGAAGGTAGTTTTATTGTTCTCTGCCCGGTTGCGGGTCACTCCTGAGAGCACCCTGAAAAGCACACCTTCTCCAAAAAAATCTGTTAGCTGCGTCTCTGCCGTGTTGTTCTTGTTATGTCAGAGTCGTTTCGTCTTGTTTTTATTGGTTTGCGGCTTTTTATTCTTGTTATGCGATAGAGATAGCAGGTGTCGTGCCAACTTTTAAAAGCCTTTATAAATCAACGGCTTAACTTTTTCAGGCTTTTTCGACTCCAGGCAAAGCCAGACAATTTGTTTCCGTGTTACTCGCTTTTGCCCACATCGCTGACGCAGCGGTAACACCTCACTGCGCGCTGCGCGCCTTGGCCACCCGCGAACCGCTCGGACGGCCGAGCACTGCGCTGATCTGCTGGCCCGCGGCAATCAAGGCGTCCAGGTCGATACCGGTCTCGATGCCCAGGCCATCGAGCAGGTACACCACGTCCTCGGTGGCAACGTTACCGCTCGCGCCTTTGGCGTACGGGCAGCCGCCGAGGCCGGCGATAGAGCTGTCGAACACCGCAATGCCTTCGAGCAGGCTGGCGTAGATGTTGGCCATGGCCTGGCCATAGGTGTCGTGGAAATGCCCGGCGAGTCTGTCCCGTGGCACCTGCGCCGAGACCACCTCGAACAGGCGCCGGGTCGCGCCCGCCGTGCCGGTGCCGATGGTGTCGCCCAGCGACACTTCATAGCAGCCCATCGCGTACAGCTCACGGGCGACCATCGCCACTTGCTCCGGCGCAACCGTGCCTTCATACGGGCAGCCCAGCACACAGGAAACGTAACCGCGCACGGTAACGCCGTGTTGTTTGGCGGCCTCCATGATCGGCGCAAACCGCGCCAGGCTTTCGCTGATCGAGCAATTGATGTTGCGCTGCGAGAACGCCTCGGAGGCGGCGGCGAACACCGCGACTTCCTTGACCCCGGCGGCGAGCGCGTCTTCAAAGCCGCGCAGGTTCGGCGCCAGTGCGCCGTAGGTCACGCCAGGTTTGCGCTGGATCTGCGCGAACACTTCGGCGGATCCGGCCATCTGCGGCACCCATTTCGGCGAAACGAAACTGCCGACTTCGATGTAGCCAAGCCCGGCGGCGCTCAGCGCATCGACCAGTTGCACCTTGTCGGCGACGCTGATCGGTTGGGCTTCGTTCTGCAGGCCATCGCGCGGGCCGACTTCGATCAGGCGTACTTGGGAGGGGAGGGACATGGGTGGGACCAGCCTGTTTTTTGAGTTCACGAAGAACCCTGTGGGAGCGAGCCTGCTCGCGAAAGCGGTGGATCAGTCACCGTTAATGTTGGATGACAGAATGCATTCGCGAGCAGGCTCGCTCCCACAGGGGCACCAATATTTGCTAGATCGCCTGCTGGCTCTTGAGCGTCTGCTCCAGCGCCTGCACACAGCGCTCTTCGGCTGTGTCCAGCTCGAGCTTCATCTGTTCGATATCCAGCAGCTGCTGTTCGAGCTGTTCGCGGCGTTCGCTGATTTTCGCCAGCATGCTGTTGAGCTGTTTGGTGTTACCGCCTGACGGGTCGTAGAGTTCGATCAGCTCGCGGCATTCGGCCAGGGAAAAACCGATGCGCTTGCCGCGCAGGATCAGCTTCAGAGTGACCTTGTCGCGCGGCGAATAGATCCGTTCCTGGCCACGACGCTCGGGGCTGAGCAGGCCTTGCTCTTCATAAAAGCGGATCGCCCGGGTGGTGATATCCAGCTCGCGGGCGAGGTCGGAAATGCTGTAGGTCTGACTGCTCATGAAAGCGCTCGGAAAATGGGCATGGCGCTAAGCTAATCGGTGGTTTACGTTTACGTCAAGCGGGATGGTTTTGGGGTGTCTGTACAGGCCTCTTCGCGAGCAGGCTCGCTCCCACATTCGACCGCGTTCCTTCAGATGAAATGCAATTCATTGTGGGAGCGAGCCTGCTCGCGAAGAACGATAACGCGGTAAAAAAGCCCTACACCTTCTCCAGCTTCTTCTCCTGCGCCGTCACCTGCTGGCACAACTCGATCATCTGCTCGCGCATCCAGCGGTTGGCCGGGTCCTGGTCGGTGCTTTCGTGCCAGTACAAATGCGTTTCCACCGAGGGCACATCATTCACCGGCAAATTGAACGACTGCAAATCATGGCGGCGGGCGAAGCGTTCCGGCACGGTCATGACCATGTCGGTCTGCTGCATCACTTGCGAAGCCATCAAATAGTGCTGCGAGCGCAGGGCGATCTTGCGCTGGATGCCCATTTTGCCCAGCGCCAGATCGACATAACCCAGACCGCTGCGGCGGCTGGAAATATGGATGTGGGTCAGCGACAGGTAGTCGTCGAGGCTGAGTTTTTCCTTGCCCGCCATTGGGTGGCCCTTGCGCATGGCGCAGACGTAACGGTCGTCCATCAGCTTGACGTGGCGCACCTGCGGGTCGGTATTGAGCGGCGCATCCACGGCGAAATCCAGACGCCCGGCCGCGAGTTCCTTGGTGGTTTCCCGGCGCTTGGACAGAAAGCTTTCGATGATCACCGTTGGCGCGAGGCGGCGCAGGCGCTGGAACAGTGGCGGCAGAATGATTGCTTCCGTCAGGTCGGTCATGCTGATGCGGTAGGTCTTGACCGCCTGCGCCGGGTTGAAGATGCGACTTTCCTGCACCGACACGCGCAGCAGCGACAGGGCGTTGCGCACCGGGCCGATGATGTTCTGCGCCATCGGCGTGGGCACCATGCCCTGAGCGGTACGCACGAAGAGCGGGTCGTTGAAAGTTTCGCGCAACCGCGCCAGCGCGTTGGACACCGCCGGCTGGGTGATCCCGACAATCTGCCCCGCGCGGGTCAGGTTGGCTTCGGTGTAGATCGCGTCGAAGACGATGAAAAGGTTCAGGTCGACCTTGCTCAGATTCATAACGCGGCTTCTCTTGTTATTAAGTGCAAGTGTTTTGGGGCTGACGATCAGCGGATCATATATTGGTGATGAATGTTTATACACGCCGAGAATAGGCTAGGTAAATGATCAGCGCTGTTCTAGCATCGATTGCATGACTTGAACAACCTCTGCCCGAGAAGGTAACTACCCATGGATTTCGCTTATTCGCCCAAGGTTCAGGAACTGCGTGAGCGCGTAACTGCGTTCATGGATACTTACGTTTACCCGGCCGAAGCGGTGTTCGAACGCCAGGTCGCCGAGGGCGATCGCTGGCAGCCGACCGCGATCATGGAAGAGCTCAAGGCCAAGGCCAAGGCTGAAGGGCTGTGGAATTTGTTTCTGCCTGAGTCCAAGCTGGGCGCCGGCCTGAGCAACCTCGAATATGCGCCATTGGCGGAAATCATGGGCCGTTCCCTGCTGGGGCCGGAGCCGTTCAACTGCTCGGCGCCGGACACCGGCAACATGGAAGTGTTAGTGCGCTACGCCAACGAAGAGCAGAAACAGCGCTGGCTCGAGCCGCTGCTGCGCGGCGAAATCCGTTCGGCGTTCGCCATGACCGAGCCTGATGTGGCGTCTTCCGACGCAACCAACATGGCCGCCCGAGCTGTGCGTGACGGCGATCAGTGGGTAATCAACGGCAAGAAATGGTGGACTTCCGGCGCCTGCGATCCGCGCTGCAAGATCCTGATCTTCATGGGCCTGAGCAACCCCGACGCGCCACGTCACGCCCAGCACTCGATGATTCTCGTGCCCGTCGACACCCCCGGGGTGAAAATCGTCCGGCCGCTGCCGGTGTTCGGTTACGACGACGCACCGCACGGTCACGCCGAAGTGCTGTTCGATAACGTTCGGGTGCCGTACGAAAACGTCCTGCTCGGTGAAGGACGCGGCTTTGAAATCGCTCAGGGTCGCCTTGGCCCAGGCCGCATTCACCATTGCATGCGTTCGATCGGCATGGCTGAACGGGCATTGGAACTGATGTGCAAACGCTCGGTGAGTCGCACCGCATTCGGCAAACCGCTGGCGCGTCTGGGCGGCAACATCGACAAGATCGCCGACTCGCGGATGGAGATCGACATGGCGCGTCTGCTGACGTTGAAAGCGGCGTACATGATGGACACCGTCGGCAACAAAGTGGCGAAAAGCGAGATTGCGCAGATCAAAGTCGTCGCGCCGAACGTGGCCTTGCGGGTGATCGACCGGGCGATTCAGATGCACGGTGGGGCAGGGGTGTCGAACGATTTCCCGCTGGCCTATATGTACGCGATGCAGCGCACCCTGCGTCTGGCCGACGGCCCGGACGAAGTGCACCGCGCGGCGATTGGCAAGTTCGAGATCGGCAAGTATGTGCCGAAGGAGATGATGCGTAGCGGCCAGTAACACCTCGTTATCGTTCATCGCGGGCAAGCCCGCTCCCACAGGGATCTACAGTGGACATGAATCTCGTGTTCACCATCGAACCTGTGGGAGCGGGCTTGCCCGCGATGGCCTAAGCAGGTTCACCACAGCAGGGGCTGAGTCAATACACCCAAACCTCAACCCGCCGATTCTTGATCCGCCCTTCATCCGCGCTGTTGGTCGCCACCGGCATCAGTGCGCCGAAGCCACGGACTTCGCGCATGACCACACCGTTTTTGACCAGCTCGCGCCGCACCGCCATCGCCCGTAGCTTCGACAGCAGATCGGCCCGCGCCGGGTCATCCTTCAAATCACCAAACCCCACCAGCGTCACCGCCCGCTCGGTCTTGCCATTGCGCTTTATATAGTCGAGCACCCGCGCCAGATCCTGCCGCGCCTTGTTGTCCAGACTGGCGCTGCCCTCGGCAAAACGAAAATTCACTGTCAGACGCTGGGCATGCCGGCTGAGGGATTGGTAACCCTCGGGCATCAGCGCGTTCGGCGCCACGCTCATGGCTTGTACGGTCTGGCTGACAAAACCGCTAGTCGCGACGATCCCCTGACCCTGTGGACTTTGCGCGAACGTTGCCAACGCCTGCGCCCACGGATTGCGGCTGTCCGGCGGCAGATAAAAGAACAAGCGCCGCGACAGCGGATAATCTTCGGTGGCGATCAGACTGTTCAGCGGCAGCATCGCTTGCGAGGCGCCATCGGCAATCGCCACGGCTTTGGCCTGACGCACGTAAGGCAAGCCGATGAAGCCGATACCTTGCGGATCGGCGCTGACCGCGTCGGACAATTGCTCGCTGGATTCAAAACGCTTCGCCGCGCTGCTGAGACTTTTCCCACGCCGGCTCAGGACCAGTTCCTTGAAGGTGTCGTACGTCCCGGACTGATCATCCCGCGCATATAAATGGATGGCGCCGCCACGGCTACCGAGCTCTTCCCAGGTTTTCACTTCGCCGGCAAAAATCCGCGCCAATTGCTCGGTGTCCAGCTGCTGTAACGGATTGGCCGGGTTGAGGATGATCGCCAGGCCGTCGATGGCAATGACTTGCTCGGCCGCCGGGCTTTTCAGATCGCCGAGGGCTTGCAGGGCAAGCAGTTCGCTGTCCTTGATCTCACGGGAAGAGGCGGCCAGATCGGCGCTGGCGTTTTTCAATGCAGTGAAGCCAGTGCTGGAACCGTGGGCGGCGACTTCGATGATCACGCGTTGCCCTTGTGCGGTCTGGCCGACGATGCGTTGTTCGTTGGCGGTGTCCGGGGTTTCGCGGTGGATTTTCAGCAGGCCTTGTTCCTGCAACAGGCCTTCGACCAGCGCCGGGCCGAGTTCGGCGCCGATGGTGTTGGAGCCCTGAATGCGTAATGCCGGGCCGTTTTCGGGGATCGGCAGGGCGGCGGCGGACACCGACAGCCAGCCACTCAACAGGAAAACGCAGAGAACACGCAGGGTCATGCCGGCACCGAATCAAGCCAAGGGGATTGCCGGGGAGATTAAGTCAGGCGCGTGACCGAAATATGACAGGGATTGAAGGGTGTAAATATCAATTGTGGGAGTGAGCTTGCTCGCGAAGGCGGCGTATCAGCAACATATCTGATTACTGACACTCCGCCTTCGCGAGCAAGCTCGCTCCCACAGGGATCTCAGGCAACTCGCGGATCAGGCCAGCTCAAGCCAGATCGGCGCATGGTCCGACGGTTTTTCCATGCCGCGCAGTTCGTAGTCCACGCCGGCATCCTTGACCCGTGGCAGCAGGCCATGGGACGCCAGAATCACATCGATGCGCAGGCCACGCTTCGGTTCATCTTCGAAACCACGGCTGCGATAGTCGAACCAGCTGAACATGTCGCTCACGTCGGGGTTGAGGTGACGATAGCTGTCGGTCAGGCCCCAATTCTTCAGGCGCGCCATCCACTCGCGCTCCTCCGGCAGGAAGCTGCATTTGCCGGTTTTCAGCCAGCGCTTCATGTTGTCCGGGCCGATGCCGATGTCGCAGTCTTCCGGGGATATGTTCACATCACCCATCACCACCAGTGGCTGTTCATTGTGGAACTGGCTTTCCAGCAGCGCTTGCAGGTCGCTGTAGAAACGCTCCTTGGCAGGGAATTTGGTTGGATGGTCACGGCTTTCACCTTGTGGGAAATAGCCGTTCATGATCGTCACCGGCACGCCGTTGGCATCGGCAAAAGTGCCCCAGATAAAGCGCCGCTGCGCGTCTTCTTCGTCAGTGGCAAAGCCTTTATGGATGGCGATCGGTTCGTTGCGCGAGAGCAGGGCGACACCGTAATGGCCCTTCTGGCCATGGAAGTGCACGTGGTAACCGAGGGCGCGGATGTCTTCGTGGGGGAACTGGTCGTCGTGGACCTTGGTTTCCTGCAGGCCGATCACGTCGGGCTGATGTTTTTCGATCAGCGCTGCCAGCTGATGCGGACGGGCACGCAGTCCGTTGATGTTGAAGGAAACAATCTTCATGGTCGGCAGTCCTGGCAAAAGGGCGATGCTAGCTGACATGGGGAAGATGGGCCAGTGTGGGACAAATCATTTTGGCCTGTGGGATTTGTGATGCCCTATGCAGCGCCTCTGTGGGAGCGAGCCTGCTCGCGAAGAGGCCGGCAAGATCGATGAAGATCCCGACTTGGTCTATACCTGTCAGGGGAACCACATCACCCGCCCAAGGTTCGTACCAACAAGCGCGCCAGCCTCCGAGCGCGCCCCCGGGGAGAATCACTGCAATGCCTGAAACCCAGTCCGCCGTTGCCGACATCCACATGCTCGACCGCGGCTATTCACGCGAAGCCCGCTCGTTGCTGTATCAGGCCTATCGCCACGAGCCGACCTTCGGCTACCTGTTCGAAGCCGAGCGTCCCGGCTACGAACAGCGCGTGCGCGCGACGGTGCGCGAGTTGGTCAAACAGCATTTTCTCCAGGACCTGCCGGCGATCGGCCTGTTGGTCAACGATCGCTTGATCGGCATTGCCCTGATCGCACCGCCGCAACGGCGCCTGGGCGTTACCGAAAGCTGGGCGTGGCGCTTGCGCATGGTGCTCAGCACCGGTTTTCGCTGCACCCGGCGTTATCTGGAATACCACGACGCCGTCGCCGCATGCGTGCCGGGTGACTCGGTGCACATGCTGCCGCTGCTCGGCGTTCACCCGCAGTTTCAGGGCAAGCACTACGGCGAACAGTTGCTCACCGCCGTGCACAACTGGTGCGCGGTCGATGAAACCTCGCAAGGGGTGGTGCTCGACACCGGCAACCCGCGCTACCTGGAATTCTATAAAAGGCAGGGTTATCAGGAGATCGGCGAGGTTGCCGTCGGGCCGGTGCGCGAACACGTATTTTTCCACGCCAATCCGCAGGTGTTACAAACAGCAACGGGATAACGATCGAACTTCTTCACAAATTACCTGTTCTATCAGGCTCCCGAGCCCGTGATAGCATCCGCGCCTATGAAGTTTCCACGAAGATTTACCAGCGGCGTGCTGATGCTGTTATCCAGCTGCGCGGCGCTGGCGCAAAGTGAATTGGATGTACGGATCAAGCCGTCCAACGATGAACTCAAGGCCAATATAGAAGGCTATATCGGCAGCCTCGGCGATCGCGACGAAGAAGCCTTGCTGCGTTTCAGTCGCGGTGCCGAAGAGCAGGCGCGCAAAGCGGCGCAGGCTCTGGGCTACTATCAGCCGCAGATCGACAGTGACGTCAAGGGCGGGGAAAAACCGCGTCTGGTGCTGAACATCGATCCCGGCGAACCGATTCGCCTGCGCAACGTCACCGTGCGCGTCGACGGCCCGGCGGCCTCGCTGAAATCCTTTCGCGTACCGAAAAGCGACCTGCTCAAGTCCGGCGCCGTGCTCAACCATGGCCGTTACGAAGACGCCAAACGGGTGATCCAGAACCAGGCCTCGCGCTTCGGTTACTTCAGCGGTCATTTCACCAGCCAGAAACTCATGGTCGATCCGCGCGCGGGCGTGGCCGACATCGAATTGATCTACGACAGTGGCCCGCGTTATGCGCTGGGCAAAGTCAGCTTCGAGGGCGACACGCCGTTCGACGAAGACCTGCTGCAACGCATGGTGCCGTTCAAGGCAGGCGAGCCATACGACTCGGAACTGATCGCCGAACTCAACCGCGACCTGCAATCGAGCGGCTATTTCGAAGGCGTGCGCGTCGATGCAGCACCGACGGCAGCGCAGAACGATGTGATTCCGGTCGCCGTCAAACTCGACACGCGCAAGCCGCGCACCATGGGCCTGGGCCTCGGTTATTCGACCGACGTCGGCCCACGGATCAAGGCCAACTGGACGCGCCACTGGGTCAACCCGCAGGGCGACAGCTATGGCTGGGAGGCCGAGCTCTCGGCGCCCCGGCAGAACGTCGGGCTGTTCTACGACATCCCGCTCGACCCGCCACTGACCGACAAATTGCGCTGGGCCGGTGGCTATCAGTTCGAAGACATCGAAGGCTCCGACACCCTCAGCAAACTGCTGACCTTCGGCCCGGAATGGCACAGCAAGTTGCCCAGCGGCTGGCAGCGGGTGATCTCGCTGAAATGGCAACGTGAAGAATACGAACTCGGCGACGACTCCGGCCTGAGCACGTTGCTGATGCCCGGCATCAGTTATTCGTACCTCAAAAGCGACAACCGCATCGACCCGCGCAACGGCTATCGCCTGAGCTTCGAAAGCAAAGTGGCCAAGGAAGGCCTCGGTTCGGACAACAACCTTTTATATGGCACCGCGCTGGTCAAAGGCCTGACCACGGTGTTCGACAAGCACCGCTTGCTCGGCCGCGTGCAGGTCGGCGGCAGCGCCACCAACGGCTACAACTCGATTCCGCCATCGCTGCGCTTTTTTGCCGGTGGCGATCAGAGCGTGCGCGGTTACGACTATCAGAGCCTGTCGCCGAAAAATTCCGATGGCAAACGGATTGGCGGTCGCTACATGGTGGCTGGCAGCGTCGAGTATCAATACTCGATCGCCGAAAAATGGCGGGTCGCGACCTTCGTCGACCAGGGCAACTCTTTCAACAAACTTGAACTGCCCGACCTCAAGACCGGGGTCGGTGTGGGTGTGCGCTGGGTCTCGCCGGTCGGGCCGATCCGCCTTGACCTGGCCCACGCGCTGGACGACGACGGCGGCATCCGGCTGCATTTTTCCATGGGGCCTGAGCTGTGAAGCGTGGTGTGAAAATAACAGCGCTGACTTTGTTGGCGCTGGTCTTGTTGATCGTCTTGAGCCTGGCCGCACTGCTTGGCACGCAGGCCGGCAGTCGTTGGGCGCTGGGCCTGGTGCCGGGCCTGAGCGTGGAAAATTTCCACGGTCGCCTCGCTGGGCAATGGAGCGCCGATCACCTGGTGTGGCAGCAGGACACCAGCCGAGTCGAGCTGAACAAGGCGATCTTCGCCTGGTCGCCACTGTGCCTGACGCGCATGACCTTGTGCATCGATCAGCTCAAGGCCGAGCAGGTGATCCTGCAATTCCCGCCGAGCGAAGAAACCACCGAGAGCGGCCCGATCACACTGCCGGACCTGCAATTGCCGTTGGCCATTGAACTGGGCGATGTCGAAGTCGGCAGCCTGTTGTTCAACGGCAGCGAACAGCTCAAGGGCTTGCAACTGGCGGCCCACTGGACCGCTCAGGGCTTGCAGATCGACAGCGTGAAATTGCAGCGCGACGAGCTCAGCCTGAACCTGTCCGGCCTGCTGCAACCGAGCGGCAACTGGCCGCTGACGATTCAGGGCGATTTGACTTTGCCTTCTCCTGGCAGCGAGCCGTGGACGCTGGCGCTGAAAGTCGACGGCGATCTGCTGAAAACCCTCAACCTGCACGCCGACAGCCGTGGCTACCTCGACGGTCAGTTGAACGGCGAGTTGCAAGCGCTGGCGGAAAACCTCCCGGCCAAGCTGCGCATCACCAGCGACGCGTTCAAACCCAGCGCCGATCTGCCGGACACCCTGCAATTCAATCAGCTTGTGCTCACGGGCGAAGGCGACCTGAAAAACGGTTACCAACTGCTCGGCAACGCCACGCTGCCCGCCGAAAAATCGCCAGTGGCGCTGCTGCTCAAAGGCAAGGTCGACGCCAACGGCGCGCAGATTGCCGGGCTCGACCTCAACGCCAACGACACGCAAAGCCTCAAACTCACCGGCAATGTCGATTGGAGCAAGGGCCTCAGCGCTCAGGCCAATATCAACTGGCAAGACTTCCCGTGGCACCGGCTCTATCCGGAAATCGACGAGCCGCAAGTGACGTTGCGCACCTTTACCGGCGAAGTGTCCTACACCGACGGTCAGTACCTCGGCAATTTCGACGCCGCGCTGGATGGCCCGGCGGGGGCGTTCACCTTGAGCAGTCCGTTCAGCGGCAGCCTCGAACAGATCGCCTTGCCGCAACTGGTCATGCAGGCCGGGCAGGGCAAGGCCGAAGGGCACGTCAATGTGCGCTTCGCCGACGGCATCGCCTGGGATACCGCGCTGGATCTGTCGGCGCTCAACCCGGCGTACTGGGTCGCGGAGCTGCCGGGCACGCTGGCCGGGCCGTTGCAGAGCAAAGGCGAGATGAAGAATGATCAGCTCAGCCTCAGCGCCGACCTCGACCTCAAAGGCAAGCTGCGCGGCCAACCGGCGATTCTGCAGGCCAAGGCTGACGGCGCGGGCGAGCGCTGGAACCTCAACGCTCTGCAGATCCGCCTCGGCGACAACAGCATCAATGGCAAGGGCAGCCTGCAGGACAAACTCGGCGGGCAGATCGACATCAAGCTGCCGCGTCTGGCCCAGCTCTGGCCGCAATTGCGCGGGCAGGTCAACGGTCAGGTCAACGTCGCCGGTACGCTGAAGGCGCCACAGGGCAAGCTTGATCTGCAAGGTTCGCAACTGGCTTTTCAGGATAACCGTCTGCAAAGCCTCAACCTCGACGCCACGCTCGACAGCGCGCAGCGAGCGAAGATCAATCTCAAAGGCAGCGGCATTCAGACCGGCGACACCTCGCTGGGCACGCTGACCGCCAGTGCTCAGGGCGATATCAAAAGCCAGAAACTCAACCTCGACCTGATCGGACCGAAGCTGAAACTGGCGCTGGGTCTGGACGGCAATCTGGACAAGGGCAACTGGCGCGGACGCTTGGCCAGTGGCGACATTCAGGCCGGTGGCCAGGACTGGAAGCTGCAAGGCCCCGCAAAACTGGAGCGCCTGGCGGACGGTCAGATCAATTTCGGCGCGCATTGCTGGCTGTCCGGCAGCGCCAGCCTGTGTGGCGAAGACCAACGCCTGATGCCCGAGCCGAAGCTGCGTTATCACCTCAAGCAATTTCCGATCGAAAGCCTTGCGCAATGGTTGCCCAAGGACTTCGCCTGGCAGGGTCGACTCAACGCCGATCTGCAACTGGACCTGCCGGCGAGCGGCCCGAACGGCGTGGTCAGTGTCGATGCCAGCGGCGGCACCCTGCGCGTGCGCGACAAGGATCAGTGGCTGGATTTCCCCTACCAGACCCTCAAACTCAGCAGCAAGCTCACGCCCAAGCGCGTCGACACCGAGCTCAATTTTGTCGGCGGCAAACTCGGCGAATTACTGGTGCAGGCGCAGCTCAATCCGCTGCCGAAAAACAAACCGCTGAGCGGCTCGTTTCGCCTTTCCGGCCTCGATCTTTCGGTTGCGCGACCGTTCGTGCCGATGGTGGAAAAACTCACCGGCCGGCTCAACGGCAGCGGCACTATTTCCGGTGGCCTGCTCGCACCGCTGGTCAACGGCACCGTGCAGCTCAGCGACGGCGAAGTGTCCGGCGCCGAACTGCCGATGGAGCTGCAGAATCTGCAACTGACTGCAGCGATCGCCGGCGAATCGGTGCGCCTGGACGGTGGCTGGAACAGCGGCAAGACTGGCAAGGGCAGCCTCAACGGCAACGTCGCCTGGGGTCAGGCACTGGTGGTCGATCTGGCGCTCAAGGGCTCGCAATTGCCGGTCAGCGTCGAACCCTACGCCAAACTGGAAATGGCCCCGGACCTGAAGATTTCCATGGCCGGCGATGAGCTGAAAGTTGCCGGCAAGGTACTGGTGCCGAAAGGCGAAATCACCGTGCGCGAACTGCCGCCATCGACGGTAAAAGTCTCCGACGACACGATCATCGTTGGCGCGCAGACCGAAGAGGGCAAACCACCGATCGCGATGAAAATGGACATCAACGTGATCGTCGGCCAGGACAAGCTGAGCTTTGCCGGTTTCGGCCTGACCGCGAATCTGCAAGGTCAGGTGCACATCGGCGACAACATGGACACCCGTGGCGAACTCTGGCTCAACGACGGCCGCTATCGCGCCTATGGCCAGCGCCTGACGGTGCGGCGTGCGCGCCTGTTGTTCGCCGGCCCGATTGACCAGCCGTATCTGGACATCGAAGCGATCCGCCAGACCGACGACGTCATCGCCGGTATTCGCCTGAGCGGCAGCGCCGAACAGCCAACCACGCAGATCTTCTCCGAACCGGCGATGAGTCAGGAACAGGCGCTGTCGTACCTGGTGCTGGGCCGTCCGCTGAGCACCAGCGGCGAAGACAACAACATGCTCGCGCAAGCGGCATTGGGTCTGGGTCTGATGGGCAGCGCCGGGATCACCAGCGGCCTGGCCAAGGATCTGGGTATTCAGGACTTCCAACTCGACACCCAAGGCAGCGGCAACGACACCAGCGTCGTCGCCAGCGGCAACATCTCGGAAAAACTCAGCCTGCGCTACGGCGTCGGCGTCTTCGAACCGGCCAGCACCATCGCCCTGCGCTACAAGCTGAGCAAGAAGGTCTACGTCGAAGCGGCAAGCGGCGTGGCGAGTTCGCTGGATATTTTCTACAAGCGGGATTTCTAGAGCGCACCTGCTCATTTGAACCGAGTCGCACCCTTCGCGAGCAGGCTCGCTCCCACATTGGAACGCGTTTTCCCTGTGGGAGCGAGCCTGCTCGCGAATGCGGTTGCGCACGCAATAAAACCCAGTTCACTTGTCAATAAATTACCAAGCCCCCTAACTATTGCGTTGACATTCGCTGCCTAAGCAGTAACATCTCGACATACATTCACTGCCTAGGCAGTTATCAGGTCGACCCATGAAGCATTTCACCCCGGAAGAATTCAAACATTGCCACCTCGGCCTGTTGCTCGGCCGTGCCGCGTTGCTCAAGGACCGGATCATCGACACCCACATGGAACCCCACGGCATCACCGCCGCGCAGTTCAAGGTGTTGATCATCATGGCCCAGTTCGGCGTCGATACCCCGGCCGAGCTGTGCCGCCATCTGTCGCTGGACAGCGGGTCGATGACGCGCATGCTCGATCGCCTCGAGCAGAAGGCTTTTCTGATTCGCCAGCGCAGCGAAGGCGACCGGCGACAGGTGCAGTTGAAACTGACCGAGCAGGGCCAGCAACTGGCTGATCGCCTGCCGCACATCGGTGCCGATGCGATGAATGAACTGGCCGGCGCGATCTCCCGCGAAGAGCTGAAAACCCTGGAATACATCCTGAAGAAAATCCTGCTGGCCGCCGGTGATCCGATCACCATCCAGCGTCTAGGTGATCACAATGAGCGCTAACACTTTGCGCAGCAGCCTGACGCTGTTGCTATCGGCGATGATCCTCGCCGGTTGCGCCAATTACAGCGGCCTCGACACCGAAGGCCAGCGCCTCGACGCGAAGAGCCTGAAGACAGCGCAGTCTCTCGATGGCATCACCCTGTCGCCAGCGGCGTGGCCGAAAAGCGATTGGTGGAGCAGCCTCGGCGATCCGCAGCTCGACGGCCTGATCCGCGAAGCCCTGCACGACAGCCCGGACATGCAGATCGCCGCAGCCCGCGCCCATCAGGCCAGTGCCGCCGCCTATGCCGCCGATGCCGAGCGTTATCCGACCCTCGACGCCAGCGCCGGCATCAGCCGTTCGCGGCTGGCTCGTGATCAGGATCCGCTGGGGCAGGGCGGCGCCTATGCGACGGTGCGCAATGTCAGCGCCGGTTTCAATTACAACTTCGACTTGTGGGGCGGTCAGCGCGATGCCTGGGAAGCCGCACTCGGCGAGGCTCGCGCTGCTGAAGTCGACCGTCAGGCCGCGCAGCTGACACTTGCCGCTGACGTCGCCCGTGCGTATAGCGATCTCGGTCAGGCGCACATCGTTTACGACCTCGCCAGCGAAGACCTCAAGCGCACCCGGCAAATGCTCGACCTCAGCCAGCGCCGCTTGAGTTCGGGAATCGACAGCCAGTACCAGTTCCAGCAAACCCAGAGTCTGGAAGCCAGTTCTCAGGCCAGCCTGATCGACGCGGAAAAACGCTTGAACAGCGCGAAAATCGCCTTGGCCGTATTGCTCGGCAAAGGCCCGGATCGTGGCAACGAAATCGCTCGACCGAAAGTCCTGCAAGCCAGCGCCGTGGCGGTGCCGTCGGTGTTGCCGGCGGAACTGCTCGGACGCCGCCCGGATCTGGTCGCGGCACGCTGGCGTGTCGAAGCGGCGAGCAAAGACATCGATGCGGCGAAAACCCGTTTCTATCCCAACCTCAATCTGTCGGCCTCGGCCGGCGCCGAGTCGTTGCTGGGTGATGCGATGTTCGGTTCGGCCAGCCGCTTCTTCAACATCGCGCCGACCGTGTCGCTGCCGATTTTCGATGGCGGACGCTTGCGCGCCAACCTCGATGCGCGCGACGCCGATTACGATCTGGCGGTGGCGCAGTACAACAAAAGTCTGGTGAAAGCCCTCGGCGATGTCGGCGATACGATCAGTCAGCTGCGCGATATCGGCCGGCAGATTGGCGCGCAGCAACACGCCACCGACATTGCTCAGGACTCTTACAACACCGTCGTCCAGCGTTACGGTTCCGGCATCGGCAACTACCTGGACGTGCTCAGCATCGAGCAGCAATTGCTCCAGGCCCAGCGTCAGCTGGCGACCCTCAATGCCGAGCAGATCGACCTGTCGATTCAACTGATGCAAGCGCTGGGCGGCGGCTTTCAGGGTGAAAACCTGAACGCAGCCAACGCCAGCCCAGCCTCGTCGCACTACTAATTCAAGGTATTTGTCATGGCCACTGCCGAAAACACCCAAGCTCAAGACAACACCCCGGACACCGGCAACCCGCGCAAACGCAAGGTGATGCTGCTGGCCCTCGCCGTGGTCGTCCTGCTCGCCATTGCCGGCGTCTGGGCCTATCACGAGTTCATCGGGCGCTTTAACGAAAGCACCGACGATGCCTACGTCAACGGCAACGTCGTGGAGATCACGCCGCTGGTCACCGGCACCGTGGTCAGCATCGGTGCCGACGACGGGGATCTGGTCCAGGAAGGCCAGGTGCTGGTCAACTTCGACCCCAACGATGCCGAAGTCGGCCTGCAAAGTGCCAAGGCCAAACTGGCGCGCACTGTGCGTCAGGTGCGCGGCCTGTATAGCAACGTCGACGGCATGAAAGCCCAGGTCAACGCGCAGCAGGCCGAAGTGCAGAAAGCCCAGGACAACTACAACCGGCGGAAAAATCTCGCCCAGGGCGGGGCGATTTCCCAGGAAGAGCTGTCCCACGCCCGCGACGACCTGACCTCGGCGCAGAACGCTCTGGCCAACGCCAAACAGCAACTGAAAACCACCAGCGCACTGGTCGACGACACCGTGGTCTCGTCGCATCCGGACGTAATGTCGGCGGCTGCCGATCTGCGTCAGGCCTACCTGACCAATGCCCGCAGCACCTTGATCGCGCCGGTCACCGGTTACGTCGCCAAGCGCACTGTGCAACTCGGTCAGCGCGTGCAGCCGGGCACCGCGTTGATGGCGGTGATTCCGCTGGATCAGCTGTGGATCGATGCCAACTTCAAGGAAACCCAACTGCGTGACATGCGCATCGGTCAGCCAGTGGATATCGAGGCCGATATTTATGGCAGCGACGTGAAATACAGCGGCACCGTCGACAGCCTCGGCGCCGGTACCGGCAGCGCATTTGCCTTGCTGCCGGCACAGAACGCCACCGGTAACTGGATCAAGATTGTTCAGCGTGTGCCGGTGCGTATCCACATCAATGCCGAAGAGCTGGCCAAGCACCCGCTGCGTGTCGGTCTGTCGACCAATGTCGAGGTCAATCTGCACGACCAGAGCGGCCCGGTGCTGGCCCAGCAACCGCCGCAGAAAGCCTCGTTCAGCACCAACGTCTACGAGCGCCAACTGGCCGAGGCGGACGCGATGATTGCCCAGTTGATTCACGACAACAGCGCAGCAGCAGGCAAGACCGCGCAGCGCTGAGAGCACACCGGATCAGAAGCAGGCTCTGTGGTGAGGGGTTATCTGTGGCCACAGATAATCCCCTCGCCACAAGGGCCTGTTATCACAGGGCCGGCTGTGTTCATCAGGCCGCAGCGACCATCAGGTTTCATAGGATTCACAATGAGCAATAACGCTTCTTTCACGCCGCCCAGCCTGTTGCTCAGCACCATCGGCCTGTCGCTGGCGACGTTCATGCAAGTGCTCGACACGACCATCGCCAACGTGGCGTTGCCGACGATTTCCGGCAACCTCGGGGTGAGTTCGGAGCAGGGCACCTGGGTCATCACCTCGTTCGCCGTGAGCAACGCAATTGCGCTGCCACTGACCGGTTGGCTAAGCCGCCGCTTCGGTGAGGTGAAGCTGTTTCTGTGGGCGACGATGCTGTTTGTACTGGCGTCGTTTCTCTGCGGTATCTCGACTTCGATGCCTGAGCTGATCGGCTTTCGCGTGCTGCAAGGCTTGGTCGCCGGGCCGCTGTACCCGATGACACAGACTCTGTTGATCGCGGTGTATCCGCCGGCGAAACGCGGGATGGCCCTGGCGCTGCTGGCGATGGTCACGGTGGTCGCGCCGATTGCCGGGCCCATTCTCGGCGGCTGGATTACCGACAGTTACAGCTGGCCGTGGATCTTCTTTATCAACGTGCCGATCGGCATCTTTGCGGTGATGGTGGTGCGTTCGCAACTGGCGAAACGGCCGGTGGTGACCAGTCGCCAGCCGATGGATTACGTCGGCCTGATCACACTGATCATTGGCGTCGGCGCGTTGCAGGTGATCCTCGACAAGGGCAATGACCTGGACTGGTTCGAATCGAACTTCATCATCATCGGCGCGGCAATCTCCGTGGTGGCGCTGGCGGTGTTCGTGATCTGGGAAATGACCGACCGCCATCCGGTGGTCAACCTGCGCCTGTTCGCCCATCGCAACTTCCGCATCGGCACGCTGGTGCTGGTTTTGGGTTACGCCGGCTTCTTCGGCATCAACCTGATTCTGCCGCAGTGGTTGCAGACGCAAATGGGCTACACCGCGACCTGGGCGGGACTTGCCGTGGCGCCGATCGGGATTCTGCCGGTGCTGCTGTCGCCGTTTGTCGGCAAATACGCGCACAAGTTCGACCTGCGTCTGCTCGCCGGCATTGCGTTTCTGGCAATTGGCCTGAGCTGCTTCATGCGTGCCGAGTTCACCAACGAAGTCGACTTCCAGCACATTGCGCTGGTGCAGTTGTTCATGGGCATCGGCGTGGCGCTGTTCTTCATGCCGACCCTGAGCATTCTGATGTCGGACTTGCCGCCAAGCCAGATCGCTGACGGCGCAGGCCTGGCGACTTTCCTGCGGACACTGGGCGGCAGCTTCGCAGCCTCACTGACCACCTGGATCTGGATTCGCCGGGCCGATCAGCATCATGCGTATATGAGCGAAAGCATCAGCACGTTCGAGCCAGCTACCCGCGAGACCTTGAATCAATTGGGCGGGGCGAGCCAGTCGGCGTATGCACAGATGGATCAGATCCTCACCAGCCAGGCGTACATGCTGTCCACCGTGGATTACTTCACGTTGCTGGGCTGGGGGTTCATGGGGTTGATTCTGATCGTGTGGCTGGCGAAGCCGCCGTTTGCCGCCAAGGCCGGGCCGGCAGCTTCGGGGCACTAAGATCAAGATCAAAAGCCCCTCACCCTAACCCTCTCCCGGAGGGAGAGGGGACTGACCGCGGTGGATGTTCGGTAGACATCGACCTGCCAGACTGCAGTCGAACTCAGGTTTGGATTGCATGAAGATCGGCTCCCTTTCCCCCTCGCCCCCCTGGGGGAGAGGGCTGGGGTGAGGGGGTGCAGCTTTTAGCCGTGCGGCAATGCCAGCGGCGGGGCGAAATCGAATGGCGCCAAGGCATACCCGCTCTCATCCACCTGCAACGCCCAACCCTGACGATCCCAATCCCCCAGCACAATCCGCTTCGCCGCCTGCTCACCAAGCTGCAACTTGTGAATTGCCGGGCGGTGGGTGTGGCCGTGGATCAGAGTCTTCACGCCGAATGCCTGCATCACTCGCGGAATCTCTTCCGGGGTGACATCGACAATGTCATTGGCCTTCATCCGCGTCTGCGCACGGCTTTCGCTGCGTAGCTTGCGCGCCAGTTTGTGGCGGCTGCTCAGCGGCAGGTGACGGAGGATGAACAGGGTGATCGGGTTGCGCAGGTAGCGGCGCAGCTTCATGTAGCCAACGTCGCGGGTGCACAGGCTGTCGCCGTGCATCAGCAGCACCGGTTCGCCGTAGAACTGCACGACACTCGGATCCTTCAGCAAGGTGCAGCCGGCCTGTTTGCAGAAAGCCTTGCCGAGCATGAAGTCGCGATTGCCGTGCATCAGGAATATGGCCGTGCCGCTGTCGCTCAAATCGCGCAGGGCCTGGCAGATGGAACGCTGAAAGGGCGTCATGGCGTCGTCGCCGATCCATGCCTCGAAGAAGTCGCCGAGGATGTACAACGCACTCGCCGAGCGGGCGCGTCCGGCGAGCAAATCCAGAAACGCCCGGGTAATGTCCGGGCGCTCCTCTTCCAGATGCAAGTCTGAAATCAGCAATATCACGCTGCGATGATCTCGGCTTTCTCGATGATCACGTCGTCTGCTGGTACGTCCTGGTGGCCGGCCTTGGAAGTGGTCGACACGCCTTTGATCTTGTCGACAACGTCGGTGCCGGCGGTCACTTTACCGAATACCGCGTAGCCCCAGCCCTGGACGTTCTTGCCGCTGTGGTTGAGGAAAGTGTTGTCGGCGACGTTGATGAAGAACTGCGCCGATGCCGAATGCGGCTCCATGGTGCGGGCCATGGCGACGGTGTATTTGTCGTTGGAGAGACCGTTGTCCGCTTCGTTCTGGATGCTTGGACGCTTGTCTTTCTTCTCTTTCATGCCTGGCTCGAAACCGCCGCCCTGGATCATGAAGTTACCGATGACGCGGTGGAATACGGTGTTGGTGTAGTGACCGGCGTTGACGTACTCGATGAAGTTGGCAACGGTGATCGGCGCCTTTTCAGCGTTCAGTTCGATGACGATGTCGCCATGGTTGGTGGTCAGTTTGACTTGAGTCATGGTCATTACTCTTCAAAGGGAATTCGTGGTTCTGGGACATTGAGCCCCACAACCGGTTCAGCCTGCTTCGGCCAAGGTGCGCAGTTTAGCGTGACAGGCGCGAATTTCGAGGCGGTTTTTCATTTCCCGGCGATTAAATGCGTGCCTTTATAAGAGCTGCTCTGTCAGGCCCTTGACAGCATCGGCTATGATAGCGGCTTTGTTTTGTCTGGCCCCTCTTTGCGGCCGCGCACCTGTACGTCAAGGATCCTATGAGCAAGCCCACTGTCGACCCTACCTCGAATGCCAAGTCCGGCCCTGCCGTGCCGGTCAACTTCCTGCGGCCGATCATCCAGGCAGACCTGGACTCGGGCAAGCACACCCAGATCGTGACTCGCTTCCCGCCGGAGCCCAACGGCTACCTGCACATCGGCCACGCCAAGTCGATCTGCGTCAACTTCGGCCTGGCCCAGGAGTTCGGTGGCGTCACGCACCTGCGTTTCGACGACACCAACCCGGCCAAGGAAGACCAGGAATACATCGACGCCATCGAAAGCGACGTCAAATGGCTGGGCTTCGAATGGTCCGGTGAAGTGCGCTACGCCTCGCAGTATTTCGACCAGTTGCACGACTGGGCCGTCGAGCTGATCAAGGCCGGCAAGGCCTACGTCGACGACCTGACCCCGGAGCAGGCCAAGGAATACCGTGGCAGCCTGACCGAGCCGGGCAAGAACAGTCCGTTCCGTGACCGTTCGGTTGAGGAAAACCTCGACCTGTTCGCGCGCATGAAGGCCGGTGAATTCCCCGACGGCGCGCGCGTGCTGCGGGCGAAGATCGACATGGCCTCGCCGAACATGAACCTGCGCGACCCGATCATGTATCGCATCCGTCACGCGCATCACCACCAGACCGGCGACAAGTGGTGCATCTATCCGAACTACGACTTCACCCATGGGCAGTCGGACGCCATCGAAGGCATCACCCATTCGATCTGCACCCTCGAGTTCGAAAGCCATCGCCCGCTGTACGAATGGTTCCTGGAGAACCTGCCAGTGCCGGCGAATCCGCGCCAGTACGAGTTCAGCCGCCTGAACCTGAACTACACGATCACCAGCAAGCGCAAGCTCAAGCAACTGGTTGACGAGAAGCACGTCAATGGCTGGGACGATCCGCGCATGTCCACACTGTCGGGCTTCCGCCGCCGTGGCTACACGCCGAAATCGATCCGCAACTTCTGCGAAATGATCGGCACCAACCGTTCCGACGGCGTGGTCGATTTCGGCATGCTCGAATTCAGCATCCGTGACGACCTCGACCACAGCGCCCCGCGCGCGATGTGCGTGCTGCGTCCGCTGAAAGTGGTCATCACCAACTACCCGGAAGGCCAGGTCGAAAACCTCGAACTGCCACGCCACCCGAAAGAAGACATGGGCGTGCGCGCGCTGCCGTTTGCCCGGGAAATCTACATTGACCGAGAAGACTTCATGGAAGAGCCGCCGAAGGGCTACAAGCGCCTGGAACCGGCCGGTGAAGTGCGTCTGCGCGGCAGCTACGTGATCCGCGCAGACGAAGCGATCAAGGACGCCGACGGCAACATCGTCGAACTGCGTTGCTCGTACGACCCGGACACCCTCGGCAAGAACCCGGAAGGGCGCAAGGTCAAAGGCGTGATCCACTGGGTGCCGGCCGCCGCCAGCGTCGAGTGCGAAGTGCGTCTGTACGATCGCCTGTTCCGTTCGCCGAACCCGGAAAAAGCCGAAGACAGCGCCAGCTTCCTCGACAACATCAACCCTGACTCGCTGCAAGTGCTGACCGGTTGTCGCGCTGAGCCATCGCTCGGCAACGCCCAGCCGGAAGACCGTTTCCAGTTCGAGCGCGAAGGCTACTTCGTCGCAGACCTGAAGGACTCGAAACCCGGTCAGCCGGTATTCAACCGTACCGTGACCCTGCGTGATTCGTGGGGCCAGTGAGTGAGTCAAGGAACTAACGTGCTAACGATCTACAACACGCTCAGCAAGAGCAAAGAAGTCTTCAAGCCGCTGGATGGCAACAAGGTGCGCATGTACGTCTGCGGGATGACCGTGTACGACTACTGCCACCTCGGCCACGGCCGCAGCATGGTCGCGTTCGACCTGGTGACGCGCTGGCTGCGCTTCAGCGGTTACGACCTGACCTACGTGCGCAACATCACCGACATCGACGACAAGATCATCAATCGTGCCCGCGAGAACGGTGAGTCGTTCGAAGCGCTGACCGAGCGCATGATCGCCGCGATGCACGAAGACGAAGCGCGCCTGAACATCCAGAAGCCGGACATGGAACCGCGCGCCACCGATCACATCGCTGGCATGCACGCGATGATCCAGACCCTGATCGACAAGGGCTACGCCTATGCGCCGGGCAATGGCGACGTGTACTACCGCGTCGCCAAGTTCATGGGCTATGGCAAGCTGTCGCGCAAGAAGATCGAAGATTTGCGCATCGGTGCGCGTATCGAAGTCGACGAGTCGAAGCAAGACCCGCTCGACTTCGTCCTGTGGAAAGCCGCCAAGCCGGGCGAGCCGAGCTGGGAATCGCCATGGGGCGCCGGACGTCCGGGCTGGCACATCGAGTGCTCGGTGATGTCGACCTGCTGCCTCGGCGAGACCTTCGACATTCATGGCGGCGGCAGCGATCTGGAGTTCCCGCACCACGAAAACGAAATCGCCCAGAGCGAAGCGGCCACCGGCAAGACCTACGCCAACGCGTGGATGCATTGCGGCATGATTCGCATCAATGGCGAGAAGATGTCCAAGTCCTTGAACAACTTCTTCACCATCCGCGACGTGCTCGACAAGTACCACCCGGAAGTCGTGCGTTACCTGCTGGTATCGAGCCACTACCGCAGCGCGATCAACTATTCGGAAGATAACCTCAAGGACGCCAAGGGCGCACTGGAGCGTTTCTACCATGCGCTGAAAGGCCTGCCGAGCGTGGCGCCGGCGGGCGGCGAAGCGTTTGTCGAGCGTTTCACCACGGTGATGAACGATGACTTCGGCACCCCTGAAGCCTGCGCCGTGCTGTTCGAGATGGTCCGTGAGATCAACCGTCTGCGTGAGAGCGATCTCAATGCAGCGGCGGGGCTGGCGGCACGTCTGAAAGAACTGGCGAGCGTGCTGGGTGTGTTGCAGTTGGAAGCGGATGACTTCCTGCAGGCCGGCGCTGAAGGGCGGGTCGACGCGGCTGAAGTCGATGCACTGATTGCGGCGCGCCTGGCAGCTCGGGCGGGCAAGGATTGGGCTGAGTCCGATCGTATCCGTGATCAGCTGACGGCGATGGGTGTGGTGCTGGAAGATGGCAAGGGTGGGACTACCTGGCGTCTGGCTGACTGACTCAAAAGCCAAAAGTCAAAAGCCCCTCACCCTAGCCCTCTCCCGGAGGGAGAGGGGACTGACCGAGGTGTCTTTTGCTATACGCCGACCTGAACGATCGAGTCGATTATGGATTCGATGAAGCAAGGTCAGGTCGGCGTATCTCTCGAATATCCCCCAATCGGCTCCCTCTCCTCGGGGAGAGGGCTGGGGTGAGGGGAAGGGGTGTACTCAGTTGCCAATCTGCCGCAATCGCTTATAGAGAGTATTCCGACTAACCCCCAAACGCCGTGCCAGGTGCGAGATATTCCCTCCAGCCGCCTTCAACTCCCTGTTCAACGCCTCAACATCATTCAAATCCAGCCCCAGCGGCGCCGCTGTTTCCACCGGCTCCATCTCCAGATCGACAAAAAAATCATCCGGCAAATGCTCAGGCCGCACCGGTTGTTCCTCGGCCATGGCCAGCGCTACCTGCATCACGCTGCTGACCTGACGCAAATTCCCCGGCCACGGGTGCTTTTCAAACAGCTCCAATACCTCCGGGCTCAGCCCCGCCCATTGCGTCGGCTCGCGATGTTGCTCCCACAGCCGTTTGAACAGCGCCTGCTTGTCACTGCGCTCGCGTAACGGCGGCAGCTCCAGGGTCAGGCCGCCGATGCGGTAGTACAAATCCTCACGAAACCGCCCCAACTGCACCTGCTCGCGCAACGAACGGTTGGTCGCGGAAATGATCCGCAGATCAACCGGGAACAACTCGCTGCTGCCCACCGGCTGCACGCAACGCTCCTGCAACACGCGCAACAAACGCGCCTGGGTCGGCAGCGGCATGTCACCGATCTCATCAAGAAACAGCGTGCCTTTGTCGGCCTTGCGGATCAGGCCGATGCTGCCTTTCTGGTTGGCCCCGGTGAACGCGCCTTTCTCGTAACCGAACAACTCGGACTCGACCAGTTCAGCGGGGATTGCTGCGCAGTTCACTGCAATGAACGCCTGTTTTTGCCGTGAGCTGGCCTGATGCAAAGCTTTGACGAAGACTTCCTTGCCGACGCCGGTCTCACCGTGGATCAACAACGGAATGTCTTTTTCCAGCAAGCGCTCGGCTTGACGCACGGCCTTTTCCACGCGGCTGTCGCCGAAATGCAGCGTATTGAGACTGATCGCACTGGCTGGCGCAGGCTTGTCCTCGGCGACAAACACCCGCGCTTGCACCGGTGCCTGTTTCGGCCGTTTCAGCAAGCACTGGAAACGGTTGCGTCCGGAGGTCTGCAAGGCAAACGGCAGACCCTCGGGCTGATTGATCAACTCCAGCAGCGACACCTTGAACAGGCTTTCGACACTCACCCGCGACAGACGCACACCGAGCAAATTGTCGGCGCGGCGATTGGCCGACAGCACCTGTCCGCTCTCATCGAAAATCAACAACCCGGCCCACTGGCTGTCGAGGTTGTTCAACCCGGTGTTGAAGGTCAGTTGAAAATGCTGGCCATGGAACAGGTTGAGGATCAGCCGGTTCTCCACGGTCTGGCTCATCATCTTGACCATGCCCAGGGTGTGCGAGGGCGGCAGGTAGCTGTCGCTGGAGACATCGAGCACGGCGATGACCTTGCGCTCGGCGTCGAAAATTGGCGCGGCGGAGCCGGTCATGAAGCGGTTGGCCTTGAGGAAGTGTTCGTCGTGTTCGATGTGCACCGCCTGCTCACAGGCCAGTGCGGTGCCGATCGCATTGGTGCCGCTGCTGCGCTCCATCCAGCTCGCCCCGGCCTGAAAGCCCCGGGCCAGATTCGGCTCGATAAAGCGCTGCGTGCCCCACGAGGTCAGCACCTGGCCCTGATTGTCGGCGAGCATGATCAGGCAGTTGGAGTTGCTGAGAATGTTTTCGTAGTAGGGCAGCACTTCCTGATGCGTGGTCTGCACCAGCGAATGATGGCTGTCGAGCAACCGGGCAATGCCGGCGGCGGGCAATTGATCGAAGGCCGGGGCGCTCTGGTGGTCGAGGCCGAACGCGCGGCAACGTTGCCAGGAGGTCTGGACGATCGCGTCGTGGGACAGCGGCGAAGCAGGTGCGGCCATGGGGGCGAGCCTCTAAGTGCAGCGATTTTATTATTGTTATGAACCCGATCTTCAAAACTCCACAAACCCCCTGTGGGAGCGAGCCTGCTCGCGAAAGCGTCGGTTCAGTCAATGGATTCATTGAATGACACACCGCTTTCGCGAGCAGGCTCGCTCCCACAGGGGATCCATTTTGCATTGAGGATTGGGCAAAAGCGTGCATAGAGTGTTGTTCACTATTGTTCATTGTCAATCACCCCGACTGTTCAAAAGTGTTCAGCTGTGAACGCCGCTTGCCCCCGTAAACACTGCTTCTCAAGATAAATCAAGCACTTGCCATTTCTGGCACGAATGTCGCTCTGTTGCTGCGGTCGCTTGACTCCAAAAATAACAAAGGCCGAGCCATGTCACTCACCCTGGAGCACGTCAGCCGTACCGTCGAGGGCCAGATCTGGATCGACGATGCGTGCCTGAAATTCGAACCCGGATCCTTCAACGTTCTGCTCGGGCGCACGCTGTCCGGCAAGACCAGCCTCATGCGTCTGATGGCCGGCCTCGACAAGCCCGACAGCGGCCGCGTGCTGATGAACGGCGTCGACGTCACCCAGCGCCCGGTGCGGCTGCGCAACGTGTCGATGGTCTATCAGCAGTTCATCAATTACCCGACCATGACCGTGTTCGAGAACATCGCCTCGCCACTGCGTCAGGCCGGCATCTCGAAAGAGATCATCCACAGCAAGGTGCAGGAAACCGCACGCATGCTGCGCATCGAGAAGTTCTTGCAGCGCTATCCGCTGGAGCTCTCCGGTGGGCAGCAACAGCGCACGGCCATGGCCCGCGCGCTGGTCAAGGATGCTGAGCTGATCCTCTTCGACGAGCCGCTGGTCAACCTCGACTACAAGCTGCGCGAAGAGCTGCGTCAGGAAATGCGCGAGCTGTTCAAGGCCCGCCACACCATCGCCATCTACGCCACCACCGAACCCAACGAAGCGCTGGCCCTCGGCGGCACCACCACCATCCTGCACGAAGGCCGGGTGATCCAGAGCGGGCCGTCGACCGAGGTCTACCACCAACCGCAGTCGGTGCTCGCTGCTGAACTGTTCTCCGAGCCGCCGATAAACCTGATGCCGGGACGCATTGCCGGCAACGAAGTCAGCTTCGCCAACTTCGTACACTTTCCGCTGAACGTCGATCTGCGCCCGGTAGGCGAGGGCGAGTTCCGCTTCGGCGTGCGCCCAAGTCATATATCGCTGGTGCCGAGCAACGATGACGACCTCGAACTGGCGGTGACCGTCGAGGTCGCCGAAATCAGCGGTTCGGAAACCTTCCTGCATGTGCGCAACGAGCATTTCCTGCTGGTGCTGCACTTGCCGGGGGTTCACGAATACGACGTCGATGCGCCGATCCGCATCTATATCCCGACCCACAAACTGTTCGTTTTTGATGCGCAGGGCCGTCTGGTGCAAGCACCGGGCCGGCGTGTCGCGAGGGTTGCCTGATGGCCGAAATCCGTTTGCAGCACCTCGCCCACAGCTACAGCAAAACCCCGAGCGGCGCCGAGGATTATGCGATCCGCGAGATGGATCACGTCTGGGAGCAGGGTGGCGCCTACGCCTTGCTCGGCCCGTCCGGTTGCGGCAAGTCGACCTTGCTCAACATCATTTCCGGCCTGCTCAGCCCGTCCCAGGGCCATGTGTTGTTTGACGGCAAAGCGGTCAATGACCTGACGCCGGAGAAGCGCAACATCGCCCAGGTTTTCCAGTTTCCGGTGGTCTACGACACCATGACCGTGTTCGACAACCTCGCTTTCCCGCTGCGAAATCAGGGCATGGCCGAGGCGAAAGTGCACAGCAAAGTGCAGGAAATTGCCGAGGTGCTCGACCTGCAGAATCTGCTGAGCAAGAAGGCGCGCAATCTCACCGCCGACGAAAAACAGAAAGTCTCCATGGGCCGTGGCCTGGTGCGCGACGACGTCTCGGCGATCCTCTTCGATGAGCCGCTGACGGTGATCGACCCGCACTTGAAGTGGAAACTGCGGCGCAAGCTCAAGCAGATCCATGAGCAGTTCAACATCACCATGGTCTACGTCACCCACGATCAGCTCGAAGCCTCGACCTTCGCCGACAAGATTGCGGTGATGTACGGCGGCCAGATCGTCCAGTTCGGCACGCCACGGGAATTGTTCGAGCGGCCGAGCCACACCTTTGTCGGCTATTTCATTGGCAGCCCGGGGATGAATCTGATCGAGGTGCAGCCGCAGCCCGGTGGTGTCGGTTTCGCCTCGACGCACCTGCCGCTGTCCGACGCCTTGCAGCGCCATATCGAGCACGGCCAGTGGAAAAATCTCAAGGTCGGCATCCGCCCCGAATTCATTCATGTGTGGGACGAGCCGTTTGACGACGCGATGCAGACCAAAGTCGTACACGTCGAAGACCTCGGCACCTACAAGATCATGACGCTCAACCTCGACGGCGCGCCGTTGAAGGTGCGCCTGGCTGAAGACAAACCGGTGCCTCAAGGCACGGCTTACATCAGTTTCCCGGCGCAATGGCTGATGGTCTATGCCGACGAATTTCTCCTGGAAGCCAGCGACGAGGAGGTGCAGCCATGAACAAGGTGCAGAACAACAAGGCCTGGTGGCTGGTGTTGCCGGTGTTCCTGCTGGTGGCGTTCAGTGCGGTGATCCCGATGATGACCGTGGTCAACTATTCGGTGCAGGACATCTTCGACCAGTCCAGCCGCTACTTCGTCGGTGCCGATTGGTACAAGCAAGTGCTGCTCGATCCGCGTCTGCACGACTCGCTGCTGCGCCAGTTCATCTATTCGGCGTGCGTGCTGCTGATTGAAATCCCGCTGGGCATCGCCGTCGCGCTGACCATGCCGACCAAGGGCCGCTGGTCCTCGGTGGTGCTGATCATTCTGGCGATACCGCTGCTGATTCCGTGGAACGTGGTCGGCACCATCTGGCAGATCTTCGGCCGCGCCGACATCGGCCTGCTCGGTTCCAGCCTCAACGCGATAGGAATCAGCTACAACTACGCGGCCAACACCATGGACGCCTGGGTGACGGTGCTGGTGATGGACGTCTGGCATTGGACTTCTCTGGTCGCGCTGTTGTGTTTCTCCGGCCTGCGGGCGATTCCCGACGTCTATTACCAAGCGGCGCGGATCGATCGCGCCTCGGCCTGGGCAGTGTTCCGCCACATTCAATTGCCCAAACTGAAAAGCGTACTGCTGATCGCGGTGATGCTGCGTTTCATGGACAGTTTCATGATCTACACCGAGCCTTTCGTGCTCACCGGCGGCGGGCCGGGCAATGCCACGACCTTCTTGAGTCAGACGTTGACGCAGATGGCTGTAGGGCAATTCGACCTCGGTCCGGCAGCGGCGTTTTCGCTTGTGTACTTCCTGATCATCCTGTTGGTGTCCTGGCTGTTCTATACCGCCATGACGCACTCCGACGCCAACCGCTGAGGCCCGGCCATGAGCAAGAAAAAGCTTATTCCGTTGCTGGTCTACATCCTGTTCCTGCTGGTGCCGATCTACTGGCTGCTGAACATGTCGTTCAAGAGCAACACCGAAATCCTCGGCGGCCTGACGCTTTTCCCACAGGACTTCACGCTGGCGAACTACAAGGTGATCTTCACTGATCCGAGCTGGTACACCGGCTACTTGAACTCGCTGTATTACGTCAGCCTCAACACGGTGATTTCCCTGAGCGTCGCGTTACCGGCGGCCTATGCGTTCTCACGCTATCGTTTCCTCGGCGACAAACACTTGTTCTTCTGGCTGCTGACCAATCGCATGGCGCCGCCGGCGGTGTTCTTGCTGCCGTTCTTCCAGTTGTATTCGTCGATCGGCCTTTTCGACACGCATATCGCCGTGGCTTTGGCGCACTGCCTGTTCAACGTGCCGCTGGCGGTGTGGATTCTCGAAGGTTTCATGTCCGGCGTGCCCAAGGAGATCGACGAAACGGCCTACATCGACGGCTACAGTTTCCCCAAGTTCTTCGTGAAGATTTTCATCCCGTTGATCGGTTCCGGTATCGGCGTCACGGCGTTTTTCTGCTTCATGTTTTCCTGGGTCGAGCTGCTGCTGGCGCGCACGCTGACCTCGGTCAACGCCAAGCCGATTGCGGCGGTGATGACGCGCACGGTGTCGGCGTCGGGGATCGATTGGGGCGTGCTGGCAGCGGCGGGGGTGTTGACCATCCTGCCGGGCATGCTGGTGATCTGGTTTGTACGCAACCACGTGGCCAAGGGCTTTGCCCTCGGTCGAGTCTGAGGAGCTGATGATGGAATGGATGAGCTGGACGACACCGACCGCCGCGTTCTTCATCGGCATCGGTCTGATTCTGGTGGGCATGACCACCTGGGAATTGCGCTCGCCGAGCATTCTGCGGCGCGGGTTTCTGCCGATTGCCACCACCCGTGGCGATCGCTTGTTTATCGGTCTTCTCGGCAGCGCCTACCTGCATTTGCTGGTAATCGGCGTCACCGACTGGAGCATCTGGGTGGCGTCCGCGTTGTCCCTGGTGTGGCTGTTGGCTGTGATGCGTTGGGGCTAGTCGAATCGTTCGGCAACGCGGCTCCACAACTTAAACAGGAGGTCTCTATGTTCGATAAAAACAATAAGCTGCGACATAGCATTTCATTGGCAGCCATGCTGGCACTCAGCGGTCTGAGCGCATCTGCCTGGGCCGACGCCTACGAAGATGCTGCAAAAAAATGGATCGGCAGCGAGTTCAAGCCCTCGACCCTGACGGCCGAACAGCAGCTCGAAGAACTGAAGTGGTTCATCAAGGCCGCCGAGCCGTTTCGCGGCATGGACATCAAGGTCGTTTCCGAAACCCTGACCACTCACGAATACGAGTCCAAGGTGCTGGCCAAGGCCTTCAGCGAAATCACCGGGATCAAACTCACCCACGACCTGCTGCAGGAAGGCGACGTGGTCGAGAAGATGCAGACGGTGATGCAGTCGGACAAGAACATCTATGACGGCTGGGTCAACGACTCCGACCTGATCGGCACGCACTTTCGCTACGGCAAGACCGAATCGATCACCGACCTGATGGCCAACGAAGGCAAGAACTTCACTTCGCCGACCCTCGACATCAAGGACTTCATCGGCATCTCCTTCACCACCGCGCCCGACGGCAAGATCTATCAACTGCCCGACCAGCAGTTCGCCAACCTGTACTGGTTCCGCGCCGACTGGTTCGAACGCGCCGATCTGAAAGCCAAGTTCAAGGAAAAATACGGCTACGAATTAGGCGTGCCAGTGAACTGGTCGGCCTATGAAGACATCGCCAAATTCTTCAGCGAAGACGTGAAGGAAATCGACGGCAAACGCGTCTACGGCCACATGGATTACGGCAAAAAAGACCCGTCGCTGGGCTGGCGTTTCACCGACGCCTGGTTCTCCATGGCCGGCGGCGGCGACAAGGGACTGCCCAACGGCTTGCCGGTGGACGAGTGGGGCATCCGCGTCGAAGACTGTCATCCGGTCGGCTCCAGTGTGACCCGCGGCGGCGACACCAACGGCCCGGCGGCGGTGTTTGCCACCACCAAATACGTCGACTGGCTGAAGAAATATGCGCCACCGGAAGCGGCCGGCATGACTTTCTCCGAGTCCGGCCCGGTGCCGTCGCAGGGCAACATCGCCCAGCAGATCTTTTGGTACACCGCGTTCACCGCCGACATGACCAAACCCGGCCTGCCGGTGGTCAACGCCGACGGCACGCCGAAATGGCGCATGGCGCCGTCGCCTAAAGGCCCGTATTGGGAAGAGGGCATGAAGCTTGGCTATCAGGATGTGGGGTCGTGGACGTTCATGAAATCCACGCCTGAGAAACAGAAACTCGCGGCGTGGCTGTACGCGCAGTTCGTCACGTCGAAAACTGTTTCGCTGAAGAAAACCATCGTCGGTCTGACACCTATTCGCGAGTCGGACATCAACTCGCAGGCCATGACCGATCTGGCGCCGAAACTCGGTGGTCTGGTCGAGTTCTATCGCAGCCCGGCCCGCGTGCAATGGTCGCCGACCGGTACCAACGTGCCGGACTACCCGCGTCTCGCTCAGCTGTGGTGGAGCCATATCGCCGAAGCCGCCAGCGGCGAGAAAACACCGCAACAAGCGCTCGATGGCCTGGCCAAGGATCAGGACCGCATCATGGAACGCCTCGAACGCTCCAAGGCCCAGGCCACTTGCGCACCGAAAATGAACCCGGAACGCGATGCGCAATACTGGTTTGATCAGCCGGGCGCACCGAAGCCGAAACTGGCCAACGAGAAGCCGAAGGGTGAAACCGTGAGCTATAGCGAACTGCTGAAATCCTGGGCGGATGCGCGCAAATGATGTTGGAAATGTGAGAAGCGAACGGCACCGGAAGGTGCCGTTTTTTTTGCTGCCGGATCTGCCGCTTTCGCGAGCAGGCTCACTCCCACATTGGAGCGGTGCTACTCAAAATTGGTGGCACCCGAGATCCCTGTGGGAGCGAGCCTGCTCGCGAAAGCGGAGGGTCGGTTAGCATATCCGTCGACTTGTAGGACGCCATCGCGAGCAGGTTCACTCCTGCTGGGTGTGCGATGCACCCGGATGCTATGAGCGACACACACACCTGTGGGAGCGGGCTTGCCCGCGATGACGCTTGCACAAACGCCGGCGATATCGACTTCTGCTACAAACAAAAAACGGCACCCGAAGGTGCCGTTTCCATTCCAGCCAGATCAGCCGAGCAATCAGCCCGCCAGACCCGCCTGCTGTACCAGCACCAGCAATGGCTGCGGGTACACGCCCAGGAAAAATGCGACCAGGGCGATGGCCAGCAGCATCACGCCGCCTGCCTTCTGTTCCCAGTGCAGCTGGGCGTCGTGGCGACGCAGGTTAGGCTCGATCAGGTACAGGGTGACCATCACGCGCAGGTAGTAGAAGACGCCGATGGCGCTGCCCAGTACCAGTGCGCCGACCAGCCACCACTGACGCGTTTCGACGCCGCTGGCGATGATGTAGAACTTGCCGATGAAGCCGGCGGTCAGCGGGATGCCGGCCAGGGACAGCATCATCACGGTCAGCACGGCGGTCAGGTACGGACGGCGCCAGAACAGGCCGCGGTACTCGTACAGGGCGTCGGCGTCGCGGCCGTTGTACGGCGACGACATCAGGGTGATCACGCCGAACGCGCCGAGGCTGGTGATGACATAAGTCACCAGATAGACGCCGATGGCTTCCACCGCCAGACCCTTGCTCGCCACCAGCGCGATCAGCAGATAGCCGAAGTGCGCAATCGACGAGTAACCGAGCAGACGCTTGAGGTTGCTCTGGGTCAGGGCCAGCAGGTTACCGAACAGGATCGAGGCGACCGCGATCACGCTCAGCACATCGCTCAGCACGCCACTGCTGGCGGCAGGGGAGAGCTGGAACAGACGCACCATCACCGCAAACACTGCGACCTTCGAAGCGGTAGCGAGGAACGCCGCCACCGGTGCCGGAGCACCTTCGTAGACGTCCGGCGTCCACAGGTGGAACGGTACTAGCGACAGCTTGAACGCCAGACCGATGAGCATCATGCCCAGGCCCAGTTGCGCCAGCGGGCTTGGCAGGCCGGTCGCGGCCAGGGCCTGACCAATGCCGACGAAGCTCAGCGAACCGGCGTCGGCGTAGAGCAGCGCCATACCGAACAGCAGGAACGCAGAACCGGCGGCCGACAGCACCATGTACTTGATGCCGGCTTCCAGCGAACGCTTGTTGAAGAAGGCGTAAGCCACCAGACCGTAGACCGGTACCGAGAGCAGTTCCAGACCGATGAACAAACCGGCCAGGTGCTGCGCACTGACCAGAACCAGACCACCGGCGGCGGCCATCAGGATCAGCAGGTACAGTTCTTCGCGGTTGCCCGGGTAGCCCGAACCGCCATCACCCAGATAAGCGTGGGCGAGGGTGACGCAGGCGAGGGTGGCGACCAGGATCATCGCCATGTACAGGCAGGCGAAGGCATCGATTTGCAGCAATGGGGTCACGGCCAGAGGCGCGACTTTCAACGCAGGCAGGATCGACAGCAGGGCCAGGTTCAGACCCGCCACCGAAATCAGGAAGGTCTGCGAGTGGTTGCGGCGCCAGGCGATTGCCAGCATCACCACGATAATGGTGAGGCTGGTGATCAACAGTGGCGCAAGCGCAATAAAGTGTTGAATCGTGAATTCCATAGCGCTCTTACCGGGCCGAAGCGAGTTGAGAGAAGGCGGTGCCGAGCCACTGCTGCACGCCATGCATGGTGGCGGCAGAGGTGTCGAGGAACGGTTGCGGGTAGACGCCGAGGTAAATCAGCAATACCGCCAGACCGAGCACCATGATCAGTTCGCGCGCATCCATGCCGTGCAGCACCGCGTCGGATTTCGACGGGCCGAAGTAGGCACGGTGGATCATGATCAGCGAGTAGACCGAACCGAACACCAGACCGGACGTGGCAATCGCCGTGACCCATGGAGCGCTGGCGAAGGAGCCGATCAGGATCAGGAATTCGCCGACAAAGTTACCGGTGCCCGGCAAGCCCAGCGACGCCGCAGCGAAGAACAGGCTGATCGCCGGCAGGTAAGCGATACGCGACCACAGACCGCCCATCTCACGCATGTCACGAGTGTGCAGACGCTCGTACAACTGACCGCTGAGGATAAACAGCGCCGCTGCCGACAGACCGTGCGCCAGCATCTGGATCACTGCACCTTGCAGCGCCAGTTGGCTGCCGGAGTAGATGCCGATCAACACGAAGCCCATGTGGGAAACGGAAGAGAAGGCAATCAGACGCTTGATGTCGGTTTGTGCGAACGCGAGGAACGCGCCGTAGAAGATCCCGATCAGACCGAGGCTCATGGCGATCGGCGCGAACTCCGCCGAAGCGTTCGGGAACAGCGGCAGGGCGAAACGCAGCAGACCGTAGGCCGCAGTTTTCAGCAGGATACCGGCGAGGTCGACGGAACCGGCAGTCGGTGCCTGGGCGTGAGCGTCAGGCAGCCAGGAGTGGAACGGTACGACGGGCAGCTTGACCGCGAAAGCGATGAAGAAGCCGAGCATCAGAATGTACTCGGTGGTCATCGACATCTTGGTTTTCAACAGGTCGGCGTAGTTGAAGGTGATCACGCCGGTATTGTTGAAGTTGACCAGCACCAGACCGAGGATCGCCACCAGCATGATCAGGCCGGACGCCTGAGTGAAGATGAAGAACTTGGTCGCTGCGTAGATCCGGGTTTTCTTGCCGTCCGAAGAACTGTGACCCCAGAGCGCGATGAGGAAGTACATCGGCACCAGCATCATTTCCCAGAAGAAGAAGAACATGAACAGGTCGAGGGCGAGGAACACGCCGACCACACCGCCCAGGATCCACATCAGGTTGAGGTGGAAGAAGCCAACGTGACGTTGAATCTCTTTCCACGAGCAGAGTACCGAGAGGATACCCAGCAGGCCGGTCAGCAGGATCATCAACAGCGACAGGCCGTCGAGGGCCAGGTGCACGTTGATGCCGAAACGCTGGATCCAGACATGCTTGAACTCAAGCGCCCAGGTCGGGTCGGCGCCTGGCGCCGGTGCGAATGAATAGTCACCGTGGGCCCACAGCCAGAGGCCGAGCGCGAGTTCCAGGGTCATGGTCAACAGCGCAATCCAGCGCGGGAGGGTAGCGCCGAAGCGCTCACCCATCCAGCACAGCAGGCCGCCGATGAAGGGGATCAGGATTAGCCAAGGCAGAATCATGACGGGCTCGTTTCCTTTCGCAAATTCGCAAGGTTCATATCAGACCGCTACCAGCACGATGGCGCCGATCACCAGCACGGCACCAGCAGCCATCGAGGCGGCGTACCAACGCAGTTGACCGGTCTCGGTGCGGCTCAGGGCAGTGTGACCACCCTTGGCCATACGCGGGATCAGACCGATGGTCTGGTCGAGCGGGTCTTTGCGCAGTACATGGCTGATCGCAAGGTACGGCTTGACGAACAGTTTGTCGTAGATCCAGTCGAAGCCCCAGGCAGCGAACCACCAGGCCGAAAGGAAACGGCCGATGCCGCTGTTGGCAATTGCCGTGACGAAGCGACGCTTGCCAAGGAACAGCAGCGCTGCCAGCAGGATACCGGCCAGGGCGATGGCGCCCGAGGCGATTTCCAGACTGTGCTTGGCTTCGCCACCGGCATGGCCAACGCTTTGCGGCAGTACGCCGTGCAGCGGTGGCACGATCATCGCGCCGACGAAAGTCGACAGCACGATCAGTACCGACAGAGGCAGCCAGTGGGCAATGCCGTGGCCGGCGTGGGCTTCGGCCTTGGCTTCACCGTGGAACGCGATGAAGATCAGGCGGAAGGTGTACAGCGACGTCATGAACGCACCGACCAGACCTGCGTAAAGCAGACCCTGGTTACCGCTGGCGAACGCTTCCCAGAGGATTTCGTCCTTGGAGTAGAAGCCTGCGGTAACCAGTGGCAGAGCGGCCAGCGCGGCACCACCGACGATGAAGCTGGCGTAGGCCAGTGGCAGTTTCTTCCACAGACCGCCCATCTTGAAAATGTTCTGCTCGTGGTGGCAGGCAACGATCACCGCACCGGACGCAAGAAACAGCAGGGCCTTGAAGAAGGCGTGGGTCATCAGGTGGAAGATCGCGCCTTCCCATGCGCCAACGCCCAGCGCCAGGAACATGTAGCCGATCTGGCTCATGGTCGAGTAGGCGAGGATACGTTTGATGTCGGTCTGTACCAGCGCGGCGAAACCGGCCAGTACCAGGGTCACGCCACCGACGATGCCTACGAGGTGCAGGATGTCCGGCGCCAGCGCAAACAGACCGTGGGTACGGGCGATCAGGTAGACACCGGCGGTGACCATGGTCGCGGCGTGGATCAGTGCCGAAACCGGGGTAGGGCCGGCCATCGCATCCGCGAGCCAGGTTTGCAGCGGCAGTTGCGCCGATTTACCGACAGCACCACCGAGCAGCATCAGGGTTGCCAGAACGATCCAGAAGTCGCCGACCTTGAAGTGCTCCGGCGCACGTACCAGCAGTTCCTGGACGTTCAGCGTGCCCAGTTGCTGGAACAGGATGAACAGGCCGATGGCCATGAACACGTCGCCGATGCGGGTGACGATGAACGCTTTGAGTGCGGCGTTACCGTTGTTGCGGTTGCTGTAGTAGAAACCGATCAACAGGTACGAGCACAGGCCCACGCCTTCCCAGCCGAAGTAGATGAACAGCAGGTTATCGCCGAGGATCAGGAACAGCATGCTGGCGATGAACAGGTTGGTGTACGAGAAGAAGCGCGAGTAACCGTCTTCGCCACGCATGTACCAGGACGCGAACAGGTGGATCAGGAAGCCGACGCCGACGACCACACCGAGCATGGTCACCGACAGGCCATCCAGGTACAGCGCGAAGTTCGGCTGGAAACCTTCCACCGACATCCAGCGCCACAGCACCTGGGTGTACACGCCACCCTCCGGAGGTGCGACGTTGAATTGCCAGATCACGTAAGCGGTGACGATAGCCGACAGGCCGATCGAACCGACACCGATCAGCGCCGAGAGGTTTTCCGAGAAGCGGCCGCGCGAGAACGACAGCAACAGGAACCCGATCAGAGGGAATACGAAAGTCAGAAAGAGTAGGTTCATCCGCGCATCTCACTGGCAGCGTCGATATCGAGCGTGTGGAAGCGGCGATACAGTTGCAGCAGGATCGCCAGGCCAATACTGGCCTCGGCTGCGGCAAGGCTGATCACCAGGATGAACATGATCTGTCCATCCGGCTGCGCCCAGCGGGCGCCCGCGACGATGAAGGCCAGGGCAGAGGCGTTCATCATCACTTCCAGACTCATCAACACGAACAAAATGTTGCGGCGGACCATCAGGCCGACCAGACCAAGGCAGAACAGGATGCCGGCGACGGCCAGTCCATGTTCGAGAGGGATAGCAGGCATGTCTTACTCCTTCGCCTCGTTACGGCCCAAATGGAACGCCGTGACGGCTGCGGCGAGCAGCAGCATCGAGGCGAGTTCGACCACCAGCAGATACGGGCCGAACAGGCTGATGCCCACGGCTTTCGCATCTACGGTGGTGTGGCCGATGGCCTGGCCGCTCTGGTGAGCGAACAGCACATACAGCAGTTCGGCCAGCAGCAGCGCGGCAAGAATCACCGGTCCGGCCCAGATGCCGGGCTTTAGCCAGGTGCGTTCCTGCTGCACCGAGGCGGGACCCAGGTTGAGCATCATCACCACGAACACGAACAGCACCATGATGGCGCCGGCGTAGGCGATCACTTCCAGCACACCGGCGAACGGCGCGCCGAGGGCGAAAAAAGTCATGGCCACGGCGATCAACGAGATGATCAGGTAGAGCAGGGCGTGCACGGGGTTGGTGTTGGTGACCACACGCAGCGTGGACACCACAGCAATACCCGATGCGAAATAGAAAGCGAATTCCATCGTTCTTCCTTAAGGCAGCAAGCTCTTCACGTTGATCGGTTCGGCTTCGTTCTGCGCAGCGCCTTTCGGCTTGCCAGCGATTGCCATACCTGCAACACGATAGAAGTTGTAATCAGGGTTTTTGCCGGGGCCGGAGATCAAAAGATCTTCTTTCTCGTACACCAGGTCCTGACGTTTGAACTCGGCCATCTCGAAATCCGGGGTCAGCTGGATCGCGGTGGTCGGGCAGGCTTCCTCGCAGAGACCGCAGAAAATGCAGCGCGAGAAGTTGATCCGGAAGAAGTCCGGGTACCAGCGACCGTCTTCGGTTTCAGCTTTCTGCAGCGAGATGCAACCCACCGGGCAGGCCACGGCGCACAGGTTGCAGGCTACGCAGCGTTCTTCGCCATCGGGGTCGCGGGTCAGGACGATGCGGCCACGATAGCGCGGCGGCAGGTAGACCTGCTCCTCGGGGTATTGCAGGGTGTCGCGCTTGCGAAAGCCATGGCCGAAGACCATGACCAGGCTGCGCAACTGGGTACCGGTACCCTTAACGATGTCGCCAATATATTTGAACATGGGTCAAATCCTCACTGAACCGCAACCGCAGGCGTGTTCATCAACACAACCGCAGCGGTCACCAGCAAATTGATCAGGGTCAGTGGCAGGCAGAATTTCCAGCTGAAATCCATCACCTGGTCATAACGCGGACGCGGGATGGAAGCGCGCAGCAGGATGAACAGCATGATGAAGAACGCGGTCTTCAGTGCGAACCAGACGAAGGACAGTTGCGGCAGGATGCCGAACGGACCGTGCCAGCCACCGAAGAACAGGGTGACCAGCAGCGCCGAGATCAGGATGATGCCGATGTATTCACCGACGAAGAACATGCCCCATTTCATACCGGCGTATTCAATGTGGTAACCGTCGGCCAGCTCCTGTTCCGCTTCCGGCTGGTCGAACGGGTGACGGTGAGTCACGGCGACGCCAGCGATGAAGAAGGTACAGAAGCCGAAGAACTGCGGAATGATGAACCACAGGTTCTGCGCCTGGTACTCGACGATGTCGCGCATGTTGAACGAACCGACCTGGACCACGATGCCCATCAGGGCCAGGCCCATGAACACTTCGTAGGACACGGTCTGCGCCGAGGCACGCAAGCTGCCGAGCAGGGCGAACTTGTTGTTGCTCGACCAGCCGGCGAACAGCACCGCGTAGACCGACAGACCGGCCATGGCGAAGAAGAACAGCAGGCCGATGTTCAGATCCGCCACGCCCCAGGTCGGGGTGATCGGGATGATCGCGAAGGCGATCAGCAGGGCGGACATGGCCACCACCGGCGCCAGGGTGAAGATCACCTTGTCGGCGAACGGCGGGGTCCAGTCTTCCTTGAAGAACATCTTCAGCATGTCGGCGGCGATCTGGAACATGCCGAACGGGCCAACGCGGTTCGGACCGTAACGGTCCTGCCACCAGCCCAGCAGGCGACGTTCGACAAAGCTGAGCAAGGCGCCTGCAACCACTACGGCCAGCAGGATCACGATGGCTTTGATGACCGTCAGGATCACATCGATCACTTCAGGGGTGAACCAGGTCATTGCGCTGCCTCCTGCAGACCGTCGACGGACACGCCGGCGAATGCCGGTGGAATGCCGGCGATGCCCGCAGGCAATGCCACCAGACCGGCGCCCAGTTCTTCATTGATGCGCAGCGGCAGACGCAATGTCTGGCCGGCCACGTTCAGGCTCAGCAGGGCACCGTCGTTGACGCCGAGGCGATCCGCTTCGGATTTCGCCAGCGCAACGTAAGGTGCCGGAATGCGTTCCTGTACCGGGGCGGCTTTCGAAGAGTTTTCTTCGCTGCCGAACAGGTGGAAGAACGGCACGGCTTGCCAGGTACCCGGCGCCGGATTGAATGCGCGCGGAGCAGCAGCGAACCAGCTCAGCGAATCACCGGTGCTTTCGATCAGGCGTGTGCCAGGGTCGCCAGCACGCAGATGACCACCGACTTCGTCCTGGAACTTGTTCCACGCTTGTGGCGAGTTCCAGCCCGGCGACCATGCGAATGGCACCTGCTGACGCGGTTCGGCGGAGCCCGAGTAACCTTCCATGGAGAAGGCGAACGCGGTGTCCTGGTCTTGCGGGGTGCGCGGTTCGTGAACGCTGATGTCGGCGCGCATGGCGGTGCGACCGGAATAACGCAGCGGCTCACGGGCCAGTTTCAGACCCTTGATGCGGAACGCCGCCGACGGTGCTGCATCGACGATGCGCGCCAGTTGCGCGGTGCTCGAAGCAACGGCAGCGGTGACGTGGTCGAGTTGCGTCCAGTCGATCGGCTGGTTCAGCAGGGTCGCGCGCAGGGCGTGCAGCCAGCGCCAGCCTTCGTGCACCAGAATGCTCGCGTCCATGTATTGCGGATCGAAAACCTGGAAGAAGCGCTGAGCGCGGCCTTCCTGGCTGACCAGCGTGCCGTCGCCCTCGGCGAAGCTCGCCGCTGGCAGAACCAGGTGCGCGCGATCAGTGGTGGCGGTTTTCTGATGGTCAGCGACGATCACTACTTTGGCGGCGTTCAGCGCAGCATCGACCTTGGCGTTGGCAGTGCGGGTGTACAGATCGTTTTCCAGCACGACGATCGCGTCGGCCTTGCCATCGATGACCGCTTGCAGCGCGGCGTCGACCGATTCGCCACCGAGCATGGCCAGACCGAGGCTGTTGGCTTCCGGCACGATCAGGCTGATCGAACCGTTCTTCTCGCGCAGCTTCAGGGCCTTGGCGATGTTCGCGGCAGCTTCGATCAAGGCTTTGGAGCCCAGCGAAGTACCGGCGATGATCAGCGGACGCTTGGCGGCGAGCAGGGCATCGGCGATGCGCTGCGCCAGTTCCAGGGCTTCGGTGTCCAGACCTTCAACGGCCGGGGCACTGGCATCCAGAGCATGCGCAACGGCGAAACCGATGCGCGCCAGATCGTCGGGAGCTGCGTGTACGCATTCTTCAGCGACGTCGTCGAGCTTGGTTTCGGCGAGGCTGGCGATGAACAGCGGGTTCAGCGCGTGCTGGCCGATGTTCTTCACCGCCGCGTCGAGCCAAGGCTGGACGCGCATGGCTTCGGCCATGTCTTCAGCCTTGCCCTTGACCGACTGACGCAGAGCCAGCGCCATACGCGCGGCGGTCTGGGTCAGGTCTTCGCCGAGGACGAAAATCGCGTCGTGGTCTTCGATGTCGCGCATGTTCGGCACTGGCAGCGGGCTGTCGTTCAGCACCTGCAGGACCAGACGGATGCGCTCCAGCTCGGAGGCTTCGATACCCGAATAGAAGTGCTCGGCACCAACCAGTTCGCGCAACGCGTAGTTGCTTTCGAGGCTGGCACGCGGCGAACCGATGCCGACGATGTTGCGTCCGCGCAGCAGGTCAGCGGCTTTGTCCAGCGCAGCGTCGAGGCCGAGCTTGGTGCCATCGGCCAGCAGCGGCTGACGTGGGCGGTCGGTGCGGTTGACGTAGCCATAACCGAAACGGCCACGGTCGCAGAGGAAGTACTGGTTCACCGAACCGTTGAAACGGTTTTCGATGCGACGCAGTTCACCGTAACGCTCGCCCGGGGAGATGTTGCAACCGCTCGAGCAGCCGTGGCAGATGCTTGGTGCGAACTGCATGTCCCACTTGCGGTTGTAGCGCTCGGAGTGAGTCTTGTCGGTGAACACACCGGTCGGGCAGACCTCGGTGAGGTTGCCGGAGAACTCGCTTTCGAGGGTGCCGTCTTCAACACGACCGAAGTACACGTTGTCGTGGGCGCCAAACACACCGAGGTCGGTGCCGCCGGCGTAGTCCTTGTAGAAACGCACGCAGCGGTAGCAAGCGATGCAGCGGTTCATTTCGTGGGAAATGAACGGGCCGAGTTGCTGGTTCTGGTGGGTGCGTTTGCTGAAGCGATAACGGCGCTCGTTGTGGCCGGTCATCACTGTCATGTCTTGCAGGTGGCAGTGACCGCCTTCCTCGCACACCGGGCAGTCGTGCGGGTGGTTGGTCATCAGCCATTCGACAACACTGGCGCGGAACGCCTTGGATTCTTCATCGTCGATGGAGATCCAGGTGTTGTCGGTGGCGGGGGTCATGCAGGACATGACGATACGACCACGGGTGTCGTTCTCGTCGGTGTACTGCTTGACCGCGCACTGGCGGCAGGCCCCGACGCTACCAAGCGCGGGGTGCCAGCAGAAATATGGAATGTCGAGGCCCAGCGACAGACATGCCTGTAACAGGTTGTCTGCCCCGTCGACTTCGAGCGCTTTGCCGTCTACGTGGATAGTGGCCATGGTTCAAAGGTCTTCGTTGGCCCGGTGTCAGCGGGCGTGGCTAATGGAATCTTGTTATGCGTCCGAATCCAAACAGCCCCGAAGGGCGTCATCGGACGAAAGGCGAAGGGCACGAACCCTTCGCCTTTTTAAGCGTTTACGCGCCGACTACGATCGGCCTTGCCAGAGGCGGGACGGCGGCGCTGACTGGCGCGATACCGGCTTCGAACTCTGGACGGAAGTATTTGATGGCGCTGCCCAATGGCTCCACGGCACCCGGTGCGTGAGCACAGAAGGTCTTGCCCGGGCCGAGGAAACCGACCAGACCCAGCAGGGTCTCGATGTCGCCCGGCTGGCCCTTGCCCTGTTCGATGGCCATCAGGAGCTTGACGCTCCATGGCAGACCATCGCGGCACGGGGTGCAGAAACCGCAGGATTCGCGAGCGAAGAACTGCTCCATGTTGCGCAGCAGCGAGACCATGTTGACGCTGTCATCCACCGCCATCGCCAGACCGGTACCCATACGGGTGCCCACTTTGGCGATGCCGCCGGCGTACATTTGTGCGTCGAGGTGCTCGGGCAGGAGGAAACCGGTACCGGCACCGCCTGGCTGCCAGGCCTTGAGCTTGAAGCCGTCGCGCATGCCGCCGGCGTAGTCTTCGAACAGTTCACGACCGGTGACGCCGAAGGGCAGTTCCCACAGGCCCGGGTTCTTGACCTTGCCGGAGAAGCCCATGAGCTTGGTGCCCATGTCTTCGGAACCTTCGCGGGCCAACGATTTGTACCAGTCAACGCCGTCGGCAATGATCGCCGGCACGTTGCACAGGGTTTCGACGTTGTTCACGCAGGTCGGCTTGCCCCACACGCCGACGGCGGCGGGGAAGGGCGGCTTGGAGCGCGGGTTGGCGCGGCGGCCTTCGAGGGAGTTGATCAGTGCGGTTTCTTCACCGCAGATGTAACGTCCGGCGCCGGTGTGGACGAACAGCTCGAAATCGAAACCCGAACCGAGAATGTTCTTGCCCAGCAGGCCGGCCGCCTTGGCTTCTTCCACGGCACGGTTGAGGTGCTTGGCGGCGGTGGTGTATTCGCCGCGCAGGAAGATGTAGCCACGGTAGGTTTTCAGCGCGCGGGCACTGATCAACATGCCTTCGATGAGCAGATGGGGCAGTTGCTCCATCAGCATGCGGTCTTTCCAGGTGTTCGGCTCCATTTCATCCGCGTTGCACAGCAGGTAGCGGATGTTGATGGATTCGTCCTTGGGCATCAGGCCCCACTTCACGCCAGTGGGGAAGCCGGCACCGCCGCGACCCTTGAGGCCAGCGTCTTTGACGGTCTGGACGATCGCGTCCTGATCCATCTCCGCGAAGGCTTTGCGTGCAGCAGCGTAACCGTTCTTGGCCTGGTATTCGTCGAGCCACACGGCTTCGCCGTCATCACGCAGACGCCAGGTCAGCGGGTGTGTCTCGGCCGAACGCTGGATGCGGTTGGCTGGACCAAAAGATGTCAGGGTCATACGTAGCCCTCGAGCAGTTTGGCCACGCCAGCAGGCTGCACGTCGCCAAAGGTGTCGTCGTCGATCATCAGCGCCGGTGCCTTGTCGCAGTTGCCGAGGCAGCAGACAGGCAGCAGGGTGAAACGACCGTCGGCGGTGGTCTGACCCAGGCCGATGCCCAGATTGTTCTGGATTTCGCTGACCACCGACTCGTGGCCGCCGATGTAGCAGACCATGCTGTCGCAGACGCGAATGATGTGGCGGCCGACCGGTTGACGGAAGATCTGGCTGTAGAACGTCGCCACGCCTTCAACGTCGCTGGCCGGGATGCCGAGGATTTCGCCGATCGCATAGAGGGCGCCGTCCGGCACCCAGCCACGTTCCTTCTGAACGATCTTCAGGGCTTCGATCGACGCCGCGCGCGGGTCTTCGTAGTGATGCAGCTCGTGCTCGATGGCCGAGCGCTCGGTTTCACTCAAGGTGAAACGGTCTGTCTGGATAAGCGTGCTGTTCATGCTTAGCGGTCCACGTCGGCCATAACGAAGTCGATACTACCCAGGTACGCAATCAAGTCCGCGACCATGCTGCCTTTGATCACCGAAGGGATCTGCTGCAGATGCGGGAAGCTCGGAGTACGGATCCGGGTACGGTAGCTCATGGTGCCGCCGTCGCTCGTCAGGTAATAACTGTTGATGCCCTTGGTCGCTTCGATCATCTGGAAGGATTCGTTGGCCGGCATGACCGGGCCCCACGAAACCTGCAGGAAGTGCGTGATCAGGGTTTCGATGTGCTGCAGCGTGCGCTCTTTCGGCGGCGGCGTGGTCAGCGGGTGATCCGCCTTGTACGGGCCTTCCGGCATGTTGCGCATGCATTGATCGATGATCTTGATGCTCTGGCGCATCTCTTCGACGCGAACCATGCAGCGGTCGTAGGCATCGCCGTTGACGGCCAGCGGCACTTCGAATTCGAAGTTCTCGTAGCCCGAATACGGACGCGCTTTACGCAGGTCGAAATCGCAACCGGTAGAGCGCAGGCCGGCACCGGTGACGCCCCATTCCAGGGCTTCTTTGGTGTTGTAGGCCGCGACGCCGACGGTACGCCCCTTGAGGATGCTGTTCTGCAGGGCGGCCTTGGTGTATTCGTCCAGACGCTTGGGCATCCACTCGACGAAATCCTTGACCAGTTTTTCCCAGCCGCGCGGCAGGTCGTGGGCGACGCCGCCGATGCGGTACCAGGCCGGGTGCAGACGGAAACCGGTGATGGCTTCGATCACCGTGTACGCCTTCTGGCGGTCGGTGAAGGTGAAGAACACCGGGGTCATGGCGCCGACGTCCTGGATGTAGGTACCTAGGAACAGCAGGTGACTGGTGATCCGGAAGAACTCGGCCATCATGATGCGGATGACGTCGACTTTCTGCGGCACCTTGATGCCGGCCAGCTTCTCGACCGAGAGCACGTACGGCAGGTTGTTCATCACGCCGCCGAGGTAGTCGATGCGGTCGGTGTACGGAATGTAGCTGTGCCAGGACTGACGCTCGCCCATCTTCTCGGCGCCACGGTGGTGGTAACCGATGTCCGGGACGCAATCGACGATCTCTTCGCCGTCCAGCTGCAGGATGATGCGGAATGCACCGTGCGCCGAAGGGTGGTTCGGGCCGAGGTTGAGGAACATGTAGTCCTCGTTGGCACCGGAACGCTTCATGCCCCAGTCTTCCGGACGGAAACGCGCGGCTTCTTCCTCCAGCTGCTGCTTGGCGAGGTTGAGGCTGTATGGGTCGAATTCGGTGGCGCGCGCCGGGAAGTCCTTGCGCAGCGGGTGACCTTCCCAGGTCGGCGGCATCATGATGCGCGACAGGTGCGGGTGGCCTTTGAAGTCGATGCCGAACATGTCCCAGACTTCGCGCTCGTACCAGTTGGCGTTCGGCCAGATGCTGGTGACGGAAGGCATGCTGAGGTCGCCTTCGGACAAGGCCACCTTGATCATCACGTCACTATTACGCTCCAGCGACATGAGGTGATAGAACACGGTGAAATCGGCGCCGGTCGGCAGCCCTTGACGCTTGGTGCGCAGACGCTCGTCCACGCCGTGCAGGTCATAGAGCATGACGTACGGCTTGGGCAGGTTGCGCAGGAAAGTCAGGACTTCAACCAGTCTGGCACGGGCCACCCACAGCACCGGCATGCCGGTGCGGGTTGCCTGCGCGGTGAACGCTTCGGCGCCAAAACGGTTGTTCAGTTCGACGACCACATCCTGGTCGTCTGCCTTGTAAGGCGGGATGTACAGAGCACTGCCTGTAGTCATGGTTATTTTTTCGCTTTCGGTCAACGTAAAGAATGAAGCCAGCTTCTCGTTACTTGGAACAGAACTGGATCAGACTTCGTCAGGGCTGCGCAGATTGGTGACTGCGATTCGCTGTTCGCGGCGCTGTTCCTTCTGCGATGGCATGTCGGCGCGGTACACGCCTTGATCACCAACGACCCAGGAAAGCGGACGACGCTCCTGTCCAATCGATTCCTGCAACAGCATCAAGCCTTGCAGAAATGCTTCCGGACGGGGCGGGCAGCCAGGTACGTAGACGTCCACGGGCAGGAACTTGTCCACCCCTTGAACCACGGAGTAGATGTCGTACATGCCGCCGGAGTTGGCGCACGAACCCATGGAGATAACCCATTTCGGCTCGAGCATTTGCTCGTAGAGACGCTGGATGATCGGCGCCATCTTGATGAAGCAGGTACCGGCGATAACCATGAAGTCGGCCTGACGCGGCGAGGCCCGGATCACTTCGGCGCCAAAGCGCGCGATGTCGTGGGGCGCCGTGAAGGCGGTGGTCATTTCCACGTAGCAGCACGACAGGCCGAAGTTGTACGGCCACAGGGAGTTCTTACGTCCCCAGTTGACCGCGCCACTCAGCACGTCTTCCAGCTTGCCCATGAAAATGTTTTTGTGGACTTGATCTTCTAACGGATCGGCAACGGTTTCCCGCTGGCCAATCGGATACTGCTCGTTAGGAGCATCGGGGTCGATCCTGGTGAGATTGTATTGCATTGCCAAAGCCTCATTGTTTCAGCTTCGCCTGCCGCTTGCGACGAGCTTCCGGAGCCCAGTCAAGGGCGCCCACTCGGAACAGGTAGACAAGACCTGCCAACAGAATTGCTATGAAAACGAGAGCTTCGACGAATCCGGTCCAGCCGCTTTCGCGGACGGACACAGACCATGCAAAGAGAAAGAGGGCTTCGATATCGAAGATCACGAAGAGCATCGCGACCAGATAGAATTTGGCTGAGAGCCGCAAGCGGGCGCCACCGGTAGGTAGCATGCCCGACTCGAACGGTTCGTTTTTGCTGCGACCCCAGGCTTTTGACCCGAGGAGGCTGGAGACGCCAAGCATGAAGGCACACAGGCCGACGACACCCAGAAGGAAAATGGCAAAGCCCCAGTTGTGGGCCATGAGTCCTGTCGCTTCGGGCATGCTGGTAATCCTTAACAGAGAGCAAAGGTCTCTGAGCTTGATAAAGAAATAAGGCAGTGACGATATGTCGCAGCAATCAATCGGGCTGATTTTATGGCTAAACACCCGGCAAGTAAAATTCCAAAGGCGAAATTATTTACCGGATTAAGGACATAGCGCCTCCTGAAGGCGCTGCGGCCCATGCGTTGCGGGCATTAGCCGGGTTTCCATCAATTATGTTTTGTAGAGTTTGTAACGAACATAGTTGCGGCTAAATGATAATTGATATCGTTTGGCGTGGTTTTGTAACTGTTTAACGAGTGAGTGGCTGGGAAGTTGTCTTACTTGCGCGTTACTGCAAGTAGCGAAGCCTACCGTTTTAGCGGAAATTTCTGACGCTTGTAGCGCTTCAGATCAATGTTTCGTCTCGCGGCTGACGGTAACCCTGTGGGAGCGAGCCTGCTCGCGAAAGCGAAGGATCAGCCTCCAGATGTGCAAGCTGACTTATCGCCTTCGCGAGCAGGCTCGCTCCCACAGGGGATTTGTAGTGTCTTTGAGATTCCAACAGGCAAAAAAAACGCCCCGATCCAGTCGGGGCGTCAGTCTTGCGGCTCTGCGGTTAGCTTTTTATTCGATCCGCAAAGGCCGTTTGCTCAGGTGAGGCCGAATCAGTGGAACTGTTCTTCTTCGGTCGAACCGGTCAGCGCGGTCACCGAGGACGAGCCGCCCTGGATCACGGTGGTCATGTCGTCGAAGTAGCCAGTGCCCACTTCCTGCTGGTGCGCAACGAAGGTGTAGCCCTTGGCGGCGTCAGCGAATTCCTGCTCTTGCAGCTTCACGTAGGCAGTCATGTCGTTGCGGGCGTAGTCGTGCGCCAGGTTGAACATGCTGTGCCACATGTTGTGAATGCCGGCCAGGGTGATGAACTGGTGCTTGTAGCCCATGGCGGACAGTTCGCGCTGGAACTTGGCGATGGTCGCGTCGTCCAGGTTCTTCTTCCAGTTGAAGGAAGGCGAGCAGTTGTACGACAGCAGCTGGTCCGGGTATTCCTTCTTGATCGCTTCAGCGAAGCGACGGGCTTCTTCCAGATCCGGTTTGGCGGTTTCGCACCAGATCAGGTCGGCGTACGGTGCGTAAGCCAGGCCACGGGCGATCGCTTGATCCAGGCCGGCACGTACCTTGTAGAAACCTTCCTGAGTACGCTCGCCGGTCACGAATGGCTGATCGTACGGGTCGCAGTCGGAAGTCAGCAGGTCGGCCGCGTTGGCGTCGGTGCGGGCCAGGATGATGGTCGGCGTGCCGGCAACGTCAGCGGCCAGACGGGCAGCGGTCAGCTTCTGTACAGCTTCCTGGGTTGGCACCAGAACCTTGCCGCCCATGTGGCCGCATTTCTTCACCGAAGCCAGTTGGTCTTCGAAGTGAACGCCAGCGGCGCCTGCTTCGATCATGCTCTTCATCAGCTCGTAGGCGTTGAGTACGCCGCCGAAACCGGCTTCAGCGTCGGCCACGATTGGCGCGAAGTAGTCGATGTAGCCGTCGTCGCCCGGGTTTTTGCCGGCTTTCCACTGGATCTGGTCAGCGCGACGGAACGAGTTGTTGATGCGCTTGACCACGGTTGGCACCGAGTCCACCGGGTACAGCGACTGGTCCGGGTACATCGATTCTGCGGAGTTGTTGTCCGCAGCCACCTGCCAGCCGGACAGGTAGATCGCCTGGATACCGGCCTTGACCTGCTGAACAGCCTGGCCGCCGGTCAGGGCGCCCATGCAGTTGACGAAATCTTTCTCTGGACGGAAGGACGGCTTGGCACCCTGGGTGACCAGGTTCCACAGCTTCTCGGCGCCCATCTTCGCGAAGGTGTGCTCTGGCTGAACCGAGCCACGCAGGCGGACCACGTCGGCAGCGGAGTAAGTGCGAGTCACGCCTTTCCAGCGCGGGTTCTCGGCCCAGTCTTTTTCGAGGGCTGCAATTTGCTGTTCGCGTGTCAGTGCCATGGAGATAAACCTCGTCGCGTCTTTTATGAAAAGTTGTTCTGCGGTGGAAAATTCCTGCGCTCGCTGACCAGAAGCTTAGGTGGTCAAGTCGGATTCGGCGGGGTAGGCGACGGGATGAACGATGGGCTCGAGGGGAAGTGAGCAGGTAGTGGCGGACTGCGGGGCGCATGCGGGCGTCGTGGGCCTTTATACGGACAACAGCGTGAAGCCGGGTTACCTAAATACGCTTCCGTCCCTCGGGACAACTTCGTTCCAGTCGGCAACCTCGTCAAACACACCTTGTGGGCGGTACAGACACGAAACGGCTCGCGGGGTAGGTGCGAGCGGCGCTTCGAAGGCCCTTGCCAGGGCCTCTGATTAGCGGGAGCGAGGCCATCATGCCTTCGCTTTTTTTTCGCGTCAAACGTTTTGTAGTGCTTTTTTTCAAGCACTACATCTTTCGTCTAATACGACTAATCAGTCAGTTTTCGGTGCTTTAGTCCAGCGTGTCGACTTTCACCCGCAAGGTCATGTCATCCCGGCCTTGAGTCGAGTAGCTGCGGGTCAGGCCCTGTTTATCGGCCTGAGTCTGGCTGTTGACGCCCGCCAGAGTGATCCATTCACCGAGGCGCCCGGTGACGGTTGTGTCGGTGCTTTGCACGTTCACTACATCGGGACGTTCCTGGCTCATGCGGTCACGGTTGGTACTGATCGCCAGATGAACGGTTTCGCCGGTGACGCTGGCGGTGACATAGAAACCCTGGGTGACGTTGCGGTATTGAGTCTCGCTGCTGTAACCGCCGTAGGAATCGCTCTGGGTGTTGGTGATCGGCACGCTCTGGCCAACCTGAATCAGCGCCGGAGTGCCTTCGCTGGTCTGCACTTGCTGAACGCCGCCGTTGCGGCTGGTGGTGCTGCGGCTGATGATCCGGGTCTGGCTCGGCTGGGCGCCATTGACCGCATAACCTTCGTCGCCACGGCCGTTGTTTTCGTTGGTGTCGACGGTGATCAGCAAGCGCTTCGGTGCGGTATCGAGTTGCGCCAGCAGATCCTTCAACTCCTGAATCTTGCCCGGCTCGGCCTTGACGATCAGCTGATTGCCGTAAGCGCTGACCTGACCGTCCTGGCCGATGAAGTCCTGCGCCACTGGCAGCATGTCAGCGCTGGTGTGGTATTTGAGGGGAACGATTTCTGTGGCTGCCAGCACCGAAAAACTGCAGCCGAGCAGTAGGGTGGTGAGCAGGGTGCGTAGGGACATGTCCGTTATCTCCGCGTTCGAAAGGCTTGATATTGCCAGTTTGTCGGCCCGGGGTGGGGCAAGTTGAATCGTAGACAGCAAAACGCCCCGGCATCGGTGGATGGCGGGGCGTGATCGTTCCCACGCTCTGCGTGGGAATGCAGCCAGTGACGCTCTGCGTCACATGCCGCAAGGGACGCGGAGCGTCCCGAGAGGCATTCCCACGCAGAGCGTGGGAACGATCAGGGCGGGGCTCAGGCCGAATGCCGAACCATGTCGACATGCGGAATCCCGGCCTCAAGAAACTCTTCGCTGACCAGGCTGAAACCCAGGCGCTCGTAGAACGCCGTGGCTTGCACCTGAGCGCTGAGCTTCTGCTGCTTCAAACCGCGCGCTTCAGCTTCGGCGATGACCGCTTGCATCAGCGCATCACCGACCTTCATTCCGCGCCAGTCTTTGAGTACTGAAACGCGGCCGATGTGGCCGTCGGGCAACAGCCGCGCCGTGCCGATCGGGAAGTCGCCTTCGAACGCCAGAAAATGCACGGCGGTCGCGTCATCGGCGTCCCACTCAAGCTCGGGTGGCACCGATTGTTCGGCGATGAACACCGTTTCACGAATGCGCCGGATCTCGGCGATATCCTTCTGCCAGTCTGCGACACGAACGCGAATTTTATTCATCGGCGAACCCCAGGCTTCCTTGCTTGACCAGTTCGCAGAGCAGGCTGCGGCCGTCTTCGTCGCTCAGCCACTCGCCGAGGTTGTCGGCGTGCAAGGCGTCAGCCGCGCAGATCAGCTTCAGCAGTTCGCGCAGCTTGCCCGGCAGGTAGCGGCTCTGGCCACTGGCGAACAGCAGCAGATCGTCGTCGACTTCCGACCAGGCCAGGCGCGCGCTCGGGTTGCGGATCAGCACGGCGCCATCCTGCAGGGCGGCGAGGAAGTCTTCTTCTTCGACGTCTTCCGGGCCGACTACCAGTTCCGGGTAGCGCGGCTCGGTCATGTACTGGCCGAACCAGGTCAGCAGCAGACGCTCGTCGCTCATGTGCTCGGCGAGCAGGCTTTTCAGGCGATCCAGCGCATCGTGTTGAATCTGGTGCGGATCGACCGCCGGCTTGGCGTCGGCATCGGTGTAGCGCTCTTCGTCGGTCAGGAACTGGCTGAGGAAGTCGGTGAAGTGGGTCAGCACTTCAGCGGCGCTTGGCGCGCGGAAGCCGACCGAGTAGGTCATGCAGTTGTCGACCGCGACACCGCAATGGGCCAGGCGCGGCGGCAGGTAGAGCATGTCGCCCGGTTCCAGCACCCATTCTTCGGTTTCGTGGAATTCAGCGAGGATGCGCAGGTCGGCGTGTTGCAGCAGCGGGCTCTCGGAATCGCACATCTGGCCGATTTTCCAGTTGCGCTTGCCGTGGCCCTGCAGCAGGAAAACATCGTAATTGTCGAAATGCGGGCCGACGCTGCCACCCGGGGCGGCGAAGCTGATCATCACGTCGTCGACACGCCAGCTCGGCAGGAAGCGGAAGTTTTCCAGCAGTTCGCTGACTTCCGGCACGAACTGGTCAACCGCCTGCACCAGCAGCGTCCACTCTTTCTCTGGCAATTTGCTGAACTCGTCTTCGGCGAACGGGCCGCGACGCAATTCCCATGGGCGCTCGCCGTGCTCGATGACCAAGCGCGATTCGACTTCTTCTTCCAAGGCCAGGCCGGCCAGTTCGTCGGCGTCGATCGGGCTTTCGAAGTCAGGAATCGCCTGACGGATCAGCAGCGGTTTTTTCTGCCAGTAGTCACGCAGGAATTCGCGTGCTGTGAGGCCGCCCAGAAGTTGAAGAGGAATATCGGAATTCATATGTAACCTATTGAAAAAAAGCACTTTTCAGACGGGAATAAAAACGCCCGGCGCGGCCGGGCGTCTCAAGCGGGGCAAACGGACGATCAGATGCGTTTGGCTTGTGCCACTGCGTTGCCGATGTAGTTGGCCGGGGTCAGTTGCTTGAGCTCGGCTTTGGCTTCGGCTGGCATGTCCAGGCCATCGATGAAAGTCTGCAACGCTTCAGGGCTGATGCCCTTGCCACGGGTCAGTTCTTTCAGCTTTTCGTACGGGTTTTCGATGTTGTAGCGACGCATCACGGTCTGGATCGGCTCAGCCAATACTTCCCAGCAAGCATCGAGGTCGGCGGCAATTTTCTGCTCGTTGAGCTCAAGTTTGCTGATGCCTTTGAGGCTGGCTTCGTAAGCGATCACGCTGTGAGCGAAGCCGACACCGAGGTTGCGCAGGACGGTGGAGTCGGTCAGGTCGCGCTGCCAGCGGGAAATCGGCAGCTTGCTCGCCAGGTGCTGGAACAGTGCGTTGGCGATACCCAGGTTGCCTTCGGAGTTTTCGAAGTCGATCGGGTTGACCTTGTGCGGCATGGTCGACGAACCGATTTCGCCAGCGATGGTGCGCTGCTTGAAATAACCTAGGGAAATGTAGCCCCAGATGTCGCGGTCGAAGTCGATCAGGATGGTGTTGAAGCGCGCAATGGCGTCGAACAGCTCGGCGATGTAGTCGTGCGGTTCGATCTGCGTGGTGTACGGGTTGAAGCCCAGGCCCAGTTCGTCTTCGATGAAGGCGCGGGCATTGGCTTCCCAATCGATCTGCGGGTAGGCCGACAGGTGCGCGTTGTAGTTGCCGACGGCGCCGTTGATCTTGCCCAGCAGCGGCACGGCAGCGACCTGAGCGATCTGACGCTCGAGACGGTAAACCACGTTGGCCAGCTCTTTACCCAGAGTGGTCGGCGAAGCCGGCTGACCGTGGGTGCGCGACAGCATCGGCACGTCGGCGAAACGGATGGCCAGTTCGCGGATGGCGTTGGCGGTCTGGCGCATCAGCGGCAGCATCACGTCGTCACGGCCTTCGCGCAGCATCAGGGCGTGGGACAGGTTGTTGATGTCTTCGCTGGTGCAGGCAAAGTGGATGAATTCGCTGACCTTGGCCAGCTCCGGCAGCTTGGCCGCCTGCTCTTTGAGCAGGTATTCGATGGCTTTGACGTCGTGGTTGGTGGTGCGCTCGATCTCTTTGACGCGCTCGGCGTGCTCCAGCGAGAAGTTTTCAGCCAGTTCGTTGAGAACGGCGTTGGCCTCGGCGGAGAAGGCTGGCACTTCAGGGATGCCAGCGTGGGCGGCCAGGCGCTGGAGCCAGCGCACTTCAACCAGTACGCGTGCACGGATCAGGCCGTACTCGCTGAAAATCGGGCGCAGGGCCTGGGTTTTGCCGGCGTAGCGGCCGTCAACAGGGGAAACCGCAGTGAGCGAAGAGAGCTGCATGGGGTGTTCTCGGACAGTCGGGCAACGAAATGGGGCGCGTATCATACATGAAAAAATCCGCCGGTCCGTCGCCAACTGACCGGCGTATTACGCGTTACAGACTACAAAGCCTTCGTGACGCGGCGTTTACTCGCTGCGCATCAACGGATAAAGCTCTTTAAGCAGCTTGCGACGGCTGATCACCAACTGCCAGCGATGGCCACCGAGCTGACGCCACAGGCGCGCCGAGCGGATACCCGCGAGGAGCAGGGCGCGGATCTTCGAGGCATTGCTCGGCTGCTGCAGGTTGCGCATGTCGCCGTGCACCTGAATGCGCTGGCGCAGGGTGCTTAACGTGTCCTGATACAACGCACCGCAAGCGGCGACGACGTTTTCGTGCGCAGGGCCAAAATGCTCCACCTGCGACTGAATCTGCGGCAGGCGTTTGGCAATCGTCTCAAGCATGTCGTCACGCTTGGCCAGTTGCCGCTCCAGACCGAGCATCGACAGCGCGTAGCGCAACGGCTCGCGCTGCAAGGTGCTCGGATCGCGCTCCAGCGCGCCGATCAATGCGCGGTAACCCTCGCGCAGATTGATGTCGTCGCCGCCGTATACATCCAGCGTATCTTTTGGGTCGCGGACCAGTAGGCTGCCGAGCATGCAACTCAGGCCGGCCTCGTTGGTCTGGCCAGTCTTGGCGATGCGATCGACCAGCACGGCGGCGAGAAACACACCGCCCAGCGCTGTCAGTTGTTCCTGAGTCGGGCTCATGCCTGGCCGCTCCACGGCTCGGCCACTTCGATCACGCCGCCGCCGAGGCAGATTTCACCGTCATAGAAAACGACCGACTGGCCCGGCGTCACCGCGCGTTGCGGTTCGTCAAACACGGCGCGGTAGCCGCTGGCGGTTTTTTCCAGGGTGCAGGCCTGATCGCTCTGGCGATAGCGCACTTTCGCCGTCAGGCGCAGCGGCTGGCTCAGATCGATCGGATTGACCCAGTAGATTTCCGAAGCAAGCAGGGCGCTGGAGAACAGCCACGGATGGTTGTTGCCCTGGCCGACGATCAGTTCGTTGGTGTCGAGATCCTTGCGCAGCACATACCACGGCTCATCGCCGGCATCCTTCAAGCCGCCGATGCCGAGGCCCTGACGCTGGCCGATGGTGTGGTACATCAAGCCGTGGTGACGGCCGATGACTTCGCCTTCGGTGGTCTTGATCTCGCCCGGTTGTGCCGGCAGGTACTGCTTGAGGAAATCGCTGAAACGGCGCTCGCCGATGAAGCAGATCCCGGTGGAATCCTTCTTCTTGGCGGTGGCCAGTTCGTATTTCTCGGCAATCGCGCGGACTTCAGGCTTTTCCAGTTCGCCGACCGGGAACAGGGTCTTGGCGATCTGTTCGCCACCAACGGCGTGCAGGAAGTAGCTCTGATCCTTGTTCGGATCGAGGCCCTTGAGCAGTTCGGTGCGGCCGTCGATGTCGCGGCGGCGCACGTAGTGACCAGTGGCGATCAGGTCGGCGCCGAGCATCATCGCGTAGTCGAGAAACGCTTTGAACTTGATCTCGCGGTTGCACAGGATGTCCGGGTTCGGCGTGCGCCCGGCCTTGTATTCGGCGAGGAAGTGCTCGAACACGTTGTCCCAGTACTCGGCGGCAAAGTTGGCGGTGTGCAGCTTGATGCCGATCTTGTCGCAGACAGCCTGAGCATCCGCCAGGTCGTCCATGGCGGTGCAGTATTCCGTTCCGTCGTCTTCTTCCCAGTTCTTCATGAACAGGCCTTCCACTTCATAACCCTGCTCGATCAGCAGAAGGGCAGAAACGGAAGAGTCCACGCCGCCGGACATGCCGACAATGACGCGCTTCTTGGATGTGTCAGAAGGGGCTGGATCACGCATAGGGATTCAATGAGTGTCTTGGAAAAGGGCGCGATTCTATCAGGCTCACGGCCGCAAGGCTAAAGAGAAGGGCGGATCAGTTCGAGGCTGAAGTGATGACCGGCCAGATAATCGTCGATGCAGCGGATGATCAGCTCGCTGCGCCAGTTGTCACGCTGGGCGATTAATTCGTCGCGGGTCAGCCACTTGGCGCCGACAATGCCGTCGTCGAGCTGGTAATCCGGATGATGCTGCACGGCTTTGGCGCTGAAGCATATGCGCTGGTAAGTCACGCCGTTGCTCGGTGCGGTGTACAGATAAATGCCGATCACGCCGGTGGGTTCGACGTCCCAACCGGTCTCTTCGAGGGTTTCGCGAATGGCCGCGTCGATCAGGGTTTCATCCGGGTCGAGATGACCGGCGGGCTGGTTGAGCACATTGCGCCCGCCCTTGTGCTCTTCGACCATCAGGAAGCGGCCGTTGTCCTCGACGATGGTGGCGACGGTGATGTGGGGGAGCCATTCCATAAGATTTCCTCGACGGTAGCGCGGTCAACTGTGGGAGCGAGCCTGCTCGCGAAAGCGGTGGGTCAGTCAACGAAGGTGCTGAATGATAAACCGCATTCGCGAGCAGGCTCGCTCCCACAAGGGATTTATGTTGTCAGTAGAAACACAAACCCCGGCACTCGGCCGGGGTTTGTTTACCGCATTACAACCTTAAACCAGCGCAGCAATCGCCGCATTGAAGGTTGCGCTTGGGCGCATGGCCTTGCTGATCAGCTCGGCGTCGGCGTGGTAGTAACCGCCGATGTCGACTGGCTTGCCCTGCACGGCGTTGAGCTCGGCAACGATGGTCGCTTCGTTCTCGGTCAGGGTTTTGGCCAGAGTCGCGAACTGCGCTTGCAGTGCAGCGTCTTCAGTCTGGGCGGCCAGGGCCTGAGCCCAGTACATCGCCAGGTAGAAGTGGCTGCCGCGGTTGTCGATGTTGCCGACTTTGCGCGATGGCGACTTATTGTTGTCGAGGAACTGGCCGGTGGCCTGGTCCAGGGTTTTCGACAGCACCAGTGCTTTCGGGTTGTTGTAGTTCACGCCCAGGTGCTCAAGGGAGGCGGCCAGGGCGAGGAACTCACCCAGCGAATCCCAGCGCAGGAAGTTCTCTTCAACCAGTTGCTGCACATGCTTCGGAGCCGAACCGCCGGCGCCGGTTTCGAACAGACCACCGCCGTTCATCAGCGGCACGATCGACAGCATCTTGGCGCTGGTGCCCAGTTCCATGATCGGGAACAGGTCGGTCAGGTAGTCGCGCAGTACGTTGCCGGTCACCGAAATGGTGTCCTTGCCTTCGCGGGTGCGCTGCAGGGTGTGCTTCATCGCATCGACCGGCGCCATGATCTGGATGTCCAGACCGCTGGTGTCGTGATCTTTCAGGTAGGCCTGAACCTTCTCGATCACCACGCCATCATGAGCGCGCATCGGGTCGAGCCAGAAGATCGCCGGCGTGCTGCTCGCGCGAGCACGGTTGACGGCCAGTTTGACCCAGTCCTGGATCGGCGCGTCTTTGGTCTGGCACATGCGGAAGATGTCGCCGGCTTCGACAGCCTGTTCCATCAGCAGCTTGCCTTTGCTGTCGGTGACGCGAACAACGCCGTCAGCCTTGATCTGGAAGGTCTTGTCGTGGGAGCCGTACTCTTCGGCTTTCTTCGCCATCAGGCCGACGTTCGGCACGCTGCCCATGGTGGTCGGATCGAAAGCGCCGTTGGCTTTGCAATCTTCGATCACAGCCTGGTAGATGGTCGCGTAGCAACGATCCGGGATCACAGCCTTGGTGTCGTGCAGCTGACCGTCGGTGCCCCACATCTTGCCGGAGTCACGGATCATCGCTGGCATCGAGGCGTCAACGATGACGTCGCTCGGTACGTGCAGGTTGGTGATGCCTTTGTCGGAGTTGACCATCGCCAGCGACGGACGAACGGCGTAGACCGCTGCGATATCGGCTTCGATCTGCGCTTGCTGCTCGGCCGGCAGGGCCTTGATGCGTGCGTACAGATCGCCGATGCCGTTGTTCAGGTTGAAGCCGATCTGGTTCAGCACGTCAGCGTGCTTGGTCAGTGCGTCTTTATAGAACTCGGCAACGATCTGGCCGAACATGATCGGGTCGGAGACCTTCATCATGGTCGCTTTCAAGTGAACCGAGAGCAGCACGCCCTGGGCCTTGGCGCTTTCGATCTCGGCAGCGATGAACGCACGCAGGGCGTTTTTGCTCATCACGGCGCAGTCGAGGATCTCGCCAGCCTGAACGGTGGTTTTTTCTTTCAGAACGGTGGCAGCACCGTCCTTGGCGATCAGTTCGATCTTCACAGCATCAGCGGCGTCGATCAGGACAGCTTTTTCGCTGCCGTAGAAATCGCCGGTGCTCATGTGCGCGACGTGAGACTTGGAGTCCTTGGCCCAGGCGCCCATTTTGTGCGGGTGCTTGCGCGCGTAGTTCTTCACCGACAGCGGAGCGCGGCGGTCGGAGTTGCCTTCACGCAGAACCGGGTTCACGGCGCTGCCCTTGACCTTGTCGTAACGCGCCTTGGCGTCTTTGTCGGCGTCGCTGGTCACGGTTTCCGGGTAGTCCGGCAGGTTGTAGCCCTGCGCCTGCAGCTCTTTGATCGCGGCTTGCAGCTGTGGCACCGAAGCACTGATGTTCGGCAGCTTGATGATGTTGGCTTCAGGCGTAACGGCCAGGTCGCCCAGTTCGGCGAGGTGGTCGGCTACGGCTTTGTCGCCCAGTTGCTCGGGGAAGCTTGCCAGGATGCGCGCTGCAAGAGAGATATCGCGGGTTTCCACGGCGATATCGGCCGAGGCGGTGTAAGCCTCGATGATCGGCAGCAGGGAATAGGTGGCGAGGGCAGGAGCTTCGTCGGTGAAGGTATAGATGATCTTCGAGCGGGTGGGCATATTCGGATTAACTCTCTCTTCTTTGCTAAAGCGTGCGCAGAAACTCGAGGGGCGCCGGGTAAGCGCGTTCGTTCAAAGTCATCCATGAACCGAATGTCGAGATTCTTCGCGGTGATGTTGGGTGCATCAGTAGAGCGTCAAGCAGTCAGGCTGCGGTAACAACCCGACCAATCAGGCGGAAAGTCTCGTGCTAGAGAGGCCAGCCGTCGTGACCCTGTGGTCAGCGGGCGGCATTATACATAGGTAGCTGGCAATCTGCCGATGGTTCATATGCAACGATTCTCGTCCATTGGTCTAAAGGTCGCAGGGCGCGACCGGGCAAAGACTCGTTACGAATGCTGGAGTTTGGCGCTTTTCCCTTTGCTTTCAGGCTTGTAGGAAACGAGATGTGCGCGGCGCAGGAACATAGGGTTTGCGTGTTGATTCAACTGGGTTACGCTCGAAGCAAGCCAGGTGTTCAATCCAAACAATGGAGTTCAGCATGGGTTACAAGAAGATTCAGGTTCCAGCCGTCGGTGACAAAATCACTGTCAATGCAGACCATTCTCTCAATGTTCCTGATAACCCGATCATCCCCTTCATCGAAGGTGACGGTATTGGTGTTGACATCAGTCCGGTGATGATCAAGGTTGTCGATGCTGCTGTTGAAAAGGCCTACGGCGGCAAGCGCAAGATTTCCTGGATGGAAGTCTACGCCGGCGAAAAGGCCACTCAGGTTTATGACCAGGACACCTGGCTGCCGCAGGAAACTCTCGACGCGGTCAAGGATTACGTGGTCTCCATCAAAGGCCCGCTGACCACTCCGGTCGGTGGCGGTATCCGCTCGCTGAACGTGGCCCTGCGTCAGCAGCTCGACCTGTACGTCTGCCTGCGCCCGGTGCGCTGGTTCGAGGGTGTGCCAAGCCCGGTGAAAAAGCCCGGCGACGTCGACATGACCATCTTCCGCGAGAACTCCGAAGACATCTACGCGGGTATCGAATGGAAGGCCGGTTCGCCGGAAGCCACCAAGGTCATCAAATTCCTTAAAGAAGAAATGGGCGTCACCAAGATCCGTTTCGACGAAAACTGCGGCATCGGCGTCAAGCCGGTCTCCCGCGAAGGCACCAAGCGTCTGGCGCGCAAGGCTCTGCAATATGTGGTCGACAATGACCGCGACTCGCTGACCATCGTGCACAAAGGCAACATCATGAAGTTCACCGAAGGTGCCTTCAAGGAATGGGCCTACGAAGTGGCCGCCGAAGAGTTCGGCGCGACACTGCTGGACGGCGGTCCGTGGATGCAGTTCAAGAATCCGAAAACCGGCAAGAACGTTGTGGTCAAGGACGCCATCGCCGACGCCATGCTCCAGCAGATCCTGCTGCGCCCGGCCGAATACGATGTCATCGCCACCCTCAACCTCAATGGTGACTACCTGTCGGACGCCCTGGCGGCGGAAGTGGGCGGTATCGGCATCGCGCCGGGCGCCAACCTGTCCGACACCGTGGCGATGTTCGAAGCGACCCACGGTACCGCGCCGAAATATGCCGGCAAGGACCAGGTCAACCCGGGCTCGCTGATTCTCTCGGCCGAGATGATGTTGCGTCATATGGGCTGGACCGAAGCGGCGGACCTGATCATCAAGGGCACCAACGGTGCGATCGGCGCCAAGACTGTTACTTATGATTTCGAGCGCTTGATGGATGGCGCGAAGCTGGTGTCGTCTTCCGGGTTCGGGGATGCGTTGATTTCGCATATGTAAAAGTTGCAGGCACGCAAAAACCGCCTGACTCGATGGGTTGAGTCAGGCGGTTTTTTATGACCGAATGTTTTGAGGCTTCAACTGGTTGCCGTTTGTTTTTCTTTGGCAATCGAGCTTGGCGTCGGAGCTGCTTCGACCGAAGTTATCTTCACGGCATGCAAGCCTTTGGGGCCTTGAACGATCTCGAAGTTCACCGCCTGACCCGCTTTCAGGGTTTTGTACCCTTCCATTTCAATGGCCGAGTAGTGGGCAAAGAAATCAATGTCCTTGCCATCCTCATCGCGACCTTCCCGGGCGTCGGTATTGATAAAGCCGAATCCCTTGGCATTGTTGAACCATTTCACCTTGCCGACAGCCATGCTCAAATCCCTCTGCAACAGACTCCATCGCTGGAGTATCATCCACGACATCCGCAATCGAATTCGATAAAAGAATTGACTCCGCGGATCTTTTTTACCCACTGTGGGCTCTATTGGTTGTAACACCGTTTTCCCGATAGTCAAGGTGACCGGGCAGTCGTAGTTGAAAACGTGTGCAACCGCCCCCACCACTGTATTCGCACAACTGACGAACCTTTTTTTCCATGCATGCAATCAGCCAGATTCGACTAACATTCAATCAGGATCGCCCGCTTCTCCAAAAGGATCTTCCACAGGAGCACGACGACGATTCGGCAGGCGTTGCTGTTCAGGAAGCAAAGCCCGCGTTACAGGCGCCGCCGATGTATAAGGTGGTTTTGTTCAACGATGACTACACACCGATGGATTTCGTCGTCGAAGTGCTCGAGGTGTTTTTTAACCTGAATCGCGAGCTGGCGACCAAGGTCATGCTGGCCGTCCATACAGAAGGACGGGCAGTATGTGGAGTGTTTACCCGCGACATCGCCGAGACAAAGGCCATGCAGGTCAACCAGTACGCCAGGGAAAGCCAGCATCCGCTACTCTGTGAAATCGAGAAGGACGGTTAATCGCCGACCACTTGGGTATGAGGTGAAGCTATGTTAAACCGCGAGCTCGAAGTCACCCTCAATCTTGCCTTCAAGGAGGCTCGTTCGAAGCGTCATGAGTTCATGACTGTCGAACATCTCCTGCTGGCCCTATTGGATAATGAGGCTGCCGCCACCGTTTTGCGTGCCTGCGGCGCAAACCTCGACAAACTCAAGCATGATCTGCAGGAGTTCATCGACTCCACCACGCCATTGATCCCCGTGCATGACGAGGATCGCGAAACCCAGCCAACCCTGGGCTTCCAGCGTGTCCTGCAGCGTGCTGTTTTTCACGTACAGAGCTCGGGCAAACGCGAAGTGACCGGCGCCAACGTGCTGGTCGCCATCTTCAGTGAGCAAGAGAGTCAGGCCGTGTTCCTGCTGAAACAGCAGAGCGTGGCGCGCATCGATGTCGTCAACTACATCGCCCACGGCATTTCCAAAGTACCGGGGCACGGCGATCACTCTGAAGGTGAACAAGATATGCAGGACGACGAGGGCGGTGAGTCTTCTTCTTCAGGCAATCCTCTGGATGCTTATGCCAGCAACCTCAACGAACTCGCGCGCCAGGGTCGCATTGATCCGTTGGTTGGTCGTGAGTCGGAAGTCGAGCGTGTCGCGCAGATCCTCGCGCGCCGGCGCAAGAACAATCCGCTGCTGGTGGGCGAGGCAGGCGTGGGTAAGACCGCGATTGCCGAAGGCCTGGCCAAGCGCATCGTCGACAACCAAGTGCCGGATCTGCTGGCCAATGCGGTGGTTTATTCGCTCGACCTCGGCGCTCTGCTTGCGGGTACCAAGTATCGCGGTGATTTCGAGAAGCGCTTCAAGGCGCTGCTCAATGAGCTGAAAAAGCGTCCGCAGGCGATTCTGTTTATCGACGAGATCCACACCATCATCGGTGCGGGTGCTGCGTCCGGTGGCGTGATGGATGCGTCCAATCTGCTCAAGCCGCTGCTGTCGTCTGGCGACATTCGCTGCATCGGTTCGACCACGTTCCAGGAATTTCGCGGCATCTTCGAGAAGGATCGTGCCTTGGCGCGTCGCTTCCAGAAGGTCGATGTCGTCGAGCCATCGGTGGAAGACACTATTGGCATCCTGCGTGGCCTGAAAGGACGTTTCGAGCAGCATCACAATATCGAATACAGCGATGAGTCGTTGCGTGCCGCTGCCGAACTGGCGTCGCGCTACATCAATGATCGGCACATGCCGGACAAGGCCATCGACGTGATCGACGAAGCGGGCGCCTACCAGCGTCTGCAACCGGTAGAGATGCGCGTCAAGCGAATCGAAGTGCCACAGGTCGAGGACATCGTCGCGAAAATCGCGCGGATTCCGCCAAAGCACGTGACCAGTTCCGACAAGGAGCTGCTGCGTAACCTGGAGCGTGACCTGAAGCTGACGGTGTTTGGTCAGGACGCGGCGATCGATTCGCTGTCGACTGCGATCAAGCTGTCACGCGCTGGCCTCAAATCGCCGGACAAACCGGTCGGTTCGTTCCTGTTTGCCGGGCCTACCGGTGTCGGTAAAACCGAGGCCGCGCGACAACTGGCCAAGGCCCTGGGCATTGAACTGGTGCGTTTCGACATGTCCGAGTACATGGAGCGGCACACCGTTTCGCGTCTGATCGGTGCGCCTCCAGGCTATGTCGGTTTCGACCAGGGCGGTCTGTTGACCGAAGCCATTACCAAGCAGCCACATTGCGTATTGCTCCTTGATGAAATCGAGAAGGCGCATCCGGAAGTCTTCAACCTGCTGTTGCAGGTCATGGATCACGGCACGCTGACCGACAACAATGGGCGCAAAGCGGACTTCCGCAATGTGATCGTGATCATGACCACCAACGCCGGTGCCGAGACGGCCGCGCGGGCTTCGATCGGTTTCACCCATCAGGACCACTCGTCCGATGCGATGGAAGTGATCAAGAAGAGCTTCACGCCGGAATTCCGTAACCGTCTGGACACCATTATCCAGTTTGGTCGCCTCAGTCATGAGGTCATCAAGAGTGTGGTGGACAAGTTCCTCACCGAGCTTCAGGCGCAGTTGGAAGACAAGCGTGTGTTGCTTGAGGTTACCGATGCGGCGCGTAGTTGGCTGGCGGCGGGTGGTTATGACTCGGCGATGGGCGCACGTCCAATGGCGCGTCTGATCCAGGACAAGATCAAGCGTCCGCTGGCGGAGGAGATTCTGTTTGGCGAACTGGCCGAGCATGGCGGTGTGGTGCACATCGACATCAAGGATGGGGAGTTGACGTTCGACTTCGAAACCACTGCAGAAATGGCCTGACGGCTTGATGTGGATTGGAAAGGCGCCTTCGGGCGCCTTTTTGTTGTCCAGTGTTTTTGGGCTTTGGATGTATATCCGTTGCTGCGGTAATGGCTTATTAAGGTTTCGCCCTTACGGCGAGTCACCTTTTTCAAACGCCAAAAAGGTAACCCAAAACGCTTGCTCCTACGTTCGGCCCTCGCAGGCTCGGGTTCCTTCGCTGCGGGATCGATCCGGGCGCAGCGGCTACGGTTTGCTTCGCTGCACCTCCTTCCGCTGTGTCTGGCTGCGCCAGACGGTCGCTACGCTCCCGCGCCCGGATCAATCCCTCCGCTCAGCCTTCCGACGTCGCCGGTGGATCAAGATCTAAAGCACTCGAGCTTGCGCTCATTGTTGAGTGGGGCGGCTTTGCCGCGGGCAGCTGCGCTGCTTGCTTTTCTGTGGGAGCGAGCCTGCTCGCGAAGGCGGCCCGCAGGTCAACCCGTTTCTGTCTAATACGCGCGATCCAATCGTAGGGGCTGCCGAAGGCTGCGATCTTTTGATTTGCATGCTGTAAGCGCGAAACCGCCAGCCCCAAAACCTCAAAACGCAGACACAAAAACGCCCGGCATTACCCGGGCGTTCTGTATTGACTTGATTAACGAGCGCGGTAAGTGATCCGCCCTTTGCTCAAGTCATAGGGCGTCAGCTCGACGCGCACTTTGTCACCGGTAAGAATACGAATGTAGTTCTTGCGCATCTTGCCGGAAATATGCGCGGTTACGACGTGCCCATTTTCCAACTCCACACGAAACATGGTGTTGGGCAGGGTGTCGACGACAGTGCCTTCCATTTCGAAGCTGTCTTCTTTCGACATGCAGTAAAGCCCTCGGTATCCAATGAATGGCCCGGTGCAACTGCGCCAGGCAAAAGCGGCGTGCATTGTGCCCGAAAAATGGTGTTTACGCCAAGGGGTTTAGGCCGCAGGTTCAGTTCAGGATGACCCAGCGCTGATTGATCAGCAATTCGATGGGCCGATATTGCGTCTTGTAATTCATCTTTTTGCAGTTCTTGATCCAGTAACCCAGGTACACGGCCTCAAGGCCCAGACGCTGGCTCTCGGCGATTTGCCAGAGAATTGCGTAACGGCCGAGGCTGCGGCGTTCTTCGTTCGGTTCGTAGAAGGTGTACACCGCCGACAACCCGTTAGGCAGCAAATCGGTGACTGCTACCGCGAGCAACCGTCCGTCGAGTCGAAATTCGTAGAAGCGCGAGAAGGGCAGGTCACGCACCAGGAACGTCGAGAACTGATCACGGCTTGGCGGGTACATGTCGCCGTCGGCATGGCGCTGTTCGATATAGCGCTGGTACAGGTCGAAATATTCTTCGCTGAAGTGCGGTTTGACCGGTTGCACTTGCAGGTCGGTGTTGCGTTTGTAGATACGCTTCTGCTGGCGATTGGCGATGAACTGGGCGGAAGGAATGCGCGCAGGCACGCACGCATTGCAATTCTGGCAATGCGGCCGGTACAGATGATCGCCGCTGCGACGAAAGCCCATTTCCGACAGGTCTGCGTAGACATGCACATCCATGGGCTGACTCGGGTCGAGAAACAGCGTCGTGGCCTGCTCCTCGGGCAGATAACTGCAAGAGTGGGGCTGAGTGGCATAAAACTTCAAACGCGCCAACTCGGTCATGAATCAACCCTCGGGATAAGCTGGTGGATTAAGTGTAAGCCACCTGCGCAAAAGTCGCTCAGCAAACCCAGGTCGCCGAATTCGGTTGGTCGAGATGGCGTTGCAGATAGTCGGCGAATTCGCCGCGCGGAATGGATCGTGCACCGAGGCTGTGCAGGTGATCGGTCGGCATCTGGCAATCGATCAGCACAAACCCGGCGGCTTTCAAATGCTGGACCAGCGTGGCAAAGCCGTATTTGGACGCGTTGTCGGCACGGCTGAACATCGACTCGCCAAAAAACAGTTGGCCCATTGCCAGGCCATACAGGCCGCCGACCAGCTGTCCCTCGTCCCAGACCTCAACCGAATGAGCGAAACCGCGCCGATGCAATTCTACGTAAGCATCCTGCATGGCCTCGGTGATCCAGGTGCCGTCGGCGTAGTCACGCGGGGCAGCGCAGGCGCGGATGACGGCGTCGAAATCCTGATCGAAAGTCACTTGATAGCGTTGCTTGCGCAGCAGCTTTCCGAGACTGCGCGAGACGTGCAGTTCGTCGGGAAACAGCACGGTGCGAGGGTCTGGCGACCACCAGAGAATGGGTTGGCCTTCGGAGAACCAGGGAAAGCAGCCATGGCGATAGGCCTGGATCAGGCGGTCGGCGGACAGATCGCCGCCGGCGGCGAGCAATCCGTTCGGCTCGCGCATGGCTTTTTCCAGTGGCGGAAAGGTCAGGGAATTACGTTGTAACCAAGTCAGCATGGCATCCAGGCTTGCAGAAGGGGAGGGCGGTCAGGGGGCGTGCAGGCCCCGCGAAAGAGTTTGCCGCGAAACGGCGCCGCTGTCCTGCACAGTTGTCTGGTGCAGCGAGCATTGAGCTGCAACTTGATGTGTCGCCCGTGGTCGTAAGCGTCGCCGTGTCGATGCTGTTGAGCATTCCTGTGAGCCCGATCCGGCCAGGTTCGCTACGTTCATCAAATACAGCTCATAAGCCTTTGTCACAAAAGGCAATGCATGCTCCAATTGCAAGGCACTGCGTGTGCGATTGGCTATGCTCAAGGCTGGGGTCTGAAACATGGCGTCGGGCGCACAAACCCGTACAATGCCGGGTTGTGACGGCCTTTTCGCTGCGCACAGTGTTTATGGCTGTGTTTATAAAACCAGTGGCACAGTGTTAAAAGTAGTCCCAGTTGAGCTTTTCACCTTTTTTACCTGCCTGGATTGGGCAGTTTTTTATCGTCATTCAATAGATGGACGCGCCTCGGGCGCAGGAAAAGAAGCGTTTTGAAGAAGACCACCGAAGCACCCAAAACAGTCGTTCCGCTCTGGCGCCAGCAACTGCACTACCGGCTCAAGGAAGGTGCATTGATCGCCATCGGCGCCTTGTGCCTGTTCCTGATGATGGCTTTGCTGACTTACGGCAAGGACGACCCGGGCTGGAGCCATAACAGCAAGATCGACGATGTGCAGAACTTCGGCGGCCCGGCCGGCTCGTACAGCGCCGATATCCTGTTCATGGTGCTCGGCTACTTCGCCTATATTTTTCCGTTGCTGCTGGCGGTCAAGGCGTACCAGATCTTCCGTCAACGCCACGAACCATGGCAGTGGAGCGGCTGGCTGTTTTCCTGGCGCCTGATCGGTCTGGTGTTCCTCGTGCTCTCCGGTGCTGCGCTGGCGCACATTCATTTCCATGCCGCGACCGGTCTGCCGGCCGGCGCTGGCGGTGCCCTGGGCGAAAGCCTTGGCGATCTGGCGAAGAATGCGCTGAACATTCAAGGCAGCACGCTGCTGTTCATCGCGCTGTTCCTGTTCGGCCTGACCGTATTCACCGACCTGTCGTGGTTCAAGGTGATGGACGTCACCGGCAAGATCACCCTCGATCTGTTCGAACTGTTCCAAGGCGCGCTCAACCGCTGGTGGTCGGCGCGCACCGAGCGCAAGCAACTGGTCGCGCAACTGCGTGAGGTTGATGACCGCGTCCACGATGTGGTCGCACCGACTGTCACCGACAAGCGTGAACAGGCCAAGGTCAAGGAACGCCTGATCGAGCGTGAGCAAGCGCTGAGCAAGCACATGTCCGACCGCGAGAAGCAGGTGCCACCGGTGATCGCGCCGGCACCGGCCAAGGCCCCAGAACCGAGCAAGCGCGTACAGAAAGAGAAGCAGGCGCCGTTGTTCGTCGACAGCGCGGTCGAAGGCACCTTGCCGCCGATCTCCATTCTTGATCCTGCGGAAAAGAAACAGCTCAACTATTCGCCTGAATCCTTGGCAGCGGTCGGCCACTTGCTGGAAATCAAGCTCAAGGAATTCGGCGTCGAAGTCACCGTTGACTCTATCCACCCGGGCCCGGTGATTACCCGTTACGAAATCCAGCCCGCCGCCGGGGTAAAAGTCAGCCGTATCGCCAACCTGGCGAAAGACCTGGCGCGTTCGCTGGCGGTGACCAGTGTGCGGGTCGTCGAGGTGATTCCGGGCAAGACCACCGTCGGTATCGAGATTCCCAACGAAGACCGCCAGATCGTGCGTTTCTCCGAGGTGCTGTCGACCCCCGAGTACGACAACTTCAAATCGCCGGTCACCCTGGCGCTCGGTCATGACATCGGCGGCAAGCCGGTCATCACTGACCTGGCGAAGATGCCGCACTTGCTGGTGGCCGGTACCACCGGTTCCGGTAAGTCGGTGGGCGTGAACGCGATGATCCTGTCGATCCTGTTCAAGTCCGGGCCTGACGACGCCAAGCTGATCATGATCGACCCGAAAATGCTTGAGCTGTCGATCTACGAAGGCATTCCGCACCTGCTCTGTCCGGTTGTGACCGACATGAAGGACGCTGCCAACGCCTTGCGCTGGAGCGTTGCCGAGATGGAGCGTCGCTACAAACTGATGGCGAAAATGGGCGTGCGTAACCTGTCCGGCTTCAACGCCAAGGTCAAGGAAGCCCAGGATGCCGGCGAGCCGTTGAGCGATCCGCTGTACAAGCGCGAAAGCATTCATGACGAAGCGCCGCTGCTGCAGAAACTGCCGACCATCGTCGTAGTGGTGGACGAATTCGCCGACATGATGATGATCGTCGGCAAGAAGGTTGAAGAACTGATCGCCCGTATTGCGCAAAAGGCGCGTGCGGCAGGGATTCACTTGATTCTCGCGACCCAGCGCCCGTCGGTGGACGTGATCACCGGTCTGATCAAGGCCAACATCCCGACCCGTATGGCGTTTCAGGTATCGAGCAAGATCGACTCGCGGACCATCATCGATCAGGGTGGCGCCGAGCAACTGCTCGGTCACGGTGACATGCTCTACATGCCGCCGGGCACCAGTCTGCCGATCCGCGTCCACGGCGCATTCGTCTCCGACGATGAGGTTCACCGCGTGGTCGAAGCGTGGAAGCTGCGCGGCGCGCCGGAATACAACGACGATATCCTCAACGGTGTCGAAGAGGCAGGCAGCGGCTTTGAAGGCAGTAGCGGTGGTGGTGACGGTGATGATCCGGAAGCCGACGCGCTGTATGACGAAGCGGTGCAGTTCGTCCTCGAAAGCCGTCGCGCGTCGATTTCCGCTGTGCAGCGCAAGCTGAAGATCGGCTACAACCGCGCCGCGCGGATGATCGAGGCGATGGAGATGGCCGGCGTTGTTACCTCAATGAACACTAACGGTTCGCGTGAAGTCCTGGCCCCGGGCCCGGTACGCGACTGAAACGCAACGACGCGGGTGGCGCAATGACGCGTCACTCGCTCTCCCACGATTATTCAAGAGGACTCTCATGCGCCTTATCCGCATGCTGTTGCCAGTACTGGCGCTGACCACACTCACGGCCCACGCCGATGAAAAGGACGTGGCGCGTCTGACCCAATTGCTCGAAACATCGAAAACCCTGTCGGCGAACTTTTCGCAGTTGACCCTCGACGGCACCGGCACCCAGTTGCAAGAAACCACCGGCAACATGACCCTGCAGCGTCCGGGTCTGTTCTACTGGCACACCAACGCGCCGGCCGAGCAGACCATGGTCTCCGATGGCAAGAAAGTCACCTTGTGGGACCCGGACCTGGAACAGGCGACCATCAAGAAGCTCGACGAGCGTCTGACCCAGACGCCGGCGCTGCTGCTGTCCGGCGATGTCTCGAAGATCAGCCAGAGCTTCGATATCAGCGCGAAAGAGGCGGGCGGCGTGATCGACTTCACTCTCAAGCCGAAAACCAAGGACACCCTGTTCGACAACCTGCGCCTGTCGTTCCGTAACGGTCTGCTCAATGACATGCAACTGATCGACAGTGTCGGCCAGCGCACCAATATCCTGTTTACCGGGGTCAAGGCCAACGAAGCGGTGCCAGCGTCGAAATTCAAATTCGACATTCCCAAGGGTGCCGACGTTATCCAGGAATAAACACCAGCCTTTTGTGTCAGGGCCTTTGTGGTGAGGGCCTGCTATTGAGGGGCTATTGTGGCGAGGGGATTTAACCCCGTCCGGCTGCGCAGCAGTCGTCGCTTTTGGGGCCGCTTCGCAGCCCAACGTGGATAAATCCCCTCACCACAGGTTCTTCAGCAGATTTCAGAAAATCAGAGGTTTCAACGCTACGTGATGGATCTGTTTCGCAGTGCACCGATTGCCCAACCCTTGGCCGCGCGTTTGCGTGCGGCCAATCTGGATGAGTACGTCGGTCAGGAACACGTGCTCGCTCGCGGCAAGCCTCTGCGTGAGGCGCTGGAGCAGGGCGCGCTGCATTCGATGATTTTCTGGGGGCCGCCGGGCGTGGGCAAGACCACCCTGGCGCGCTTGCTCGCAGAAGTCTCCGATGCGCACTTCGAAACGGTTTCGGCGGTGCTCGCCGGGGTCAAGGAAATCCGCCAGGCCGTTGAAATCGCCAAGCAGCAGGCCGGCCAGTACGGCAAGCGCACGATCCTGTTTGTCGATGAAGTGCACCGCTTCAACAAGTCGCAGCAGGACGCGTTTCTGCCCTACGTTGAAGACGGCACGCTGATCTTCATCGGCGCCACCACTGAAAACCCTTCGTTCGAACTCAACAACGCCCTGTTGTCGCGTGCCCGCGTCTACGTGCTGAAAAGCCTCGACGAGGCGGCGCTGCGCAAACTGGTGCACCGCGCACTCACCGAAGAGCGCGGGCTGGGCAAGCGCAACCTGACCCTGAGCGATGAAGGCTTCCAGATGCTGCTGTCGGCCGCCGATGGCGATGGCCGGCGTCTGCTCAATCTGCTGGAAAACGCCTCCGATCTGGCCGAAGACAACAGCGAAATCGGCATCGAGCTGCTGCAAAGCCTGCTCGGCGACACCCGTCGACGTTTCGACAAGGGCGGTGAAGCGTTTTACGACCAGATCTCGGCCTTGCACAAATCGGTGCGCGGCTCCAACCCTGACGGCGCGTTGTACTGGTTTGCGCGGATGATCGACGGCGGCTGCGATCCGCTTTATCTGGCCCGCCGCGTGGTGCGCATGGCCAGCGAAGACATCGGCAATGCCGATCCGCGTGCGCTGAGCCTGTGCCTGGCGGCGTGGGAAGTGCAGGAGCGTCTCGGCAGCCCCGAGGGCGAATTGGCAGTCGCCCAGGCCATTACTTATCTGGCCTGCGCACCGAAAAGCAATGCGGTGTACATGGGCTTCAAAACCGCGCTGCGCGCAGCGGCTGAGAACGGCTCGCTGGAAGTCCCGCTGCATTTGCGCAATGCACCGACCAAGCTGATGAAGCAATTGGGTTATGGCGACGAATACCGCTACGCCCACGACGAGCCGGACGCCTATGCCGCCGGCGAAGACTATTTTCCGGAAGAACTCGAGCCGATTCCGTTCTATCAGCCAGTGCCCCGTGGCCTGGAGTTGAAGATCGGCGAGAAGCTCAATCACCTCGCTCAGCTCGATCGTCTGAGCCCTCGGCAGCGGAGAAAATAGTGCTTCCATTGATCCTTGCAGTGTCGGTCGGCGGTGTTGCCGGCACCTTGTTGCGCTTCGCCACCGGTAATTGGGTCAGCGCCAATTGGCCGCGGCACTTCTATACCGCGACGCTGGCCGTTAATATCGTGGGCTGCCTGCTGATTGGCGTGCTGTACGGCCTGTTTCTGATACGCCCGGAGGTGCCGATCGAAGTGCGCGCCGGGTTGATGGTCGGCTTCCTCGGGGGGCTGACGACTTTTTCATCCTTTTCACTGGATACGGTGCGCCTGCTGGAAAGCGGGCAAGTGTTGCTGGCCCTGGGCTATGCCGCACTCAGCGTATTCGGCGGGCTGCTCGCGACGTGGGCCGGCCTGTCCCTGACCAAACTTTGATAACGAGAAACCGACATGCTCGATTCCAAACTGTTACGTAGCAACCTTCAGGACGTAGCGGACCGCCTGGCTTCCCGTGGCTTTGCCCTGGACACCGCGCGCATCGAAGCGCTGGAAGAACAGCGCAAGACCGTCCAGACCCGCACTGAAGCACTGCAGGCTGAGCGTAACGCGCGTTCCAAATCCATCGGGCAGGCCAAGCAGCGTGGCGAAGACATCGCGCCGCTGATGGCGGACGTCGAGCGCATGGCGGGCGAGCTGAGCGCTGGCAAGGTCGAGCTGGACGCGATCCAGACCGAACTCGATTCGATCCTGCTCGGTATCCCCAACCTGCCGCACGAGTCGGTTCCGGTCGGCAAGGACGAAGACGACAACGTCGAAGTGCGCCGCTGGGGCACGCCGACTCAGTTCGATTTCGAAGTCAAAGACCACGTTGCCCTCGGCGAAAAGTTCGGCTGGCTGGACTTCGAAACCGCCGCCAAGCTGTCCGGCGCGCGCTTTGCGCTGTTGCGTGGCCCGATCGCGCGGCTGCATCGCGCACTGGCGCAGTTCATGATCAATCTGCATGTCACCGAACATGGCTACGAAGAGGCTTACACGCCTTATCTGGTTCAGGCTCCGGCGCTACAAGGCACCGGCCAGTTGCCGAAATTCGAAGAGGATCTGTTCAAGATTGCCCGCGAAGGCGAAGCCGATCTGTACCTGATTCCAACCGCCGAAGTGTCGCTGACCAACATCGTTGCCGGCGAAATCGTCGATTCGAAACTGCTGCCGATCAAGTTCGTCGCCCATACCCCATGCTTCCGCAGCGAAGCCGGTGCGTCGGGCCGCGACACGCGTGGCATGATCCGCCAGCACCAGTTCGACAAAGTCGAAATGGTCCAGATCGTCGAGCCATCGCAATCGATGGAAGCGCTGGAAGGCCTGACCGCCAACGCCGAAAAAGTCCTGCAACTGCTCGGTCTGCCTTACCGCACCCTGGCGCTGTGCACCGGCGACATGGGCTTCAGCGCGGTCAAGACCTACGATCTGGAAGTGTGGATTCCGAGCCAGGATAAATACCGCGAAATCTCCTCGTGCTCCAACTGCGGCGACTTCCAGGCGCGGCGCATGCAGGCGCGTTTCCGCAACCCGGAAACCGGCAAGCCTGAGCTGGTGCACACCTTGAACGGCTCCGGCCTGGCGGTCGGTCGTACTCTGGTGGCGGTGCTGGAAAACTACCAGCAGGCCGACGGTTCGATCCGCGTGCCGGACGTGCTCAAGCCGTACATGGGTGGCCTCGAGGTCATCGGCTAAATGAAATATCTGCCGCTGTTTCACAACCTGCGCGGCAGTCGTGTGTTGGTTGTCGGTGGGGGGGAAATTGCCTTGCGCAAATCCCGCCTGCTGGCCGATGCCGGTGCGCTGCTGCGGGTGGTCGCACCTGAAATCGAAACGCAACTGGCTGAACTGGTCGCTGCCAGCGGCGGTGAATGCCTGTTGCGCGGTTACGCCGAAACGGATCTGGACGGCTGCGGACTGATCATTGCCGCTACCGACGACGAAACGCTCAACGCGCAAGTCTCCACCGACGCCCACCGCCGTTGCGTGCCGGTCAACGTGGTCGATGCGCCGGCCTTGTGCAGCGTGATCTTCCCGGCGATCGTCGATCGCTCGCCGTTGATTATCGCCGTGTCCAGCGGCGGCGATGCGCCGGTACTGGCGCGCCTGATCCGCGCGAAAATCGAAACCTGGATTCCTTCGACTTACGGTCAGTTGGCTGGATTGGCTGCGCGTTTTCGCCATCAGGTGAAAAACCTGTTTCCGGATGTTCAGCAACGTCGCGGCTTCTGGGAAGACGTTTTCCAGGGCCCGATTGCCGATCGTCAACTGGCCGGGCAGGGCGCTGAAGCCGAGCGCCTGTTGCAGGCCAAGGTCGATGGCGAGCCCATGGTCACCACTGGCGAGGTTTATCTGGTCGGTGCCGGCCCGGGTGATCCGGATCTGTTGACCTTCCGCGCGCTGCGTCTGATGCAGCAAGCCGATGTGGTGCTCTATGACCGCCTGGTGGCGCCGGCAATTCTTGAGTTGTGCCGTCGCGATGCCGAGCGGGTGTATGTCGGCAAGCGTCGCTCCGAACACGCCGTGCCGCAGGATCAGATCAACCAGCAACTGGTCGATCTGGCCAAGGCCGGCAAGCGCGTGGTGCGGTTGAAGGGTGGCGATCCGTTTATCTTCGGCCGCGGTGGCGAAGAGATCGAAGAACTCGCGGCCCACGGTATTCCATTCCAGGTGGTCCCCGGCATTACCGCGGCCAGCGGTTGCGCTGCTTATGCGGGGATTCCGCTGACCCACCGTGACCATGCGCAGTCCGTGCGGTTTGTCACTGGCCACTTGAAGGATGGTTCCACCGATCTGCCATGGGCCGATCTTGTCGCCCCGGCGCAGACGCTGGTGTTTTACATGGGCCTGGTGGGTTTGCCGATCATCTGTGAACAGTTGATCAAGCATGGTCGCGCGGCGGATACCCCGGCGGCGTTGATTCAGCAGGGCACTACAGTCAATCAGCGGGTTTTCACCGGCACGCTGGCGGATCTTCCGCGAATGGTGGCGGAGCATGAAGTGCATGCACCGACCTTGGTGATCGTCGGCGAAGTGGTACAACTTCGCGAGAAGCTGGCGTGGTTTGAAGGGGCGCAGGCGCAGGTCTAAACACCGCGTCGTTCCCTTCGCGAGCAGGCTCGCTCCCACATTGGATCTGTGTCATGCACAAATCCGGTGTGGGAGCGAGCCTGCTCGCGAACGGGGTCTCGAAAACACCGAGCTAATCAACCCCGGCGCCAAACCCCTTTCCCGATCAACCGCTCGCGATCATGCGCTACGCTGAAATCCTGCTGCGGCCCCTTCGGCACCACGCCGGTCGGGTTGATGGTCTTGTGGCTGCCATAGTAGTGATGCTTGATGTGCTGGAAATCCACGGTTTCGGCAATTCCCGACCACTGATACATCTCGCGCAGCCAGTTCGACAGGTTCGGGTAATCGGCAATCCGCCTAAGGTTGCACTTGAAGTGCCCGTGATACACCGCGTCAAAGCGAATCATCGTGGTAAACAGGCGCACGTCGGCCTCGGTCAGGTATTCCCCGCTCAGGTAGCGATTGGCACCCAGCAGTTGCTCCAGATGATCCAGTTCGGCGAATACTTCATCGAACGCCTGTTCGTATGCCTGTTGCGAGGTGGCGAATCCGGCACGATAGACACCGTTGTTCACCGCCGGGTAGATCCGCTCGTTCAGCGCATCGATCTCGTTGCGTAGCGGCGCCGGATAAAAGTCCAGATCGTTACCAGTGAGCCCGTCGAAGGCGCTGTTGAACATGCGGATGATTTCCGCCGATTCATTGCTGACAATGCGCTTGAGTTTCTTGTCCCACAGCACTGGCACCGTCACGCGCCCGGTGTAATCAGGCGTGTCAGCGGTGTAGCGCTGATGCATGAAGTCGAAGCCATCGAGTTTGTCGCCGGTCGAGCCGAGCGCTTTGTCGAAAGTCCAGCCGTTCTCCAGCATCAGCCAGCTGACCACCGACACGTCGATCAGACTTTCCAGCCCTTTGAGTTTGCGCAGGATCAGCGTGCGATGCGCCCAAGGGCAGGCGAGGGAAACATAGAGGTGATAGCGCCCGGCTTCGGCAGTGAAACCGCCTTCACCGCTGGGGCCTGGCTGACCGTCGGCGGTCACCCAGTTGCGGCGTTGCGCTTGTTCGCGCTGGAACGCGCCGTCCTTGCTGCTTTCGTACCACTTGTCCTGCCAGTGGCCGTCGACGAGTAAACCCATGATCAAGACTCCCAAAACCAATATTCGTTGGAGTCGAGTCTATTCCGATGAGTTCGAACAAAAAGCGCAAAGATCGGGCGCTAATGATCGGTTAGATCGATGTGTTGCGCGCCGCCCAGTACTGTTCTGCGGTTGCGAAGGCCTGTTCGCGATTCTGACCGAGACCGCGCAGGGCGAGGGCCATGGTCGCAATCAAGGCCATTTGCGGGTAACTGTCGACCACATCGCCACGCCACACGGCTTTCAAGTGCTCGATGTCCAGCGAGGCGGGTTTGACGTGGCGCTGCGCTGACAGCTGCGGCCATTCTTCGTCCCAGCTCTGACCGCCGCTGGTGCCATAAAGGTGGCTGGTGGCGTCGGGGTTGATCTCGATTTCACCGCCATCGCCCTTGACCACAATTGCCGTGTCGCCGAGCAAGCCGCTGGCATCGCGATGCACCGCCTGATAGCCCGGGTGGAAAATGCTTTGCAGGCCACAACGTGCGCCGAGCGGATTGAGAATCCGCGCCAGCGAGTGGATCGGCGACCGCAGGCCCAGGGTATTGCGCAGGTCGATCATCTTTTGCAACTGTGGCGCCCAGTCCACCAGCGGCATAAACGCCAGGCCGCCGTTGTCCAGTGCCGCGCCGACCTGCTGCCAATTGCGGCACAGGGGAATGTTCAGTTCGCCCAGCACTTGTTCGCTGTACAGACGCCCGGCCGTGTGCGCGCCGCCGCCATGCATGAAGATGCGTACGCCGTTTTGCGCCAGGCACTTGGCCGCCAGCAGATACCACGGCAGGTGGCGTTTTTTGCCGGCGTAGGTCGGCCAGTCCAGGTCGACATTCAATGCGGGCGCGTGCAAGCGTGCGCGCAGGGCTTCGGTGAAACCGGCCATTTCCTCGGCACTTTCTTCCTTGTGCCGCAGCAACATCAGGAAGGCACCCAGTTGCGTATCTTCGACCTTGTCATCGAGCACCATGCCCATGGCCTCGCGGGCTTCCTCGCGCGTCAGGTCGCGGGCGCCGCGCTTGCCCTTGCCGAGAATGCGCACGAATTGCGCGAACGGGTGCTCGGCAGGCGTTTCGAGGGTCAATGCTGGAAAGTCGTTCATAGGCAATTCGTCGGTTTGGGCAGGCCCGCCAGTTTCGCGGCGAGTTTGGCAGGGGTGCCTTTGAACAGTCGGTTCAGGTGCAGGCTGTTGCCTTTGTCGGCGCCGAGTTTCAACGCGGTGTACTTGATCAGCGGACGCGTGGCCGGCGATAGCTGGAATTCGGCGTAGAAGCTACGCAGAAGCTCAAGGACTTCCCAGTGTTCGGGCGTCAACTCGATGTCTTCGGCGGCGGCGAGGGCGCTGGCGACTTCAGCCGACCAGTCGCTGAGGTCAACGAGAAAGCCGTCCTTGTCCAGTTCGATGGCGCGGGCGCCGACGGTCATTGAATTCATAGCCAGCTGTTGACCTTGGCGTGATGGATCGACAGTTCGACGAAGGCCGGGTAGTCAATGGCCTCGGCCCAGTCTGGAACCTCGATCGCACGCGCCTGTGCGTCCTCAACCAATACGAACAGATTGATTGGTCGCTCTTGCAGAGCAGCGAACGGCGCAGTGTCCGGTTGCATCGCATACACCGCATCGCCGGACAACAACACAGCGTCGGCGCTGCCGAGCAGGCGCAGACAACTGCTCAGACGATCGTCGCCGAACGGGGAATGAGACAACACATGCAAAGTCGACATCAGAGGGTGATCACCTGATCGTAACGGTCAATAAGGGCGGTGATGTGTTCAGCAGCAAGCGGCTGCGCTTCGTCCAGCGACAGGTTGCCAAGACCGCGAGCATTGGCGCTTTCGGCGCAATAGAACAGCTCTTCGACACCAAACATCGGCAGCGCCTGCAGATTGGCGCTGAGGTCTTTCTGCTGCAAGGCCCTGGCGTTCTGCCCAGCGGCCAGTTGCAGCACGCCGTCATCGAGAAACAGCAAACCGATCGGCAGATCAAAGGCGCCACCGGCGAGCACGATATCCAGCGCTTCCCGCGCGCCGGGGCCGGACCAAGGCGATTGGCGGCTGATGATCAACAGCGATTTGGCCATGTTCAAGCGCCTCCGAAACAGATGAGCCGATCAGCGTCCTGCACGGCGTCGTGCAATTGACCCAGACCGGACAATTCCCACGGCGTGCTGAGCGAAATCGCTTCACGCTGGTAACGCTTGGCTTCTTCTTCGTTCAACACACCACGGCGCAGAGCGGCGGCGATGCAGACCACGCCGTCGAGTTGCTTTTCGTTGATAAAGGCGCGCCATTGCTTGGGCACGTCCAGTTCATCCTGCGGGGTCACCACCGCATCGGAGGCGTTGAACACGCCGTCCTGATAGAAGAACAGGCGAACAATCTCATGGCCGCCGGCCAGCGCGGCCTGGGCAAACAGCAAGGCACGGCGCGAGGAGGGCGCATGGGCGGCGGAAAACAGCGCGATGGCGAACTTCATGATGGACTCGATCAGCGAAACTGCGGCCATGATAAAGCTTTATTGCGCGTGCCGCGAAACCCGAGTTTTGCGCAGATACCTTTATAGGAGCTGCCGAAGGCTGCGATCTTTTGTTCTTGAAGAGCAAAATCAAAAGATCGCAGCCTTCGGCAGCTCCTACATCGATTACGGGGTGATGCCGTAAAGCTCGCAATACTCGATCCAGCCCATCCCCGCCATTTCCGCCACTTCCCGATGCACTTCCAGCCGTTGCGCCTGATATTCCTCGGGCGAAGCAGCGGTCAACTGCAACGTCAGCTCCCAGGCGAACAACCTCTGTCTCTCCGCTTCTTCCTCAAACGCCTCATGCAAGCGTTCTTCGCGATACTGCGCCTGGGTTTCGCCCTTGGCCTGAGCCAGCAGCGGGTTGAGATGGTCGAGGGTTTCACGTAGTTCGGGTCGCGCATCGAGAAACAGTTTCAAAGCCTGTTCATGTCGCTGGTCGCTAGGCGCCATGTAATTTCCTTGTGTGACTGATGACCATAGGGTGCCGCACCTGCTTGCGCATGTCGCGCATAAAAACAGTAAAGCAGAACGATTTGCCGCGTCGCAGTGCTACAGTCCGCTTTTTTCTCGATGAGCAAATGCAATGCGAATGCTGATGGTAGTGCTGGCGGCGGCCCTGTTGGCCGGGTGCGCCGGTTCGGTGATGAACGATGCTCGCAGCAAGAGCCCGGACAAGGTCCTGACCTCGGACAAGCCGGAGAAAGACGTCGCCCGGTGCGTGCAATTCGCCTGGCAGGACGAAGCGGTGTTTGGCGTCGACGCGGCGGCCTATCTGGAACCGCGCAAGTCCGGCGGCACTACGGTTTATACGCGTTCGGCAGAGTCGTTTGTCGATGTGATCACCGAAGCGTCAGGTACGACCTTGAACTATTACGCGCAGAAGAGTGATTTTGTCGCGATGCGGCGGATGGCGGCGATGGCGACCTGCCTGTGATTATGGGGTGAAGCGGTTGACGCTTTCGCGAGCAGGCTCGCTCCCACAAGTTGTAATGCATTGCACTGTGGGAGCGAGCCTGCTCGCGAATACGGCATGACTCAATCGATCAGGCGCTTCTGAAAGTAGTGCCGCTTGTGCCCCGGTGGGTAGTCAACGATTTCCCCAAACTGGCTGAACCCCAGCTTCCTGTAGAACTCCGGCGCCTGAAAATCGAACGTGTCGAGCCAGAGGCCGTAGCAATTCTTTTCCCTGGCCAAGGCTTCCGCCTGAGCCATCAATTTCGAGCCGATACCCTTTCCGCGACCCTGTTCCGGCACGGACAGCAGCTCGATGAACATCCAGCGAAAAATCATTCGCCCGTACAAACCGCCCAGTATTTCGCCATTTTCGTCTTTGACCATCAAGGCGAACGGCTCGGATTTCGAACCGCCGGTTTGAGCATCGTTGTATTCGATCAGCGGCTGCAGAATGGCCTGACGCTGTTCCTCGGTAGGGCTCTGCGTCAACTCGATACGCAAATTCATGCATGACTTCCTTGTGTAATTGAACGCCCAGCCTAACCCGTCCGGGCAAACGCCTCCAAGCCCTTCGATCGAACAAGCGGAACCGTCAAACCAGCGTTGCGGTCTAGGCTTTTATCGCGTCTTTCCCTGAGCGCGATTGATGAGGAAATCCCGTGAATATTTTTGAAGCCCTGCGCGAAAGCCACGAGCGCCAGCGCACTTACGCCAAGGCTTTGATCGCGACCAGCGGCGACAGCCCTGAGCGGGTCGAGGCCTACAAGCAGCTCAAAGCAGAACTGCAAGCCCATGAAACCGCTGAAGAGCGGCATTTCTATATTCCGTTGATGGAAATCGATGAAGGCGTGGACCTGAGCCGCCACGCCATCGCCGAACACCACGAAATGGACGAGATGATGGAAGAGCTCGACGAGACCGAAATGTCCAGTCCGGCCTGGCTGGCCACGGCCAAAAAGCTTTCCGACAAGGTTCATCACCACCTCGAGGAAGAAGAGCACAAATTCTTCCAGATGGCCGGCAAGCTGCTCGACGATAAACAGAAAAGCCAACTCGCCGGGCAGTACGAAAAGGAGTATCAGGCGCAACTGTCTGAATGACCAAAGGCGACTCGGCGTGTAGGTGTTCAGCTACACGTTGAGTGCGATGCGTCGTCGAGCACTGGTTATGCATCCAGTGTTTCCGGGCTTTTTACGTCTTGCACACTGGGACTGTGACAAAAGCGCCGATGGACAAAAAATTCACCTCCGTTAGCTTGAAGGCCTCTCCTCGGGAAGGAGAGTTCTCAAATCAACGGAGTGAGCAAGATGAATCAGGCAATCCCACAAACCCAACTCAAACACGGTCGTGTCATCTCGCCAGCGAGTCGCGGCGCAGTGGCCATCGACCTCGGCCTGCTCGGCGCTTGGCAAGTCAATGAAATGGAAGGTGGCAAGAACTTTCCGGCCATGGACGCCGGACCTTTCCCGCAACCTTTCGAGACCGACTCGGACAGCGTCGCGCCGCCGGCCGATGGCTACATTCTCAGCGGCGGCAAGACCGATGCCCGCGATTGCGTCAATTACACCGACGACGAGATGAGCAAGAAGCTCGGCCGTTCATTCAACTGGCCGCTGCTGAATGTCGATCCGGGGCAGATTCTCGAGGTCAGCTGGGCGTACACCGCGCCGCACACCACCCGTGGTTATCGCTGGCTGATCACCAAAGACGGCTGGGATCCACAGCAACGCATCAGCCGTGCGCAGCTGGAAACCCAGCCGTTCTTCGAAGACTTCTACCCGCAAGTGCCGTATTACAGCCATGCCGGCGAATTGAAGGCCAAGGTCGATCATCAAGTGAAGCTGCCTGCGAACAAGCAGGGTCATCACGTCATTGTGCTGATGTGGATCGTCGCCAATACCGGCAACGCCTTCTACCAGGCCTTCGACGTCGACTTTCAGTAACCGCGCAGGCTGAACGAGCCCGGTAGCGCTGCCGGGCTTTTTTTGTCGGCGCAATTGATCGACCATGGCAGTCCCCCCATGAAGACAGGATCAGACGCGATGTCCAACACAGCCGAACGGGTCAACATCGTCGACACTCAGGTGTTGTCCCACGACTGGTATCTGTTGAAGAAAATCACTTTCGATTACCACCGCAACAACGGCGAATGGCAGCGCCAGACCCGCGAGGTATACGACCGGGGCAACGGCGCGGCGATTCTGCTGTTCAACCGCGAAAAGCGCACGGTGGTGCTGACCCGCCAGTTTCGTTTGCCGGTGTTCGTCAACGGCCACGATGGATTGTTGATCGAGGTGGCCGCCGGGTTGCTGGAAGGTGCCGCGCCCGAGCAGCGCATTCGTGACGAAGCCGAGGAGGAAACCGGTTACCGCGTGCACGACGTGAAAAAAGTATTCGAGGCGTACATGAGTCCCGGTTCGGTGACGGAGAAACTGCACTTCTTTATCGCTGAATACGACGCGGCGTCCAAAGTCAGCGACGGTGGTGGCCTTGAAGAGGAAACCGAAGAACTGGAAGTGCTCGAGTGGGGCTTCGATGAGGCACTGGCAGCGTTTCAACGCGGCGAGATCTGCGATGCCAAGACCATCATGCTGTTGCAGTACGCAGCGATGAATAACCTCTTCGCTTGATTCGGGCAGGAGCTGCCAACGGCTGCGATGGCTCAGCATACTGGCTGAACAGGGAGGCGCAATACGCAAAGCCGGCCATACTGCTTGTTGCTCCTGAAGTGTTGCCCTGCGTTTTGCGCAGTCCCCAAAAACAAAAAGAGATCGACTCATGAAGTACGAACCTTTGGCCAGATCGCTAATTGCGACCTCCTTGGCGCTCAGCTGTCTCATGGCTCACGCGGCATCAGTGGCGCCGGTTGCGGCGGAAAACGGCATGGTGGTCACCGCGCAACATCTGGCGACCCATGTCGGCGTCGACGTTTTGAAAAACGGCGGCAATGCCGTGGATGCGGCAGTGGCCGTGGGCTATGCGCTGGCGGTGGTCTATCCGGCTGCGGGCAACCTTGGCGGTGGCGGGTTCATGACCATACAACTGGCGGACGGGCGCAAGACCTTCCTCGATTTCCGTGAGAAAGCCCCGCTGGCAGCGACCGCCAACATGTATCTGGACAAGGACGGTAATGTCATTCCGGAACTGAGCACGCGCGGGCACCTGGCGGTCGGCGTACCGGGTACGGTGTCCGGCATGGAGCTGGCGCTGAGCAAATACGGCACCAAACAGCGCAAGGAGATGATTGCCCCGGCGATCAAACTGGCCGAAGACGGTTTCGAATTGCAGCAGGGCGATGTCGAGCTGCTCGAATACGCGACGGATGTGTTCAAGAAGGACATGCGCGATTCCGGCTCGATCTTCCTCAGCAACGGCGAGCCGATGCAGGTCGGGCAGAAACTGGTGCAAAAGGATCTGGCGAAAACCCTGCGGACAATCTCCGACAAGGGCGCCGACGGCTTCTACAAAGGTTGGGTCGCCGATGCCATTGTCACTTCCAGCCAGGCCAACAAAGGCATCATCAGCCAGGCCGACCTGGACAAATACAAGACTCGCGAACTGGCCCCGGTTGAGTGCGATTATCGCGGCTATCACGTGGTCTCGGCGCCACCGCCGAGCTCCGGCGGGGTGGTGATCTGCCAGATCATGAATATCCTCGAAGGCTATCCGATGAAGGACTTGGGCTTCCATTCCGCTCAGGGCATGCACTACCAGATCGAAGCGATGCGCCACGCGTACGTTGATCGCAACAGCTACCTCGGCGATCCGGATTTCGTGAAGAATCCGATCGAGCATCTGCTGGACAAGAATTACGCGACCAAACTGCGCAACGCCATCCAGCCGCAGAAGGCCGGCGTGTCGGCTGAGCTCAAGCCCGGTGTAGCGCCCCACGAAGGCAGCAACACCACGCACTATTCGATTGTCGACAAGTGGGGCAATGCCGTTTCGGTGACGTACACGCTCAACGACTGGTTCGGCGCGGGCGTCATGGCCAGCAAGACCGGGGTAATCCTCAACGACGAGATGGACGACTTCACCTCCAAGGTCGGCGTGCCGAACATGTACGGGCTGGTCCAGGGGGAGGCCAATGCCATCGCACCGGGCAAGGCGCCGCTGTCGTCGATGAGTCCGACCATCGTCACCAAGGATGGCAAAGTGGTGATGGTGGTCGGCACGCCGGGTGGTAGCCGGATCATCACCGCGACCTTGCTGACCATGCTCAACGTCATCGATTACGGCATGGGCTTGCAGGAAGCGGTCGACGCGCCGCGCTTCCATCAGCAGTGGATGCCGGAGGAAACCAACCTCGAAGACTTCGCCGCCAGCCCGGATACGAAAAAAATCCTGGAAAGCTGGGGCCACAAGTTTGCCGGCCCGCAGGATGCCAACCACATCGCCGCGATTCTGGTCGGCGCGCCGTCACTGGACGGCAAACCGGTTGGCAAGAATCGCTTCTACGGCGCCAACGATCCACGGCGCAATACCGGCTTGTCTTTGGGTTACTGAGCGGAGTAAAAAGGGGCGGGCGCAGGTCCGCCCTATTCTCAAGGACTGATCAAGGAAGGCTCGACATGACCACCGCATTACTGATCATCGACGTCCAGCAGGCGCTGTGTGCTGGTGAATATCAGTGCTTTGAAATCGACCGCGTGATCGCCACGATCAATGATCTCAGCCAACGCGCCCGTACGGCTGGCGTTCCGGTGGTTTTGATTCAGCACGAAGAAAAGGACGGCTCATTTGTTCGCGGTGCTGAGGGTTGGCAACTGGCGAAAAACCTTCTGACTTCTACGAAAGACCTGCGCGTAGACAAAACCACCGGGGACTCTTTCTACCAGACCGATCTCGGCAAGCTGCTGCCCAGCGAGGACTTCGAACGCCTGATCATCTGCGGCCTGCAAACCGATTACTGCGTCAACGCCACGGTGCGCAGCGCGCATTCACTGGGCTACGACATCGTCGTCGCGCGAGATGCGCATTCAACGGTCGATAACGGCAACATGAGCGCCGAGGACATCATTGCCGAACACAACAAGGACTTCGCCGCCCTGACCAGTTCCGTGGCACGAATCGACGTCAAACCGGCAGCCCAAATCACCATCTGAACCCACATAAAACCCCTGTGGGAGCGAGCCTGCTCGCGAAAGCGCTGTGACAGCCAACATCAAACCGACTGATATACCGCCTTCGCGAGCAGGTTCGCTCCCACAGGGGTGAGCAGGCTCTACGACAGCGGCGATTTACGGCAGCAGCACTGGCATAATCCCCGCCGCCCGAAGAATGGAATCTCTCGATGTTCGCTATCTACCTGCGTCACGCCGTGGCGCTGACATCTCTCGTCCTCGCCTGCACCGCCCATGCCAGCAGTTTCGATTGCACCGACGCCACCAGCAAAACCGAAAAAGCCATCTGCACTGATCCCTACCTCTCAACCCTTGACGACAAGCTCGCCGAGCAATGGCGGACCACGCTGGGCAAAGTTGCCGATCCCAAAATGCTGAAAACCGACCAGTGTCAGTGGCTGAAAAACCGCAACGCCTGCGGTGCCCTGAGCGCGTGTCTGCGGCGCGAATACCTGATGCGCCTCACTGAGCTCGAACACGCGGTTCAGCCCTTCAGTTGGGATGCCACCTGGCAACTAATTTCGCGCGGCACCTCGACCTCGGCGACCCTTGTCACCCAACGTCGTAATGCCTCGCATATCGCCATCGATATCTCGGCAGGCGAGGGCGCCAATTCCGGAGACTTGACTGGCGTTGCCATACTCAAGGATGGAACAGCCGTGTACGCCGAGGACGCCTGCAAACTCGCCTTCACGCCCATCAATGGCGTACTGAACGTAGTACAAACCGGTGCGGATTCCGACTGCGGCGGTGGCATGGGCGTGTATTACGCCGGTCGGTATGTCGCCTCCGAACAACCGCTGAAGCTGGATTACGATCTGCTCAGCCTGGGTCTGGCTCGCACGCCCGCAGAAGATCAGGTACTGCGTTCGCTGCTCAAGACCGACTACCAAAAACTGGTAGAGACCTCCGGTTCCTTGCAGGTCGGCGAAGAGTCAAAAGATGTGCCCGATGCTCAGGTTGTAGAAATGTGGATGCGCGGTCTCGGCGGCATCGGCATCCTGATGAGCGCGGCCGACGCGCAGGTCTGGCTGATCTTCAAAAGCTACGATGACCAGAGCCATGAACATCTGCGGTACTACACCAACGTGGCGAAGTGGAAGAAGCGGCTGCCCGATGTGCTGCAGGGCTGGTATGACCGCATGCACGAAAGTCAGTCGTCTCTGGTTCTGGAAATGATGCCCTTAGCCACAACTCCATCCGCCCCACGCAATAACCGCTCGATCTGCGCCAATTCCCACGTGCTGAGCAGACTCACCGGGTCCGTGCCATAACGCTGCCAAGTGTCCAGCGTCGCTTCATCCCCGGCGCAGTTGCGCGCGTATTCACAGTGATGCAAGTGTCCCTCGGCGAAGTCCAACCGCAGATGCCAGCCGTCGATATCAACGGCAATCAGCCCGGTCTCGGACATTACCTGGCAGACTTCGAACCCAAGCACGCCCAGCGCAGCTTCGCGCAGGCGCTGACACACATCACGGGCGGACAAAAACGCTGACATGCTGCGACTCGATTCGATGGACAAGCCTGCAAGGATAAGGCCCGCGCCACCCCATGTCAGCGTTTCACTGGCCCGAGGCTGAACAATTCCGTAACATTCGCCTCCCTCTTTTTTCGCGAAAACAGCAGCCGTGCCCAGCGGCCGCTCAGTCAGGTAAGCCATGAAACCGATTCGTCTGCGCGCCGATGTCCTCGCCGGACTCACCACCTCGTTCGCCCTGTTGCCCGAATGCATTGCTTTCGCGCTGGTCGCGCATCTCAATCCGCTGATGGGCCTGTACGGCGCGTTCATCATTTGCACGCTGACGGCGTTGTTTGGCGGTCGACCGGGCATGGTTTCCGGTGCGGCGGGTTCGATGGCGGTGGTGATCGTCGCGCTGGTGGTGCAACACGGCGTGCAATATCTGCTGGCAACGGTGCTGCTCGGCGGTCTGATCATGATGGCGTTCGGGCTGTTGCGCTTGGGCAAACTGGTGCGCATGGTGCCGCATCCGGTGATGCTCGGTTTCGTCAACGGCCTGGCGATCATCATTGCGCTGGCGCAACTGGAGCACTTCAAAAGCGGCGAGCACTGGCTCAGCGGTACGCCGCTGTATCTGATGACCGGGCTAGTGCTACTGACCATGGCCATCGTTTACATCCTGCCGCGCCTGACCAAAGCGGTACCGCCGGCCCTGGTGGCGATCCTTGGTGTCGGCCTGCTGGTCTACCTGTTCGGGCTGCCGACCCGCACCCTCGGCGACATGGCGCACATTGCCGGCGGTCTGCCGACTTTCGCCATGCCGGACATTCCGTGGAGCCTGGAAACGCTGCGCATCATCGCCCCGTACGCGATCCTGATGGCGATGGTCGGCCTGCTGGAAACCCTGCTGACGCTGAACCTGACCGACGAGATCACCGAAACCCGTGGCTATCCGGATCGCGAGTGCGTAGCGCTCGGCGCGGCGAACATGGTGTCCGGGGCGTTCGGTGGCATGGGCGGTTGCGCGATGATCGGGCAGACCGTGATCAATCTCAGCTCCGGCGGGCGCGGACGCTTGTCCGGCGTGGTTGCCGGTGTGCTGATTCTGTTGTTCATTCTGTTTCTGTCACCGCTGATCGAGCGTATTCCGCTGGCCGCACTGGTGGGGGTGATGTTCGTGGTGTCGCAGCAGACCTTCGCCTGGGCGTCGTTGCGGGTGATCAACAAGGTGCCGCTGCACGATGTGCTGGTGATCATCGCGGTGACCACCATCACCGTGTTCACCGATCTGGCCACGGCCGTGCTGTGCGGGATCATCATCGCTGCGCTCAACTTCGCCTGGCAGCAGGCCCGCGAACTGTATGCCGATGAACATCTGGAGGCCGACGGCAGCAAGCTCTATCGCCTGCACGGCACGCTGTTCTTTGCCTCGACCACGCCGTTTCTCAATCAGTTCGACCCGGCCAACGACCCGGCCAAAGTCACTCTCGACTGCCGACACCTGAGCTTTGTCGATTACTCGGCGATCGCCGCATTGAAAACCCTGGGTGAACGCTACGCCAAGGCGGGCAAGCATCTACAGGTGTTTCATCTGTCGGAACGCTGCAAGAAATTACTCAAGCGCGCCGGCGTCGATCACGACTGACGCCGCTGGTTTTGCGTCCTTGAGCCAGGTCTTGCCGAGAATCCGCGAGACCTGTTCGGCGGAGTAGGGCTTGGCGAGAAATTCAAAACCTTCGTACCCGCTGCGGGCCAGTTCTTCGCTGTAGCCGGAGGTGAGAATCACCGGCAGATCGGGGCGGCGCTGGCGCAGTTCCTTGGCCAACGCGACACCGGTGATGCCCGGCATGACTACGTCGGAAAACACCGCATCGAACGCGCTGGCATCGCTACCGGCCAACTGCAGGGCTTCTTCGGCGTTGGTCGCCCACGCCGTTTCATAGCCCAGATCCTGGAGGATCTGATTGGCGAAACGGCCGACATCGAGATTGTCTTCTACCACCAGCACCCGGCGTTTTTCGCAGGCCGGCTGCACCTCGCCATCGTCCTCTGCCTCGTCCATTTCTGCCTCGATCGCCGGCACTTGCGGCAAATACAAGGTGAACTCGGTGCCTTGACCAAGGACGCTGGAAACATCGACGTTGCCGCCCGATTGCTTGGCGAAGCCGAACACCTGCGACAGCCCCAGCCCCGTGCCTTTGCCGACAGCCTTGGTGGTAAAGAACGGCTCGAAGATGTGTTCGAGGGTGTGTGCGTCGATGCCGGCACCGGTGTCGGCCAGGGCAATCGACACGAAATGGCTGCTGGACCCAGCGTGGCCGCGAATCGGCGGCAGCGCTTTATGGCACTCCAGGCGCAATTTCAGTTCACCTTGACCATTCATGGCGTCGCGAGCGTTCAGGGCGATGTTGATCAATGCTGTTTCGAACTGACTGAGATCGACACGGATGTAGCAGGGGTGATCCGGGCGCTCGACGCACACGTGAATCTGCGCGCCGGTGACCGATTCGAGCATTTCGCCGATGTTGGCCAAACGTTCGCCGGCGTCGACTACCTGCGGATTGAGCGGCTGACGGCGGGCGAAGGCGAGCAACTGGCTGGTCAGCTTGGAGGCGCGCTCAACGGTGTCGGACACCGCGCGCATGTAGCGTTGGCGGCGTTCTTCCGGCAGGTTGGGCTGGCGCAGAAAATCCACCGACGAACGAATGATCGTCAGCAAATTGTTGAAGTCATGGGCGACGCCGCCGGTCAATTGGCCGATGGCTTCGAGCTTCTGCGACTGGCGCAACGCCGACTCGGCCTGGGCCAGACGCAGGCTGCGCTCTTCGACCCGTTGCTCCAGCGTGGCATTGAGTTCAGCCAATGCAAGCAGGCCCTCGCGCACGTTGGCGTCGGCGCGCACTCGCTCGATGTGCGCCCAGCAACGTTCGGTGACTTCGCTGAGCAGCGCCTGTTCGAAGCTCGACCACACACGCGGCACTTTGTCGTGAATGGCCATTAACGCGGTAAGACGACCTTGCTTGATCAGCGGCACGCAAATGGTGGCGGTGATGCCTATGCCCTGAAAGGTCGCTGATTCTTCCGGCGGCAATTCGCTGCGGTTGTCGTGGATCACCAGCGGTTGACCCGCGCGCAGAAGGCGTACGGCTTTCTCGCCGAAATCGCGCAAATGGTAGTGGCCGACGATGCTCGGCGAACCCGGCGCTGCATAGTCGCCGCGAATGGTGAAGCCATCCTCGTCGGCATCCATGTCGGCGTAGGCGCAATTGGACAGACGCAGTTGCTCGACCATCAGCCGCGTGCTTGCCGCCAGGATTGCTTGCGCATCCGTGGCATTGGTCACCGCTTCGCCGATGGCATCGAGGACGGCCAGGCGTCGGTTGAGATAAACGGTCTGGGTGGTCTCGGTGACGGTGTCGATCATGCCGACGACATTGCCGTGGGAGTCGCGAATCGGGCTGTAGCAAAAAGTGAAGAACGCCTGCTCCGGGCCTTTGCCGCGTTCGATCTGCAGAGCGAAGTTTTCGATGTAAGTAGCCTGGCCGGCGTACGCGGCCTCAGCAATCGGGCTGATCTCGTGCCAGGCTTCCTTCCAGATGTCGCTGAAAGGGCGTCCCAACGCGTGCGGCTTGTCGCCGAGAATCGGTACGAAGGCGTCGTTATAGAGTGTGATGAGTTGCGGGCCCCAGACGATCGCCTGAGGGAAATGCGAGGCGAGACTGAGCGAGACAGTGGTCTTGAGTACATCGGGCCAGTTTTCCAACGGGCCGAGGGGCGAATTCGCCCAGTCGTGACGGCGGATCTGCCCGGCCATCTCGCCGTTGTCTTGCAACCAGTCTGTCATGGGGTTCGTGTCTTTCCGGGGCATTTGTCTGAGAACAAAGACCTGCGCACAGGCTGTTTGGTTTCAGCGCACCAGACACTGTTTGCGCTGCGAATTATTCTGACGTACATCATGGCAGCAAAAAACAGCGGTGGCGAAAAGAGCGCCTTTTCGCCACCGGTTTTATCTTCGGATCGTGAGCGACTGCTCAGGCCTCGACGGTCGGGAAATCAATGTCGGTCAGCGCCGTGTTGTTCAGGTAGTTGGTCAATGTCTGCACGGCCACCAGGGCAATGACTTCGATGATCTTGCGGTCATCGATACCGGCAGCGCGGGCAGCGGCCAATTGTTCATCGCTCAAGTGGCCACGGGTTTCGGTCAGTTGGCGGGCGAGGGCGGCGTAGGCATTCAGTTCGCCTTGACGTGCTGCGATGATGTCCTGCGCCGACAGCCCGGCTTTGCCGGCAAACACGGTGTGTGCGGACAGGCAATAGTCGCAACCGTTGACCTGCGAAGTGGCGAGGTAAACGGCTTCTTTCTCTCTGCCGCTCAATGAGGTCTTGCCGAGGATGGCCGAGGCTTGCAGGTAAGTGTCGAATGCAACCGGCGCTTGGGCGAGGGTGGTGAAGACGTTGGGCAGGAAGCCGATTTTTTTCTTCACGCCTTCCAGTGCAGGACGGGTGGCATCGGTGGCGGTGTCGAGGCTGATTGCAGGGATGCGGCTCATGGTGATTCTCCGAAATTCCGCAGCGAAGTGCAGCGGCGATGGAGAGATCTTAGGGGCTGCCAATGGCGCCTTGGCGGCAAATCGTCGAGGATATGCGGCAGATCGTCCAGATATGCCTTCGGGAGTCAGCCATGGATCGCCTTTCCACATTACTTAGTCATTTCGGTGTGAACGCCGGCACCTTCCATAGCGGCGCGTTTTGCGGCGTGAGCGTTCACGAAGGCGAACCGGTCGGCCATGTGCATGTTCTGCAAGCCGGGGCGTTGCTGCTCAAACCGGGCAACGAGCGGGAAATTCGCCTGGAAGAACCGTCGCTGATTTTCTTTCCCCGGCCTTTCACTCACCGGATGTTTGCCGACGAGGCCATGGCCAGCCAAGTGGTGTGCGCCTCGCTGACCTTCGACGGTGGCTCGGGCAATGCCTTGGCCGCCGCGTTACCGGACTATCTGGTGTTGAAACTCACCGATATCCCGGAATTGCGCAGCACCCTTGACTGGCTGTTCAACGAAGCTTTTGAAGGGCATTGCGGGCGCGTGGCGGTGATGGATCGTCTGTTTGAATTGCTGGTGATTCTGCTGCTGCGCCATCTCATCGGCAGTCGCGATCAGCAACCGGGCATGATGGCCGGGCTGGCGGATCCGCGCGTGTCTCGCGCCTTGAACCTGATCCACGAGCAGCCGCACAAGCCTTGGAGTGTCGCTGATCTCGCGGCGGCGGCGAACCAGTCCCGCGCCGGTTTTGCCGAGCAGTTTCGCCGCGTGGTCGGGCAGACGCCGGCCGATTACCTGCTGAGCTGGCGCGTCAGTCTTGCGCAGAAACGCCTGCGCGAAGGCCGCCCGATTGCATTGATTGCCGAGGAGGTTGGATACGAAAGTCCGTCGGCGCTGGCCCGGGCGTTTCGGCGCAAGACCGGGCTCAGTCCTCGGCAATGGAAAGCCGAACACTGAACATTACCTGGCGAATTTCTTCGCTCCGGCCACGCAAAGAATCACCCCCAGCGTGACGCCGAGCATGCCGACACTGACCTGCTCATGCAGCAACGTCGCCGCCAGTGCCAGACCAAAAAACGGCTGCAGCAACTGCAACTGCCCGACCGCTGCGATTCCACCTTGTGCCAGACCGCGATACCAGAACACGAAGCCGATCAGCATGCTGAACAGCGACACGTAGCCCAGGCACATCCACGCAGGCAAGCTGATGTCGGCGAACGAGGCGGGCGCCAGCCACAGGCTCAGCACTGTCATCAGCGGTAACGACAACACCAGCGCCCAGCAGATCACCTGCCAGCCGCCGAGGCTGCGTGACAGTTTCGCGCCTTCGGCGTAACCGAGGCCGCAGGCCAGGATCGCCGCGAGCATCAGCAGATCGCCGGTGGGCGAGGCGCTCAAGCCTTGGGACAGGGCAAAGCCCACCACCAATGCGCTGCCCAGCACCGAAAAGATCCAGAACACTGGACGTGGCCGCTCACCGCCACGCAAGACACCAAACATCGCCGTGGCCAGCGGCAGCAATCCTACAAACACGATCGAATGCGCTGACGTTACGTGCTGCAATGCCAACGCGGTCAGCAGCGGGAAACCCAACACCACGCCCAGCGCCACAATCAACAGCGACAGCCACTGATGATGCGCCGGTCGCCGCTGTTTGAACAACAGCAGAAGTCCGACGGCCAGTGCGCCGGCGATCGCTGCTCGCACCACGGTCAGAAACACCGGTTCGAATTCCAGCACCGCCAAACGTGTGGCCGGCAGCGAACCGCTGAAAATCAGCACGCCGATAAAACCGTTGATCCAGCCACTGGTTTTTTCCAGTGCCGGGTGGGCCGCAGTCGATGTTGTGTGCATGTCGGTCGCGCTCAAAAAGTGGCTTGTGTCGCCGTGATCCTAGGGCGGAGAATCAGCACAATCAAAAAATTGTCATGGATACAGCCGACATGCCGCGTTCCCGTTACAAGACCCTGGTTGATCGCTATGCGGCAGACATTCGTGGCGGACGATTGGCGCCGGGCACGCGACTGCCAACGCATCGGCAGCTGGCGAGCCAGGAAGGTCTGGCGCTGGTTACCGCTTCACGGGTTTATGCGGAGCTTGAAGCGATGGGCCTGGTCAGTGGCGAAGCCGGGCGCGGCACGTTTGTTCGGGAAACGTCGCTGGCGCCGGGGCAGGGCATCGATCAGAAAGACGTGGCGGTCGGCATGATCGACCTGAATTTCAACTATCCCTCGTTGCCAGGTCAGGCTGAACTGTTGCGCACGGCGTTGCGCCAACTGGCGTTGTCCGGTGATCTGGAAGCGTTGTTGCGTTATCAACCCCACGCCGGGCGTGCCCACGAACGCGCCTCGGTCGCGCGACATTTGTCGACACGCGGCGTGACCGTTGAAGCCGACCAGGTGCTGATCGTCAATGGCGCTCAGCAAGGTTTGGCGGTGACGCTGATGGCTCTGCTCAAACCCGGCGATGTGATTGTCGCCGATGCGCTGACCTATTCGGGATTCAAGGTGCTGGCCGACGCGCTGCATCTGGAAGTGCTGGCGATCCCGATGACGGAGCACGGCCCGGATTTGCCGGCACTGGACAGACTCTGCCGCCAGCGTGCAGTGCGCGCCGTATACAGCATGCCGACGCTGCACAATCCGCTGGGCTGGGTCATGCCACTGGAACAGCGCGAGCAATTGGTGGCGATTGCCCGGCGGCACGATCTGACAATCATTGAAGACGCTGCCTACGCGTTTCTGGTCGAAAACCCGCCATGTCCGTTGATTGAACTGGCACCGGAACGGACGTTTTACGTATCGGGCCTGTCGAAAAACATCGCCACCGGTTTGCGGGTCGGCTTCATTGCCGCGCCGCTGCCTCAAGTGCCCGCACTGGAGCGAGTCATTCGCGCGACGACGTGGAACACGCCCGGGGTGATGACCGCCATCGCGTGCGGCTGGCTCGACGATGGCACCGTCACCGTGCTTGAGGCGCAGAAACGTCGTGATGCTACGGCGCGACAGGCCTTGGCCGCCGAGGTACTCAAAGGGCTGCGCTACATTGCTCATCCGGCCTCGTATTTTCTGTGGTTGCCGCTGCCCGAAGATGTGCGTGCCGATCAGATCGTGGTCGAGTTGATGCAGCAGCAGATTTCCGTCACCAGCGCCGAGCCGTTTTCGCTGTCGGCCCATACGCCCCATGCGATTCGTCTGGCTCTTGGCTCGGTGGACATGCAGGTGTTGCGTCAGGCGTTGATCACCGTCAGAACGATCATCGGCGCTTATCTGTAAACTGCGCCCACGCCATGCAAAGCGAGGTTTGGACTGTTCAATGAAATTCACCACGACACTGTTTCTCGCCTTGATCTTCAGCACCAGCGCACAGGCTGAGGGCGATCCTGAGGCCGGGGCGAAAATCTTTCCGCGTCTGTGCGGCGGTTGCCATCAGGTTGGCGAGTCGGCTCGTTCGGGGTTTGGTCCGCAGTTGAACGGCATCATTGGCCGGGCTGCGGGGACTTCGGCAAATTATGTTTATTCCGATGCGATGAAGAACTCGGGGATTACCTGGGATCGGGCGACGTTGAAGGCTTATCTCGAGGATCCGAAAGGGGTGGTGCCGGGGACGCGGATGATTTTCTGGGGGCTGAGTGATGAGCAGAAGCTGGAGAATCTGTTGGCTTATCTGCAGAAATTCAGCGCTGAATAATTACGGGAACACGCTGTTCCAAGGCGTTTTTGTAGTTTTGACGGGGTACATATCCATTGCTGCGGTAACGGCTGCTTAGGGTTTCGCCCTTACGGCGAGTCACCTTTTTTTGCTTTTCTGTGGGAGCGAGCCTGCTGGCGAAAGCGGTTCTCCAGCCGGCCCAAATTTCCGCTTTTACCCCATCCCTGTGGGAGCTGGCTTGCCAGCGATGGGGTCGGTGAGCCGGCCTGTCTCTGGTTGATATACGCCGGTGTCAGTGGGTATGAAACGCAACCTGATTGCGCCCCGCAGCTTTCGCCTGATACAGCTGCTGATCGGCACGTTTGATCAGGGCCGTGTGGTTGTTGTCTGCCGGATCTGCCAGGCCGAGGCCAATACTCACGGTAACGATGCCGACGCCGGGAAACTGCGCTTCGGCCACCGCTGCGCGGATCTTTTCCGCTACGACTTCCGGGGTGTCGGGTTGCGCGACTTCCGGCAGCAGTACGGCGAACTCTTCGCCGCCGTAGCGGGCGACGAAATCGGTGCTGCGTACGCTGTTCTGGATCAAGGTCGCCAGTTGTTGCAGGACCTCGTCACCGACCGCGTGGCCGTGGCTGTCATTGATGCGTTTGAAGTGGTCGGCATCGATCAGCAGCAGGGCAAACGGGCGTCCGGTGCGTCGGGACAGCAGCGAGTATTCAGTGATTTTTTCGTCAAACCGGCGACGGTTGTAAACGCCGGTCAGGCCGTCGTGTGTGGCCAGGCTCAGCAGCTCGGCGTTGGCCTCGGTGAGTGCGGCGGTGCGTTGCGCCACGGTGGCTTCAAGCGAGGCGTTGGCTTCTTGCAGTTCGCGTTCCTTGCCGAGCAGTGACTGCGTCATTGCGTCGATGGACTGGCCGAGCTGGGCGATTTCCAGCACCGGATGCTGGAGCTGGAACTGTGCGCCGGACTGGTTGTTCTGCACTTGTTTGGCCGAGCGTGCCAGTTGTTCGATCGGCCGGCTCAGGTACAGCGCCAGATAATAAGCCACCAGACCGAAAACGATGGCGGCGAAAACGCCGAGTATCAACAGTTCATATTGCAGCATCCGCGCCGGTTGCAGCGCAGTCTCCAATGGCTGGCGAATGGCGATCGACCATGATAGCGCCGTGCCCGATGGCGTCGGCACGGTGACCATGCTGGTCAGGTAACCGTTGGCCGCCGTCCAGCCCGACAATACCGGATCGTTGGTCGCCAGCTGTTGGCCCATCAGCGCTTCGGGGTAGAGCACCTTGCCATCGTGGTCGACGATCAGCGCCTGAATATCCGGCGCCGAGTTCTTGTGGGAAAACGCCGCCGACTCGACGATGCGCGTCACCCAACTCCAGTGCGCATGTGCGCCCAGCACGCCAATCACCTGCCCTTCGGCATTGTGGATTGGCGCGGCGAAATCGATGAAGCGCAGCGGCTCGCCATTGGGCAGACCCGGCAACAACTTGGCCAGCAACACTGCTTCGTGGGGATCGCCGGTGTATTGCCGGCGCAGGCCGATCTGGAACCACGGGCGTTTCTGTACGGATTGGCCAACCAGCAGATCATTGACCGCCTGGCGCACGTTGCCCTCGGCGTCGGTGACGCCCATCCACGCATATTCGGCGCGCGCCTGGGTGCGCAACTGCATCGACTTGAGGATGGCTGGGTTGTCCAGATCTCCGCGCTCCAGATGCGGCGCGCGACTGAGCAGGTAAACCTCTAGCTGCCGTTCGCGCAGTTGTTCGCCCAATAGCGTCGCCGCCGCGCGCGCCGTGTTCAGCAACGCGTTGCCGCTGGCCTGTTTCATTTGTTCGGTGGCGATGTGACCGACATAAAAGCCGACGCTCAATAACGTCAGCAGGGACAAACCGCCGAACCACAGGGTGAGATGGCTATGCAGACTGGCTTTGAACATGGAGGCGGGTGTCTGTCTTTATTGAAGTGGCGCCATGGTATGCGACATCGCCGACGGCGGGCCAGCGAACGGGTTCAAGTAAATACAAAGAAGATTGATGCCAATGAGCCATCATTTTGGTTAGAATGCGCGCCGCCCGAGAGACGGATCCCGGGCGTTTCCCCATGGAGTTTTACTGTGAAATACCTCAGCAAAGTAGTCGCCGCCGCACTGTTCGGTGTGGTTCTGGCAGGTTGCACCGGCGCCCCGATGAAAACCGCCCATTACGACAGCAACCAATACACCGTGGTTGGCCACAGCGAAGCATCGGCCACCGGCCTGCTGCTGTTTGGCATTATCCCGATCCGCCAGAACAGCCGATTTGTGCGCGCGCAAAACGCGGCCATCCAAGCCAAGGGCGGCGATGCAATGATCAACACGCAGGTTCAGGAAAACTGGTTCTGGGCCTGGGTTCTGACCGGCTACACCACCACCATCTCCGGTGACGTGGTCAAGCTGAAAACCGCGCAATAAGCGACGGCTGAATGCAAAAAAGCCCGGCTGATCAGGCCGGGCTTTTTCATGGGTGTTGCGGTCATGCAGTAGATTCATGCAACGCGGCGCTCGATCAGACGATCAGAGCCACCTTCAGCGACGCGGCGCTCGATCAGACGATCAGAGCCACCTTCAGCGACGCGGCGTTCGAGCAGACGATCCGAACCACCTTCAGCAACGCGGCGTTCGATCAGACGATCCGAACCACCTTCGGCAACACGGCGTTCGATCAGACGATCCGAACCGCCTTCGGCAACGCGACGTTCGAGCAGACGATCCGAACCACCTTCGGCAACACGGCGTTCGAGCAGACGATCCGAACCACCTTCGGCAACGCGGCGTTCGA
>NZ_JBAWKM010000014.1:0-174987 GCF_037095675.1 Pseudomonas sp. CCNWLW23 | reverse complement strand
GACGCTGGCTGGAAACTGTTGCCGGGGATACAGCCTTTCGGCGGTGACCTGATCGTACCGGGCAGTGGTGTCAGCCTTGCCGAAGGGACGCTCTTTCCGGTTGGCGCCACCTTGAATTACGACCTGCCGATTCAAGCCGCCACACTGGCTGCGGGCACGGTGTTGCCGGTTCAGAGCACTTTGGCCGCACCTTACGTGTTACAGGGTGGAACGGTACTTGCCGGCGATGTGCATGATGCGGCGGGTAACCTGATGTATGCCGCCGGTACGTTGCTCGACAACGCTGTGACCCTGCCGACCGGCAGTCGTTTGGGTGCAGGTATCCGCTTGAACAACGCCACCGCACTGCAGGCCCTGCTCTGGCCCAAAGGCGTGCCGCTGCCGGGTGCGGTTGATGCCGACAATAAAACGGTGGGTGTTGTGTTGAACGGAACGTTGGCGCTGTTGCGGGGTTCGCTGATCCCCTCCATGACCAACGTGAAGCTCGCCGATGGCACGGTATTCCTCGACCTGCGTCCTGCCAATGGAAACCAGCAAGGTCGTAACTGGGCGATCGCCAGCATGCTGCCGGCGGGCAGTGCGTCGTGGTCGATGCGCATGGTGGCAGGGGCCGATCTGACCGCGGCCGACAGCCGTAGCGTGAAACCTCAGGCCAGCGTTGGCAACTTGCAGATGGCCGACACTCACTATGGTGTGAGCATGATCGAGGTGGCCGGCAAACTGGTCTGGGCGGTGGATAACGAGTATGGCTTTACACCGTACGAACCGGTTCCCGAGGAATACCTTGTGCTCTGTGATATCGCTCCCGGTTCTTGCGCGCCCATGGCGCGCAGTGTGTGGGCGCCTGGCAACTGGATGGGCATGCCGGATTACACACCGATGAACGATGACGAATTGTTCTGGTGCTCCATCGACCCGGCACTGTGTATTGAAAACAATCCAAGCAAGAGCGCCCAGGCCCACACGCAGATGTTCAGCGTTTTGCGTACTGGCACCGGCGACCTGGACTTGATGGCGGCCGGTAACCTGAGCATGGCTTCACCTTTCGGCGTCTACACCGCCGGCACCCAATCGGCAGACGTCGATGCGCGTTATAACCAGCCCCGCGGAAGGCTGTCGGCTGATGGCTCGGTATTGGGCAGCGCTGGCAGCGATTACGAAAAATGGGTCGATGGCGGCAGTGCCAGCCTCTATCAGGCCTGGTATCCGCAGATGGGCGGTAACCTGACGCTCAATGCCGGCGGGTCTGTGTCGGGTGACGTGCTTGGCCGTCGCTCGGTCGCCACGGGCGACGGTACGCGGGAGCAGGTGCCGAGTGTGGCGGTGGGCAATTGGCTCTGGCGCCAGGGCACCGGCAACAACGATGTACCGACTGCCTGGTGGATCAATTTCGGCAGCTACGCTGCGCAGCCATTGCCAGCGCTGGGCGAGGAAACCAGACCTTATCTGGTGGGCTTTACCGGGTTCGGTACGCTGGGCGGCGGCAACATCAGTCTGAGCGCCGGCGGGGATGCTGGCATGCTCAAGGCCATGGGCGACGACAGGTATGCGTCGTACCCTCGCAGTCAGGGGTTGATCGTGGCTGTCGGCAGTACGGGCCGCGTGGACAGTGACGGGAACCTGCAACTGACCGGTGGCGGAGACCTGGATATTCGTCTGGGCGGTGTCCTTAATCCGTCTCTGCAGGCACGTGCCGGCCTGGCGGGTACCGGCACGCCGACGCACGACTTGCAGGGCGCGCTCATCAACCTGCGCGGTGCGGCGCAACTGACGGGCGCCGCGTTGGGCGGTGTCAATCTGCAGTACGGCGCCTCGGCGCTGTTTCATGACCCACGGGAAACGCGCGCCTTCGACCCGTTCAACTCGACGGCCAGTAATGCCAGTGGTGGGCTGGTGCTGATTCCCGGTGACTCCGGCATGCGCCTCAACACCCGCGGCGATCTGGTGTTGGGTGGCGCCGCCGATCCGGGCCGCGTGAGGTTGCAGAACTCCACACCGTTTACCACGGCGGATGGCATTTACCATGCCGGTGGCGGTTTGAGTGGTTTCTCGCTGTGGACCGATCACACGGCCATCGATTTGTTCTCGGCCGGCGGCAACCTGACGCCCAGCACCCAGTTGATGGAAACCACCGGGCAGGACCCCGTCGCCGGGCTTAACGGGTCACCGACCGATGACCGCTTCGTCTTTCCTTCGATATTGCGTGCCGTGGCCGGGCAGGGCTCGATTTATGCGGGACCATCAGCGGCCTACGGCATAGGCAACCCGGCGCCGGCTCTGGCCTGGTCATTGCTGTTGGCACCTTCCAGCGCGGGGCAGCTTGAACTGATCGCTGGGGATTCGATCTATGCCGGCGGCTACGCCATCAACCAGTCAGGGGCCAGCCCAGCGGCGCTCTCCACACCGTTTGCACCCGCGTTCAATGGCTACGGCAACAACCAGTCCGCTCGGCCGATCACGACCAACGCCGGCAGCGATGGTGTGCTGGCGCAAACCAATTCGCGCTATCCACTGTTTGCCTTTGGTCCCGATAGCTACTCGGGGTTGAGCAGTGTTCAGGGGCCGGCGCGCTTCTATGCACTGACCGGTGACCTGGTAGGAATTCGCACGGGCGAAACGCTGGCGTTCGCGACCACGAAGCGCACCTGGTATGAATCGGCAGGCCCGGTGTGGATGGTGGCGGGGCGTGACATCGTGGCGTCCGGTACCAATTTGGGGCAACCCACGTTTGCGCCCGTTGGGGGCATGAGTCGCAATAACGAACAGATCGCGTCTACCGGCAATCTGTTCGTGCATAACGATGCGCGCGACATTTCGCGGGTTTCGGCCGGGCGAGACATTCTCTACAGCAGCTTCGACATTGCCGGCCCGGGTGTTCTGGACGTCAATGCCGGGCGCAATATCCTGATGGAAGATCGCGCCAGCATCACCAGCCTCGGCCCTGTCGTGGCAGGTGATCAGCGCCCCGGTGCGAGCATCGTGATGCAAGCGGGTGCGGGCGCGCAGGGGCCGGATTACTCACAGTTCATTGCGCGTTATCTGAACCCGCGAAACGTAGCGGATTCAGCGGTGGCCCTCAGCGCGCAGCCGGGCAAAGTGGTCAAGACCTACGTCGAAGAACTGCGGAGTTGGCTGGGCTTGGGTTATGGCTTCAAGGGTAGCGACGAACAGGCGCAAGCCTTCTTCGCCGCACTGCCGAGTATCGAGCAGGCGATCTTCGCCCGCCAGGTGTACTTCGCCGAACTGCGTGCCGGCGGCCTGGAATACACCGATGCCGACGGCCCGCGCACTGGCAGTTACCTGCGCGGTCGCAACGCCATTGCGGCACTGTTCCCGACCACTGATGTCGCCGGCAATCCGATCCGTTACGACGGCGATATCACGATGTACGGTGGCGCCGGGGTCAAGACGCTGTTTGGCGGCGATATCCAGATGCTCACACCGGGCGGTGGTCAGGTGTTCGGCATCGAAGGCGCGGCGCCGCCGTCGACGGCGGGGATCATCACTCAGGGTTCGGGCGACATCCAGCTGTACTCGCAAGGCAGCATTCTGCTCGGCCAGAGCCGGATCATGACCACCTTCGGCGGCTCGATTCTCGGCTGGTCCGCCGAGGGCGATATCAACGCCGGTCGCGGCTCGAAAACCACCGTGGTCTACACGCCGCCAAAACGTGTCTACGACAACTGGGGCAACGTCACGCTGTCGCCATCGGTGCCGAGTACCGGCGCCGGTATCGCCACGCTCAACCCGATCGCCGAAGTGGCGCCGGGCAACATCGACCTGATTGCGCCACTGGGCACCATCGATGCCGGCGAGGCGGGGATTCGCGTGTCGGGCAACGTCAACATCGCCGCGCTGACGGTGGTCAACGCCGCGAACATTTCGGTGCAGGGCAAAGCAACCGGCGTGCCGGTGGTGTCGGCGGTGAATACCGGCGCAATCACCTCGGCCAGTTCGGCGGCATCCTCCGCGACCCAAGCGGCGGAAGACGTCGCCCGGCAGCAACAGGCAGCGGCGCGGCAGAACCAGGCCTCGGTGTTCACCGTGCAGGTACTCAGCTTCGGCAACGAGCAACTGGCACCGTCGCGCGATGGTGCCAGTCGCACGCCGGCGACCGGTTACAACCCGGACAGCCCGGTGCAGGTGCTCGGCGCCGGGGCATTGGATGAACAGGCGAAGCAACAGCTGACCGAGGAGGAGCGTGGGCAGCTGACGTTGTAAAAGACTCTCGTGCAGTACGTTTGGGCGGCCGGTTGGCCGCCTTTGTTTAGAGTGAAGGGGTTAGGGGATATTTTTGTCGAGCGTGAAGCACCCTGAGTATGTCGATCTCCCCATTCACCCGATAAACCAGCAGATAGTTCGGATGAATCACCATTTCGCGAGTGCCAGACACCCGACCGGATCGATAGCCATGGGGTATGGAAGAAAGTTTCTGCGCTGCGGCAACGGCTTTACGTTGAAAGGAAACCGAAGCAACGGAGTTGTGCTGATCGATGTAATCAATGATGTCAGCCAGTTGACGAATAGCCTTGTAGCTCCATTTAACCCGCAGCGCGGCGCTTCCTGCGGTTTTCTTCATTCATCTGATCGAGCAACACCATTGCTTCGGCATGGGGAATGCCAGGGTGCGGATCATCAAGTGCTTCCTGGACCTGCGCACGAAACCAAAGGTCGTATTCCGCAGCCTCTTCTTCGGTTTCGAAGTCTGAAACGATAAGTGAAAGTTCAGCGCTCATCATGACCTCCATGATCAATGTGAAGCAGTCTAAGGGGGATGTGGCTCGTTGTCGTCACTGGCGGGACGAGGAAGACATCATCCGCAAACAGACGATGCAAATCTGTCAGACGCTTCGCTTGTGATGCACGTGAAGTCGATCAGCTGTGTAGTTCAATTCTGTAGGAAATCAGCTTTTGGTCATCGGGCTGACAGCCGCCGCTCAAAGCCGCGGCCACAGCCACGCTGCACTCAGTTACCGTCTGCAACCTTACGCTCGATCTCATCGACTTTGCGCTGTAGCTCTTCAGCTTCCTGCTCTTTGACCCGAGTGGAAGACGGCGTGATGACTTTGTCTACGCCCTCGGTGGTGTTGTCGCGGTCTTGCAGGTCGCGCTCGACCACGTTCACCGGTTTGCCGCTGGCATCGGTGGGCGGGGCGTTGGGGGTTTTGTCGTCGTTGGGGTTCATGGCGCTGGCCTCCTTTGGGTGTACACATTGGAGACAGCGCGGCGGCAGACGTTCGAATTTTTTCAGCGCCAGCGCCCTCTCCCGCAGGAGAGGGCGCAGCGGTTGTTTCAGTCCTTGAGAATGTCGCGATCCTTGGTTTCCGGCAGGAAGAACGTGCCGAGTATCGCCGTCGCCACTGCAATCACGATCGGGTACCAGAGCCCGTAGTAGATGTCACCGGTGGCGGCGACCATGGCGAACGCCACGGTCGGCAGGAAGCCGCCGAACCAACCGTTACCGATGTGGTAGGGCAGCGACATCGAGGTGTAGCGGATCCGCGTCGGGAACAGTTCGACCAGCCACGCGGCGATCGGGCCATAAACCATGGTCACGTAGATCACCAGCACGGTCAGCAGGAGCAGCATCATTGGGTAATTGATTTTCGCCGGATCGGCTTTTTCTGGGTAACCGGCGTCCTTCAACGCCGCGCCGAGGTTGGCGGTGAAGGCGTCGTTGCGGGCCTTGAAGTCGGCGGCGGTGAGGGCGCTGCCTTCGAAGCTCTCGACAACGCGGTCACCGATGCGCACCTGCGCGACGGTGTTCGGTTCGGCGGCAACGTTCTCATAAGGGATCGCGCGTTTCGCCAGCAACGTTTTCGCCAAGTCACAGGAACTGGTGAATCTGGCCTTGCCCACCGGATCGAACTGGAACGAGCACTGATCAGGATTGGCGATCACCTTGACCGGATTTTTTTCCTGGGCGACGAACACGTCCGGATTGCCGTACTGGGTCAGCGCAGTAAAGATCGGGAAGTAGGTCAGCGCCGCTAGGATGCAGCCGGCCATGATGATCGGCTTGCGCCCGATGCGATCGGACAGGCTGCCGAAAATCACGAAGAACGGTGTGCCGATCAGTAGCGATCCGGCGATCAGCAGGTTGGCGGTCTGCGCGTCGATCTTCAGTGTTTGCAACAGGAAGAACAGCGCATAGAACTGCCCGGTGTACCAGACCACTGCTTGCCCGGCGGTGCCGCCGAGCAGCGACATGATCACCACTTTGAGATTGTCCCAGCGCGCAAAGGATTCAGTCAGCGGCGCTTTCGAGGCCTTGCCTTCGTCCTTCATTTTCTGAAATACCGGCGACTCGCTCAGTTGCAGGCGAATGTACACCGACACGGCCAGCAGAATGATCGACAGCAGAAACGGAATCCGCCAGCCCCACGCTTCGAACGCCTCGTTACCCAGCGCCGTGCGACAGGCGAGAATCACCAGCAACGACATGAACAGACCGAGGGTGGCGGTGGTTTGAATCCACGAAGTGAAAAAGCCACGCCGGTTGCGTGGTGCGTGCTCCGCTACGTAGGTTGCCGCGCCGCCGTATTCACCACCCAGCGCCAGACCTTGGAGCAGACGCAGGGTGATCAGAATCACCGGGGCAGCGACGCCGATAGTGGCGTAGCCCGGCAGCAAACCGACGATTGCCGTCGACACGCCCATGATCACGATGGTGATCAGAAACGTGTGCTTGCGCCCGATCATGTCACCCAGGCGCCCGAAGACGATGGCGCCGAACGGCCGCACCGCAAACCCGGCGGCAAAGGCCAGCAGGGCAAAGATGAACGCGGTGGTTTCGTTGACGCCGGCGAAGAAGTGCTTGGCGATGATCGCCGCCAGTGAGCCGTAGAGGTAAAAGTCGTACCACTCGAAAACCGTGCCCAGCGAGGAGGCGAAGATGACCTTGCGCTCCTCCTTGGTGATGCCGCCGCTGCGCGGTGGCGTGCCGGTGGATGCTGTGTCGATTGTGGCCATGGGTGTTCTCCGTCGTGCTTATTGTTGTAGGCCGGAGTCCCCCGTTACTGCCTGTCGCACTCTGGCCCGTCGGCATCTGTCGCCATCGCTGTCGCGTGAAGCTTGCACAGTCTGACCGCCTCGCAGGGCTGCAAGGTTTCCTGAAGCATAATCAGCTTTTGCCAGATATCCACTTGGCCTACGCTTTGACCCAACGCTGCCGGCTCCAGGCGCTCAACCAATCGACCAGAAACACCAGCAACAGCATCGCCAGAATCACCGTACTGGCCTGGGCTTCCTGGAACAGGCTGAGGCTGACATACAGCATCTGGCCCAGGCCGCCGGCGCCGACGAAACCGAGCACGCTGGCCATGCGGATGTTGTTTTCCCAGCGATACAGGCAGTAGGCGAGCAGTTGCGGGGCGAGGTTAGGCAGGGTGCCGTAGCAAAAAGCGAGGATCGGATTGCCGCCCTGCAAGCGAATCGCTTCGGCGGGTTGCGGCGGGGTGTTTTCCAGCGCTTCGGCGAACAGCCGACCGAGTACGCCGGTGGTGTGCAGAGCGAGGGCGAGGGTGCCGGCGTTCGGTCCGAGACCGGCGGCAAGCACCATCAGCGCCGCCCAGACCAGCTCTGGAATCGCCCGCAAGCCGTTGAGCAGCAGGCGCGCCGCACTTTGCAGCGGCCAGCCGAAACGCCCGGCGGCGGGCAGCGCGAGAACAATGCCGAACAGCGCCGCGAGCAGGGTGCCGAGGCCTGACATAGCGAGAGTTTCCAGCGAACCGTGAGCGATAGCTTTCAGATACCCGGCGCTCAAGTCGGGACTGAGAAAACGCTGCACATAACTGCCCATCTGCTTGAGGCTGTTGGCGCTGCCGAGTTCGGCAAGATCCAGTTCCAGATAGGCAAAAGAGGCGACCACCGCGACCGCAATGGCGGCGAGCAGCAGCAGGTTGATCAAGCGCCTCATGTCAGCCTCCAGCGCAGCAAGCGGCTGAGTTGATCGGCGCACAGCACCAGCAGCAGGAACGTCAGCAACATGCTGGCGACTTCACCGCCGGCGAACATGCGGATCGACAGGTCGATCTGTTGCCCCAGACCACCGGCACCGACAAAGCCCATCACCACCGAGGCACGGATCGCGCACTCCCAGCGGTAGACGGTGTAGGAGAGCAATTCGGCGGCGACATTCGGCAGCGTGCCGTAAGCAAACGCCGCCAGTCGACCGCTGCCGGCCTGCAACAATGCGTGCGCCGGGCGCTGGTCGGTGGATTCGAAAATTTCTGCGTAGACTTTGCCGAGCATGCCGCTGTAGGTGATGGCGATGGCCAGCACGCCCGCCGCCGGCCCGAGGCCGACCGCGCGCACGAACAACAGCGCCCAGACGATTTCCGGCACGCTGCGCAAAAAGATCAGCAATCCGCGTACCGGCCAGCGCAGCAAGCGCCCGGGCAGGCTCGGCACGCCGCCCCGCGAAGCGGCAGAAAGCGACAGCGCGCGACTGGCGATCAGGCTTGCCGGCACCGCCAGCAGCAAGGCCAGGGCCATACCCGCTGTGGCAATCGCCAAGGTTTGCAGGGTGGCTTTGAGCAGCAGTTGCAGGAACGCCTGATCGTGCGCCGGTGGCCAGAATGCCGAAACAAAACGGCCCATTTCGTTCTGGCTATCGGCCTGAAACAGCACGCCCAGGTCCAGTTCGCTGAGCTGAATGCCCGGCCACAGCAGGGCCAGCGCCAGCAATGTCAGCAACAGTCGCGGCCACGCCGCCGGGTCCCGTGAATCGGCCTTCAGCATCGCGGAATCTGCACAATCAAAGGTGCGACCGCTGGCGCTGGCGATTGCAGTTGTTCATTGGCGTACAGCGCATCGAGCTTGTCGCGACTGACTTGATCGGATGGGCAATCGAAAAGAATCTGCCCGTCGCGCAGGCCGATGATCCGTGGAAAGTGCGCCAGCGCCAGATCCACCGCGTGCAGGCTCGCCACCAGCGTGACGTTGTGCTCGCGAGCATGGCGCGACAGGATCGACAGCGTGTGGCCGGCAAGCACCGGGTCCATGGCCGATACAGGTTCGTCGGCAAGCAATATTTCCGGCGCCTGATACAGCACTCGCGCAATGCCGACGCGTTGCAATTGCCCGCCGGACAATTGCTGGCAATGGGCGAACAGTTTGTCGCCCAAGTCCAGCCGCGCCAACGCCGCGCGAGCGCCCGCCACATCCAGTGGATGCAGCAGGTTCAGCAGACTTTTGCCCAGACTCCACTGACCGAGCTTGCCGGCCAGCACCGCCGTAATCACCCGCTGACGCGGCGGAATCGGCGGCGCTTGATGCACCAGGCCGATGCGCGCACGCAGGCGCTGACGCTGGTGAGCCGACAAGTGCCAGGCGCGTTCGCCGAGCACTTCGATGTCGCCACTGCTGAGCTTGAGCGCGGTGGCCAGCAGATTGAGCAGGCTCGACTTGCCCGCGCCGGACGGGCCGATGATCGCGACCTGTTCGCCGGCACCAATCTGCACGTCGATGTTACGAAGGGCATCGACGCCATTGGCATGGCGCAGGCTGCCCTGGGTGAGGCGTAGGGTCATTTCAGCAGTTCGGCGGCGCGGGCGGCTTCCTCGATGCCCTTGTAGTTCTCGGGCTTGGTCTCGATGAAGCGACTGGCGGCCTGCAGATCGAGGATCTTCTTCTGCTCAGGATTGGCCGGGTCGAGGTCGAGGAAGGCTTTCTTGATTTTCGCGGCCAGCTTAGGATCAAGGGTGCCGCGCACGGTCCAGTTGTAATCGAAGTAGGTCGGCGTGGTGGCAAAGACCTTGACCTTGCTGGTGTCGACCTTGCCGGCGTCGACCAGTTTCTGCCAGACGCTGGCGTTCAATACACCAGCGTCGACCTTGCCGGCCTGCACCCAGGCAACGGTGGCGTCATGCGCGCCGGAGTAGGCGACGCGGCTGAAGAAGCCCTCAGGTTTGATGCCGTCGTTTTTCAGCATGAAGTAACGCGGCATCAGGCTGCCCGAGGTGGACGACACCGAACCGAAGGCGAAGGTTTTGCCCTTGAGGTCGGCGAGGCTTTTCACGTTCGGGTCGGCGGTGATGAATTTGCTGGTGAACTGCGCGTCCTGCTCGCGCTGCACCAGCGGGATCACTGGCGTGGTGGCGTCGGTCTTCAAACGTGCCTGCACAAAAGTGAAACCGCCGAGCCAAGCCATGTCGAGGCGATCGGTGGCCAGCGCTTCAACCACGGCCGGGTAGTCAGCGACAGGCACAAACTGCACCTTCATGCCCAACTGCTGCTCAAGATAGGCGCCCAGCGGTTCGAACTTGCGCAGCAGCTCGGTCGGGGCTTCGTCGGGAATCGCGCTGACGCGCAACACATCAGCGGCTTGCGTCATCAGGGCAGAAAAGGACAGCGCCAGACCGGCGGTGAGGGCGAGGGTACGCTTGAACATAGAATTCTCCGTTTCGTAAGCGTCAACATTCGAAGGGCCACCGGTAGTCAACGGCGCGCCACGTCAGGGTAGACGAAACGGCGAGGTTATACGCATTCGCGAGGAGATTGGCCAGCCTCCGTGCCGGCGCGGTGTGTCTGTTTGTGTACGGTTGTAATCAAGCCGCCTCGGGCAGTTTGGCAATCACCTTGATCTCGAAATCGAAACCTGCCAGCCAAGTCACGCCGACAGCGGTGATGGTCGGAAACGGCGCTTCGCCCCAAAACTCCGGTACCACAGTCCAGATCGTTTCGAACGTCGAGTGCGGATCGACCATGAACACGGTGACATCCACCGCATCATCGAAGCTGCAACCGGCCGCAGCGAGGATCGCGTTGAGGTTGTGGAAGGCGGTGCGCACCTGATCGCGCAGATCGGCCTCGGGCGAGCCATCCTCACGGCTGCCGACTTGTCCGGAGACAAACAGGAAACCGTTGGAGCGAATCGCCGGAGAGTAACGGTGACGCTCATACAAGGCATGGCGGGCGGGTGGGAAAACTACATCGCGCTTGGACATGGGGCTGACTCCATCAGTGGGTTGATGGAAACGACTTTAAGTATTTGCAGTGCGCGGATAAACGCGCAAGCTTGGCGTTCACTGTTTGCAAATCCCAAACAATCGAGGGGCGCGGATGGACCGGTTCGATGCGATGCAGGCCTTTGCCCGGGTGGTCGAGGCGGGCAGTTTCACCAAGGCTGCCGAAACCCTGCACATGAGCAAGACCACGGTGACGCAACTGGTGCAGCAATTGGAGGCGCGGTTGCGGGTCAAGTTGCTCAACCGCACCACACGCAAAGTCAACGTTACCGCCGACGGTGCGGCGTATTACGAGCGGGTGATCAAGCTGTTGGCCGACATGGACGACGCCGAAACCAGCCTGCCCGGTGCCGCCGCACGGCCGCGCGGGCGTTTGCGCATCGACGTGCCCAGCCCGTTCGCGCGGCACATTCTGGTGCCAGCCTTGCCGGATTTTCACGCGCGCTACCCGGACATCCAGATCGACATGGGCGTCAGCGATCGCATCGTCGACATCATCGATGAGAACGTCGATTGCGTGGTGCGCGGCGGCGAGCTGCTCGATCAATCGCTGAGGGCGCGCAAGCTCGCCGATCTGCCCTTGGGTGTTTTCGCCGCGCCGGCTTATCTGGCCCGAGAAGGGACGCCCGAGCACCCGTTGGAACTGCAAGACTCCCATCACCGCGTCGTCGCTTTTCTCTGGGCTCGCACTGGTAAACCTCTTCCTTACACCTTGCACAACGGTTCCGAGCGCCTGCAGATCAAGGGCCAGCATGTGCTAGCGGTGGATGACGGCAATGCTTATCTAGCGGCGGGGCTGGCGGGCATGGGGGTGCTGTGGTTGCCGACGTATATGGCCGATGCGCATGTCGCGCGCGGAGAGCTCGTGCCGTTGTTTGAGGGCTGGCGCCTGGAAAGCATGCCGCTTTACGTTGCGTATCCGCCGAACCGGCATGTCAGCTTGAAATTGCGGGTGTTTATCGACTGGATTGTGGCGTTAATGGCGTAGGGCTCTGGTGCGCTTATTGCTTTACGTGAAGGCGGGTCGTCAGAAAAACAACCAACCCGGCGACCCGAACGTGCTCGTGATGAGAGGTGCACGTTCGACCCAAGGAGCTATGCGCGTAATGAATATGTACATCGATATCGTCGGCGCCTGCAATCTGAGCTGCCCGTCATGCCCGATGGGTAATTCGGAAAATGCCAATTTCAAGAAAGCCATGCAGCTCGAGATGTTCACGCAGATTGTCGATAAGGCACGGCGTGAAGGGGTCAAGGCGATCTTTTTGTACAACTGGACCGAGCCGTTGATTCACCCGCGCATCGGTGAGTTCGTCGAAATCATTAACGCTGCAGGTCTGCAAAGCGGCATCAGCTCCAACTTGAACTTGGCCAAGAACATTGAAAGCGCGATGCTCGCCAATCCCTGGTTCTTCCGTGTCTCCCTGTCCGGGTTCCACCAGGACACCTACCGCCAAGGCCATGTCGGCGGCGACATCGAAGTGGTCAAGCAGAACATGATCAAGCTGCATGACCTCAAGCAGCGTCACGGCCTGAATACCCTTATCGAGGTCTATTACCACCGCTATCTGGATAACCTCGAAGAAGAGGGGCTGATGCGCGGGTTCAGCGAGCGCCTGGGTTTCAATTTCTCCACCGGCTACTCAGTGATGATGCCGCTGGAAAAAACCTTCGCCATCGTCGAAGACGATGCCTCGGTCACCGACACGGACCGGGAAACCCTCAAGCGCCTGGCGTTGCCACCGTATGCAGACCTGGTCAATCTGGTCAAGCAATACCCCAAACAGGCGTGCACTCTGAAAGATGATTGGCTGGTACTCGATTGCAATGGCAATACCGTGCTGTGCTGCACGATTTTCAATCAGTCTGAATACAGCGTCGGCAAGTATCTGGACATGCCGGTGCAGGAATTGATGAGTCGCAAATCCACGCAAAAGAACTGCGTGGACTTGTGCAACCGCTGCGCGAAGAACGGTCTGCACATCTACTCCGCATCGCCCAACAAGGGGCCGCTGGAAAGTCACGCGGTCAATCGCATCATCGACTTTCAACGACGCACGATTCTCGAACAGCCGATTGATAGCGAACTTCTGGGCCGTACAGGTGAAGTCAGCGCCGAGCATTTCGATGAGGCTCAATATCTGCGACTCAACGCCGACGTAAAGACGGCAATCGCCACAGGCGCCTTCTCCAGTGGCTATCAACACTACGTCCTGTTTGGGCGCCTCGAAGGGCGGCTCGGGGCGGGGTTGAACACGGTCGTTTGACAGATCCGGGGCGACGGCCATGGGTTGTTTGGTGGTGTGGCCCGATGACGTGATTGACTCTTTACCGGTTCCGGCCAACTATCGGCGCACAACAATGTGACCGATGGATTGAAACTTGACCGAACGACGCCAATTCAGCGGAGGCATGAAGGGGAAAAACCTCCGCTATCTGAATGAGCAAAGCGATAACGCGCAGTTGACGCGCACCGGTTTTCTGCTGCTCGAACACTTTTCGCTACCGGCCTTTACGCAGACGCTGGACGCCGTGGTGACCACTAATCTGTTGCGCCCGGGGCTGTTTACCTCGCGCACCTTCGGTCTGGGTGAGGGCGAGGTCATCAGCGACCTGGGGTTGGTGATCCGCCCCGATGCGCGCCTGGACTCAGCAGCGCTCGAGGAATTGGATCTGCTGGTGGTCTGCGGCGGTTATCGCACCGAGTTGCGAGCGAGCGATGGGTTTGTGCATTTGCTCAAACTGGCGGCGGAGCGGGGCGTCAGTCTGGCCGGGTTGTGGAACGGTTCGTGGTTTCTCGGCCGCGCCGGGTTGCTCGACGGCTACCGTTGCGCGATTCACCCGGAACATCGCCCGGCACTGACCGAAATCGCCAAGAGCACCCACGTCAGTAGCGAACCCTTTGTGATCGACCGCGACCGGCTCACCGCGTCGAGCCCGTCGGGGGCTTTCCACATGGCGCTGGACTGGATCAAAAGCCTGCACGGCAAGGCGCTGGTCGAGGGTGTCGAGGACATTCTGGCGTTCGAGGAATCGCGCTACAGGCGCATCAAACCGGATGAAAACATCTGCGTCAGCGCGCCGTTGCGGGAAGTGATCAAGCTGATGGACGCCAACCTCGAAGAACCGCTGGAGCTGGAACAACTGGCGGTCTACGCCGGCCGCTCACGGCGCCAGCTCGAGCGCTTGTTCAAGGAACAACTGGGCACCACGCCGCAGCGCTATTACCTGGAACTGCGCATCACCGAAGCACGGCGCCTGCTGCAACACACCGAGCTGTCGCAGGTGGAAGTGCTGGTGGCTTGCGGTTTTGTCTCGCCGAGCCATTTCAGCAAGTGCTACAGCTCGTACTTCGGTTATCGGCCTTCGAAGGAAAAACGGCTGGTTAAATAGATCGACCGGTGCAATCCCCAAAAACCCTCACCCCAGCCCTCTCCCAGAGGGAGAGGGAGCCGACCGAGGTATCTTGCGCTGTACATCGACCTGAAAGATGGACGTCGACTTTGGATTCAATACAGCGCTTTCAGGTCGGCGTAAATCTCGAATATCCCCCAATCAGTTCCCTCTCCCTCCGGGAGAGGGCTAGGGTGAGGGGTATTGAGGGCGGGTCTGTCAGAGACGATCAGCATCGATTACAGCTTGCGCAAACGCCGCCGGGCTTTCCTGCGGCAAATTGTGCCCAATCCCACCCTCAATCAATCTGAATTGATATTTGCCGGTAAAACGCTTGGCATAGTCCTCAGGCTTGGGATGTGGCGCTCCATTGGCATCGCCTTCCAGGGTAATCGTCGGCACGCTGATCGACGGGGCAGTCGCAAGCTTCTCTTCCAGCGCGGCATATTTCGCCTCGCCCTGCACCAGGCCCAGCCGCCAGCGGTAGTTGAACACGGTGATCTCGACGTGATCGGGGTTCTGCAACGCTTGGGCGCTGCGCTCGAAAGTGGCTTCGTCGAACTTCCACTGCGGCGAAGCCAGCTGCCAGATCAGTTTGGCGAAGTCGTGGGTGTTCTTTTCATAGCCGGCGCGGCCGCGTTCGGTGGCGAAGTAGAACTGGTACCACCACTGCAATTCGGCTTTCGGCGGCAGTGGATTCTGCCCGGCGGCCTGGTTGCCGATCAGATAGCCGCTGACCGCCACCAGCGCCTTGACGCGCTCTTGCCACAGCGCTGCGACGATGCCCGCTGAACGCGCGCCCCAGTCGTAGCCGCCAAGCACTGCTTGCTTGATCTTTAGCGCATCCATGAAGTCGATGATGTCGCTGGCCAATGCCGCCGGTTGGCCGTTGCGTAGAGTGGCTTTGGACAGGAACTGCGTATCGCCATAACCCCGTGCATAGGGCATCAGCACGCGGTAACCCTTGGCCGCGAGCAGTGGTGCGACTTCGTCATAGCTGTGAATGTCGTAGGGCCAGCCGTGCAGCAGGATCACCACCGGGCCATCGGCAGGACCGGTTTCGGCGTAGGCCACATCGAGCAAGCCTGCCTTGATGTGCTTCAGCGGGCCGAAAGGAGAGGGCGCTGAATAGCTGACGGCGGCCAGTTCAGTGGTTTGCGCCTGAGCGCTGCCGACGGCGCCGAGCAGTGACAGCGCCAAGACCGACAAACCGAGTGCGGCTTTGATTTTAGAGGTATGCAGAGCCTGTTTCATGCTGACGTCTCCTTTGCGAGCCTGTGGCCAAGGGGCTGGATGAACCCTTGAAACCCTGGGTGCATTGAAGCGTGGCGAGGTATCTGCTCTGTGCCGCCAGAGAGCGTTTTTGCATTGGGTTGTGTAGCAGCGGGGCGCGTAAACAGTGTGATACATGGCGATGAAACGGTGAGTTTTCGCGCGAAAATAATAAGTGGCTGTTTTAAAACAAAAAATATTTCATCTCGGGCTTCCCAAACGAAATGAATGTTGTTAAATTGCGCCCCGTTCTCACAGCGATCCTCACGGAGCCGCTGACCAGAGCTACAGGGGCGTCGCCAAGCGGTAAGGCAGCAGGTTTTGATCCTGCCATGCGTTGGTTCGAATCCAGCCGCCCCTGCCATCTACGAAAAAACGCCAACTTCGCAAGAAGTTGGCGTTTTTTTATGCCTGCGATTTACCGCGCTTGAGCCAAGCAGGCGTGCGCGTTGCCGAAGCACCGCGCACGCCGGTCACTCAGTGCGGTGCGCGCGGGATGGTTTTCATCAGGTCTTCAGGGCTGATGTGGCCGACCACGCTGCCCGGCTGCGGCAGGTTGAGGATGTGGCCTTTCATCTTGCCGATGATGTGCATCTCGCACGGCTTGCAATCGAACTTCAGCGTCAGCACTTCATCGCCGTGGATCAACTGCATCGGCGCGACCTTGGTACGCACACCGGTAACGCCTTTGGCCTGTTTCGGGCACAGGTTGAAGGAGAACCGCAGGCAGTGCTTGGTGATCATCACCGGCACTTCGCCCGGCTCTTCGTGAGCTTCGTACGCCGCGTCGATCAGCTTGACGCCGTGACGGTGGTAGAAGTCGCGCGCCTTCTGGTTGTAGACGTTGGCGAGGAAGGTCAGGTGCGAATCCGGGTACACCGGCGGCGGCGTGGTTTCGGCCTTGCGGCTGCCACGCGGATGCGCGGCGACACGTGCCGCAGTCAGCGCTTCGATGACTTCACGACGCAGGGACTTGAGCTGCGAGTTGGGAATGAAGAACGCTTGCGGCGCATCCAGCTTGATGTCGGTGGCGTGATACTGCGTGGTGCCGAGCTGGCCGAGCAGGTCGCGCAATTGCTCCAGCGCTTGCTCAGGCTTGTTGGCAACACCAAACGGCCCGTTGAGGGTAACGCTGGCGCTGATGCCTTCTTCGCTGGTCGCGGTCACTTCCAGCTGTTCTTCGCGCAGACGAGCGAACCAGCTCAGGGCCACACGACGTTCCGAAGAGGTCTTCTGCAACGCCTGCTGCCAGTTGTGATCGAGGTTGCGATTCAACGGGTGGCTCGGACGCAGCTTGAACAGGCCTTCAGGCATTTCGTTCGGCTCGACGCGGTAGCGGTAGCGCTTCTCGCCGTCTTCTTCGAACTCGCCTTTGGCCTCGGCGATGTTGGCGCGGAAACCGACCACTTCGCGTTTGACCAGTACGTTCAGACCGTCACCGTTGGACAGCGGCTCATGGGTGACGACCTGCATGTCACGCTTGCCGACTTTTTCCACCGTACCGACCGGCAGGCCGGTGAAGGTTGGCGAATCGAAGGCGCCGATGTCGATCTTGCGATCAGTGACGAAATAATCGGTGCTGCCACGGTGGAAGGTCTTTTCCGGATCGGGCAGGAAAAAATGCACAGTACGGCCGCTGGAAGCGCGTGCCAGGTCCGGGCGGTCTTCAAGCACGTCGTCGAGGCGCTGGCGGTAATAGGCAGTGATGTTTTTCACATAGCCCATGTCCTTGTAGCGACCTTCGATCTTGAACGAACGCACGCCGGCCTCGACCAGTGCGCGGATGTTGGCGCTCTGGTTGTTGTCTTTCATCGACAGCAGGTGTTTTTCGTAGGCGATCACGCCACCCTTTTCATCCTTGAGGGTGTAGGGCAAGCGGCACGCCTGGGAGCAGTCGCCACGGTTGGCGCTGCGGCCGGTTTGCGCGTGAGAGATGTTGCACTGGCCGGAGAAGGCCACGCACAGCGCGCCGTGGATGAAGAACTCGATGGCGGCATCGGTTTCATCGGCGATGGCGCGGATTTCTTTCAGGTTCAGCTCACGGGCCAACACCAACTGGGAGAAACCGGCCTGATCGAGGAACTTCGCTCGCTCGAGGGTGCGGATGTCGGTCTGGGTCGAGGCGTGCAGCTCGATCGGCGGAATGTCCAGCTCCATCACGCCCAGATCCTGGACGATCAGCGCATCGACGCCAGCGTCATACAACTGATGGATCAGCTTGCGCGCCGGCTCCAGTTCGTTGTCGTGCAGGATGGTATTGATGGTGGTGAAGATACGCGCGTGGTAACGGCGGGCAAATTCGACCAGTCCGGCGATTTCGCTGACTTCGTTGCAGGCGTTGTGGCGTGCGCCGAAGCTCGGGCCGCCGATGTACACGGCGTCAGCGCCATGCAGGATGGCCTCGCGGGCAATGGCGACATCGCGGGCAGGGCTGAGCAATTCCAGGTGATGCTTGGGCAAGGACATAGTTTTTTTAGTCAGGCGGTCACGGGCAAGGGGCGCATTGTACCTGTGAAACACCAAGGCGGCACCAGCGTGCCGATATCAGGTACGAAGGACCTAGCACAATACGAGGCAATGCATAACTGTAAAGTCTGTCAGTTGTCCGCCCGCGTCCAAAGCGTGAACATCAGGTGGGAGCGGGAAAGTCGCTCTGGCCTATATCACGCAAGACATTGGAGATTAATATCATGAAAGGTAATAACGCCTTCGCGACGATTGGTATCTCGGATTTCGCGTCGTTTAAATCTCGTCCTCGGAAGACGGCCGAGGTGTATTACAAAGCGGTCGTTTCACCCAATCATCCGGGCATTGGCAAGCCAATATTCTCCGCTACTCGGCATCTTTATTTCGGCACAAAGGAAACGTTCAGCGTTATTGGTCAATATTTTACGGACGAGGTGGGTGAGATCATTTCATTTGTGATAGATCGCTCCCTTACGGACGGTACGCATGAAGTTGGCGGGTTCGGAAGTCCCGTGGCGGGAGTGATGACTATGTCGCATGAAATTTTATATGCGAAAACAGGAACGATAGAGTTTGCGCGCAAACACGAAGAAGGTACCGATTCGATTACGGCAACATTCAATTTTGAAGTCGAGCACCGCGGGCAAACATACCGGGTATCAGAAGGTAAACTGTTTGTTGTAGCTAGCGGTCCACTTTGAGTTTTGTGAATAGACCGTTGACGCTAATTCGCTCAACGGGCGAGCCAGCGCTTGCCAAACGGCCCCATCCTGGTGGCTGCTGTGTTTGGCGCGCGCCCTTGAGTATTTCACTGCGTATGTCACACCTCTGAATCGTGGAGGCAGCCTACGCAGTATTTCCGTAAATCAGCCTTTCGCCGCCATCGCCGTCACTTCCACACGCATCCCCTCAACCGCCAGCGAGGCCACGCCTACCGCCGCCCGCACCGGCCAAGGCTTGGCGAAATAGCGTTTGTACACTTCATTGAAAGCCCCGCGATCGCCCATGTCGGTGAGGTAAATGGTCAGGTGCAGCACCCGGTCCATCGAACTGCCGGCACGTTCCAGTGCGACTTTCAGTGCTTGCAGGGTGCACTCGCTCTGCTCGGTGATGCCGCCGAGTTCCAGGCTGCCATCGGCGCGGGTTGGAATCTGCGTGGAAATCATGATGCCGCCGAAGGTGGCAACGTCGGAAGAAATCGAATCGGTGTCGGGATCCGGCGTGAAAATGATGTCTTGATTGGCCATGGGCATCTCTTGTGTGAGTGAATGAAGATTGCGGCAGTTTACAGATTCCCTCCGGCCATGGCCCGGTCAGGTACCGCAACACGTTTGTATAAGCATGTATCAACCCCCAGCCGATACACATGGCAACACCAAACTGCGCCTTCGAGACACATCCGCCCTACATGCCGAGCCCAAAGTAGCCCTCACACCAACACTACGCTCAAGAGGGCATCACCATGTACCGTCCACTGTTTCTGGCTTCTGCCGTTGTCTTCGCCTCCCTGACCGGCTTCGCCCATGCGGCGGATGCGCCGGCAACGAGCTGGCAGAAAGGTCTGAGCCGCACCGATCTGGTTCGTCAGGATCTCGGCGCTGACAATCGCGAAGTGATTCAGGCGCGTATCGATTTCGACGCTGGCGTCACTTCACCTCGGCATGCTCATCCCGGCGTGGAAGTCGCCTATGTCATCAGCGGCACGTTCGAGTATCAGCTCGAAGGGCGGGCGCCGGTGATACTCAAGGCCGGCGATTCGTTGTTCATTCCGGCGGGCGTTGCGCATGTGGCCAAAAACGTTGGCAACGAGAAAGGCGTCGAACTGGCCACTTACGTCGTCCCGAAAGGCGAGCCCCTGCTGATCCTCAAGCCATGAGGCGCCAGTCCGCTATTTCGAGCGCGGCTTGCTCATCGCGCGCTTGATGCGCATCCAGTCCTGATAGGCCGCCGTTCGTTTGGCGTCGGCCATAGCCTTGGCTTCGCTGAAACGGGCCCAGGCTTCAGGATTGTCCGTGTCGTTCTCGATGATTCTGTAAGCCGCTTCTTCGAGCAGATCGGCCTCGCGGAACATCGAGGCATTCTCCGCCATCTCGTCATCCCACGAGCGGCCGAAACCGAATTTCAATGTGCGTTCTGTCATTTCACGTGATCCTCCTCCCAGACCAGAGGTACTGATTCTCGCCATTGCACCTCGGTCACGCCAAAGCGTTCCGCCATCGGTTTGGAAAAACGTTTCAACGGAGGTCGGCCGGGGCGGGGGATGGGCGCGATACCCGCGTCACAACTTGCCCACTGCCACGCTTCGGCATTGTTCATGGTTTTTGTGCGAATGACGAATGACCTGGGCTTCCCGTGAAGCAGGTAATCAATCACGTACAAATCCTCTCCGCTCATACATTTCCTCCGGCTGTTAAGAAGAGGGATATCTGGCGAAATGAATAATTCAGAGAAATTGAAACGGGCGTGATGACCGGCTGGTTGGGCGCTTTGCAGGCCTGTACGGCAGATCGATTCTGTACAAGTTCGTCTGGAATTTTTGGCTGAATTGACGCCTGTTAAGACAGGAACGCGCCCGCTACGACGCGTTATCAAGTGGGACGATCAGGAGTAGATGCAGGAGCAGACAAAGTCCGCGTGAACCTCGGTGTTTTCAATCGCCGTGATAAGGCCTGAATGCATGGCTTCTTCAGGATTGATGATGCGCGGCGCTGCTGTCAGATATTTCTCTGTCTCCAGCGCATTTTTTCCGTTGCTCGTACGCTCGGCGACAATCTGGGCGTAGAGGTGCAAGTCGTAATCCAGGCTCATGGCGTATTCCGACATGCGCGAATGATCGACCGAACCTTGCAGGTGCCAATGAAATGGGTGAAACAGAAATTTGCTGTGGGTACAGGCGGTGCGGCGCTGGCCGGCCAGAAAGACAATGTTGCCCATCGATTCGACTGTTCCCAAATTGTGGGTGTGCACCGGAATAGGTAGGGCCAGCAGGAAGTTATACATGGTGAAACCGTAACTGCATTCGCCGCCCATGGTGGCGATGTTGACGATCAGTCGCGGTGCATCTTCCTTTACGGCGAGCGAGGCTTTATCGATCAATTGGCCGCACGTCGAGGCATTGATCGGGCCGGTGAAGTTGATGACATGAACAGGCATGGCGATTCCCTCGGCTGGTCAGGACTCCTAAGCAATAGCTGTAATTTCGCTTGAATGAAAGTGGGCAGGGGAGCCGCGCTCCCCTGCACCCGACGCATCAACTGTTGCGCCCGCCACCATGGCTGTTTTGACCACCTTTGTGTCCAGCTTCAGAGGCTTTTTCCCGATCGTTGGCAAAGTTGCCGCCGCTGCTCTGGCCGCCCTTGCTGCCAGCTTCGGACGCTCTGTCCCGATCATTGGCAAAATTGCCACCGCTGTTCTGGCCACCTTTGCTCCCGGCTTCGGAGGCGCGCTCAGGATCATTCTTGAAGTTGCCGCCACTGTTCTGGCCGCCTTTACTGCCGATTTCCTGATAGAACTCTTTATCGTGCGAAGCCGAAGTGGCATCACCACCTTTCTTGCCTGCTTCGTTAACCGACATGCTGCCTTGTTGTTTATCTTGTGCCATTTCAAACTTCCTCATTTTCTCTATATAGGCACTCGGCGAATCAAGGATGCACAAACTACGTGCCGTCGTTGTTCGCGAAATGCTCATAAAGTTTACTGATGTCGTTTGCTTTAGTTGGTCTGGCTTGTCTTGTGACTACAAGTTAGACCTTTGTGCTAAGAGGAGCGCTCATAAGTCGGCGTTGTATCCGGTGTCCGGGAGTTTTCAGAATTTACTGCAAGTTCCCGGCGTTCATAACATTCCTGCTGAACACTTTCCCGGTGCCTTGGACTGATTTGCTGTCGTTCGACACAAGGTGACACCGACGCACTGTCCGACCTGGTCACGTGCGAACTGCGCGCTGCTTCGGGATACACTTCCGCTCCCTTGTTTCGTTGCACTTCGCCTCGTGCAAAAGCCGATACCGTTCTCATGATTACGCTCCATCAGCTGATTTCAAAGGGCAGCGAGGCTGCCCTTGTACCGCTTGCTCAGGACTTGCGACCGCCGCCGTGGCTGTTCTGCCCGCCTTTGCGGCCAGCCTCGGATGCTTTTTCACGATCATTGGCAAAGTTGCCGCCCGACGACTGACCGCCTTTCTTGCCGGCTTCAGATGCCTTTTCACGATCGTTTGCGAAGTTACCTGGATTTTTATTTCCTGTGGTCATGATAGCTCTCCGATATCAATTAACGTTTCGCTAGTTATGTCCGTTGTCGCACCGGACATCTACTCCGATTACGAGCCGGCGAAAAATGTTTTGAAAATTTTTCCTCAGGCCGATGAACGGTAACTTTGTGATGAAACTTATACAGCCTGCTGTTTTCTGCGCCGCTTCGTATAACTTTTCAAGTTGCTGGTTGATGTGCAAGAGAGGTTGGAGTTTGTTACCGCTTCGCTTCGGATTTCTGACCATTTGTCGGTGCGAAGTTGAACTGTAATCGGCTGAAACTAGAGTCTGTTAAGTGTATGTATATAACTATTCTGAGGACATTGAGATGACCAATCATCACAAGGATCAACCGTTCGCTGAAGACCCACAGAAAATCAAGGAAGCCGGCAAGAAAGGCGAGAGTTCAGTCAACGTGAAAGTTGATCGGGCCGAGAAGGCACGCGTCGGCGGGCAGCACAGCCATGGAGGCGGCCGTACCGGCAAGGGCGACTGAGTCGGTCGGAAAAGTACCAATCGGCGTCCTCTCTGCGCCGATGCAGAGAGGACCTCTACGCTGAGGCCTATCTGAACCGTGGCAACGGCCGGTCGATCGGTTTGAGCGTCGAGAGCGTATCGCGAATCAGCGGCGCATCTTTTTCGATGTCGTGCAGCCGGTCGCGAATGCGCAACGCTGTCGGATGCCCGCCCTGATGATCAACCCAGTCGGCAATTTCTTTACAGGCGGCTGCGAGGCGCGCCTGGCGGGCGTCGAGCAGGGTGAGGAGGGTGGTGATGGACTCTTTTTCGGACATGAAACACCTCCGTTCGCTGAAACGGCTGAGTTGCAACAAAAAGTCCGCGTGGCGCGAACCTTCAGATCAACTATAGAAGACCTGTGTGATCGTGCAAAAAATACCCAGTTCAACTCGTCGGCGAAACGTTTGTAGGAGCGAGCGTTACGCTGGAGATCAAGACGCCTCGCTTACCTCACACATCCGTTCGAGAAACATCGCCAAGGCTACTTCCCCGGCGCGCAGGCCTTTGCGCACTCGCGGGCGGGGCAGTTCGGCAAGGGCGCCGAGCATGAAATGTTCGAGCACGGCAGGGTGGATGTAGCACTTGCGGCATACCGCCGGCGTGTTGCCCAGCTGTTTGGCGACGTTCTTCACCGCTTCGACCACATGGCGCTTGGCTTCGGTTTCCGACTCATGCTGCAACTCGCGCAGCACCGACAACGCCAGGGCGCTGCCCGCCCAGGTGCGATAGTCCTTGGCGGTGAACGCCGCGCCGGTGAGCTTTTGCAGATAGGCATTGACGTCGGAGGAGGTGACGGTGTGCCGTTCGCCATTTTCATCAAGATACTGAAACAGGTTTTGCCCGGGAATTTCCAGGCAGCGCTTGATGATTCGCGCCAGGCGGCGGTCCTTAACGGTGATCTGATGCTCAATGCCGCTCTTGCCACGGAACTGGAACAGGATCGCGCTGCCGTTGACCTCGACATGCCGACTGCGCAACGTGGTCAAACCGTAAGAGCGATTGTCCCGTGCGTATTGGGTATTGCCGACGCGGATCAGCGTGGCGTCGAGCAAGGTAATCACCGTGGCCATGACCTTGTCGCGGCTGAAGCCCGGCTCATCAAGCAGCGCCTCGAGCTTGCGCCGCAGTTTGGGCAGGGCCATGCCGAAGTCGCGCAGGCGCGAGTATTTGTCGGCGTCGCGCACTTCGCGCCAGCGCGCGTGGTAACGGTATTGCTTGCGCCCGCGCGCATCGCGGCCGGTGGCTTGCAGATGGCCGCACGGATCAGCGCAGATCCACACATCGGTGTAGGCCGGTGGTACCGCGAGGGCGTTGATGCGTTTGATTTCGTCCGGGTCGGTGATGCGCTGGCCCGATGGTTCGAAATAGACGAACTTGCCGCGCAGTTTTTTCCGGGTGATACCAGGCTGAGTGTCATCGACATAATGCAGATCGGCGGGCAGAGCATCTGTCAGCACGGTATCGGGCATGGCGGTTTCCTTCGGTCATACGGCAGTCTGTAACTGATTGACCGCAGGCGCCGGCCGTCGTGCCGAATGATTTACGCGAGCACCGCCACCGCCTTGATCTGCGCCCACAGCCGCTGGCCCGGATGCACGCCCAGTTGATCACGCGAGAAGCGGGTGATCCGCGCCAGCAGCGGCGTGCCGCCGGCATCGAGGCGGATCAGCACATGGGCACTGTTGTCAGCGGCCTGTTCGCTGACGACCGTAACGGGCAGACGATTGAGAATGCTGCTGGCTGCATCATTGTTCAGCGCCAGGCTGATGTCGCGCGCGTGCACTTTGCAGCGCAGAGCCTGGCCCACGGCCATCGGCGCATGGGTGACGCGAATGTTCATTGCAGTGGCCGGCAGTTGCAGGCTGAGCAATTGATAGGTGGCGTCGTAGGCGCTGACCTGGCCTTCGATGATTACCCCGGCGTCATCGCCCATTGCCAAGGGCAGATCCAGGCGTGCGAGGGTCTCGCCGATCGGGCCGCTGGCGAGGGCTTTGCCATCACGGAGCAATACCAAATGATCGGCCAGACGCGCGACTTCATCCTGCGCATGGCTGACGTACAGCAGCGGAATATCCAGTTCGTCATGCAGGCGTTGCAGGTACGGCAAGATTTCGCTTTTGCGCCGACTGTCGAGAGCCGCCAGCGGTTCGTCCATCAGCAACAGTTTCGGGCTGGTCAGCAGGGCGCGGGCGATGCCGACGCGCTGTCGTTCGCCGCCGGACAGATGCTGTGGATGACGCTCGAGCAAATGGCTGATACCGAGCAGTTCTGTGGCCTGGTTCATATCGACCCGGCGTTGCGACTTGGCGATGCGTTTGAGACCAAACTCCAGATTGGCCAGCACCGACAGATGCGGGAACAGGCTGGCTTCCTGAAACACATAGCCAAGCGCACGTTTATGCGGCGGGACGAAAATGCCCTTGGCACTGTCCTGCCAGATCTCGTCGTTGATCTGCACAAAACCCTGCTCGGCGCGCTCCAGCCCGGCGATGCAGCGCAGACAGGTGGTTTTGCCCGAGCCGGAATCACCAAACAGCGCCGTGACGCCCCGGCCCGGCACTTGCAGATCGACATCCAGTTCAAACCCCGGATAAGTGCGTTTCAGGCGTACATCAATCATCGATCAGCTCCAGCCTGCGCGGGTCTTGCGGCTGGAGTACAGCGCCAGCAACACCAGAAACGAAAACACCAGCATCGCCGCAGACAGCCAGTGCGCCTGGGCATACTCCAGCGCTTCGACATGGTCGTAAATCTGCACCGAAACCACGCGGGTCTTGTCGGGAATGTTGCCGCCGATCATCAGCACCACGCCGAATTCACCCACGGTGTGGGCGAAGCCGAGGATCGCTGCGGTGATGAAGCCGGGGCGCGCCAGCGGCAGGATCACGCTGAAGAACGTGTCCCAGGGATTGGCGCGCAAGGTCGCCGCGACTTCGAGCGGGCGGGTGCCAATCGCCGAGAAAGCGTTTTGCAGCGGTTGCACCACGAACGGCATGGAGTAGATCACCGAACCGATGACCAGCCCGGTGAAACTGAACGTCAGCGTGCCCAGCCCCAACCATTGAGTGAACTGGCCGAGAAAACCGTGCGGCCCCAGCGCCAGCAACAGATAAAAGCCGATCACCGTCGGCGGCAGCACCAGCGGCAGGGCGACGATGGCGCCGATCGGCCCGCGCAACCACGACGAGGTGCGCGATAGCCACAGCGCGATCGGCGTGCCGATCAGCAGCAGGATCGCAGTGGTCAGTGACGCCAGTTTCAGGGTCAGCCAGATCGCGGCGAAGTCGGCACTGGTCAGTGACATTTACAGTTCATATCCGAAGGATTTGATCACCGCAGCGGCTTTCGGCCCCTTGAGGTAATCGACCAGGGCCTTGGCAGCGGCGCTGTCCTTGCCTTTGTTCAAGATCACCGCGTCTTGTTTGATCGAATCATGCAGGGTGGCCGGAACAATCCATGCTGAGCCGCTGCTCACCTTGCCGTCCTTGTAGATTTGCGACAGGGCGACGAAGCCCAGTTCGGCGTTGCCGGTGGAGACAAACTGGTAGGCCTGCGTGATGTTCTGGCCTTCAACGATTTTGCTTTTCGTGGCTTCGCTCAACTGGAGTTTTTCCAGCACCTGGGTGGCGGCGAGACCGTATGGCGCTGCTTTTGGATTGGCGATCGCAAGGTGTTGGTATTGGTTGGTTTTCAACACTTCGCCCTGCGCATCTACGTAGCCTTCTTTCGCTGACCACAGCGCTAGCGTGCCGATGGCGTAGGTGAAGCGCGAACCTTTGACGGTTTCGCCTTCCTGCTCAAGCTTTGCCGGGGTCGCGTCGTCAGCTGCGAGAAACACTTGGAACGGTGCGCCATTCTTGATCTGGGTGTAGAACTGGCCGGTTGCACCATAGGCGGCGACCAGTTTGTGGCCGGTGTCTTTTTCGAAGTCGGCAGCGATGGCCTGGATTGGCGCGGTGAAGTTGGCGGCGACCGCCACTTGCACTTCGTCAGCCTGCGCGGTGCCCATGCTGAACATTGCAAGGAGTGAAGCGAAGCAGGCAGGGGCGAGGCGTGTGGCAGCAAGTGTCATGTAAAGGCTCCGTGATCCGCGGTAAATGCTTTGCTTTGGATAACGCCGATACACGGGCGCAATCGCTGTATACGGAAATATATAGCGATACGTCGCCAAGTGGCGAGGGAATAAATCCGCTCGCCGCGTAAATTCAATGACGGTTGAGTTTCGCCAAGGCGCCTTCGGCGAGTTGCCGGGTCAGTTCAGCGCTGCCGATATCCTTGCCGAGCGTCAGCGCCTGTCCGGCCCAGAGGTTGGCAAAATCGGCGTCATCCTTGGCCCGCAGCGGCATCAGCGCACCGCCAGCCAAGGGGAAGGCCGGCGCCTGCGCTGACATCGGGCCGAGTTCACGCATCGCCCGATTGACAATGCCCCGCGCCGGACGTCCGGTAAAAATGTTGGTGATGGCGGTCTGGCTTTCCTTGGCGGTGCGCAGGGCCTTGTGGTGTGAGGCGCTGACTTTGGCTTCCGGCGTGAACAGGTACGCCGTGCCGACTTGCACCGCCGATGCGCCGAGCATGAAAGCTGCGGCAACGCCTCGCGCATCGCTGATCGCGCCCGCCGCGATCACCGGCACTTTCACCGCGTCGACCACCTGCGGCACCAGGGCGAAGGTGCCGACCTGGGTGCTCAGATCATCGCTGAGAAACATCCCGCGATGGCCACCGGCCTCATAACCCATGGCGATAATCGCATCGCAGCCGTGTTGCTCCAGCCAGATCGCTTCTTCGACCGTAGTCGCAGACGAAAGGATTTTCGCCCCGGTCGCCTTGACCCGATCGAGCAGATTTTTCTCCGGCAGCCCGAAATGAAAACTCACCACTTCGGGACGGAATTCTTCGAGCACGGCACACGCGGCCTCGTCAAACGGTGCGCGATTGGACACCGGCGTCGGCGCCTCGAAATCGGCACCGAGTTCGCGGTAGTAAGGTTCGAGCAGATTTTTCCAGTCCCGGGCTCTCTGTTCATCTGGCGCCGGTGGCTGGTGGCAGAAGAAATTGACGTTGAACGGCTTGGTGGTGTGCTGGCGAATCGTCTTCAGTTCTTCGCGCAGTTGCTCGCTGCTCAGCATCGCTGCCGGCATTGAACCGAGGCCGCCAGCATTGCACACGGCAATCACCATCGAAGAGTTGGTCGCCCCGGCCATCGGGCCCTGGATGATCGGCAGTTCGATCCCGAGAAGATCAAGGATGCGGGTGTCTGGCCACTGGCTCATATAGCAAATCTCCGAACGATGAAACGGGCAGGGACGGCACGCGTTTTTTAACAGCAAACCCGGATGCGGGGCCAGTCTGAAATTCTGAACATCACGTGCAGTTTTTCAGCGTCGGTGCGGGTGGCTTGGCGAAAGTCGAGTGTGGCAATGTGTTGCGATGTGCTATTTCAACGCATGCTTGTTTCAAATCATTTTCGAGAGGCCGTCATGTTCAATGCCATTCTGATCGACAAAGACGACAGCGGTTATCGCGCCAATCTGCAGCAAATCGATGAGCAGCAACTGCCCGAAGGCAACGTCAGCGTGAACGTGGCTTACAGCACCCTGAATTTCAAGGACGGCCTGGCGATTACCGGCAGCAGTCCGGTGGTACGCAAGTTTCCCATGGTGCCGGGGATCGATCTGGCGGGGACTGTCGAGTCCAGTTCCCATGCGGATTTCAAGGCGGGCGATCGGGTGCTGCTCAACGGTTGGGGCGTCGGTGAAAGCCACTGGGGCGGACTGGCGCAAAAGGCCCGGCTCAACGGTGACTGGCTGATTCCACTGCCCGAAGCTTTCACCCCGGCGCAAGCCATGGCCATCGGCACCGCCGGCTACACGGCGATGCTGTGCATTCTGGCGCTGGAGCGCCATGGCGTGACGCCGGATCACGGTGAAGTGTTGGTCACCGGCGCCAACGGCGGGGTCGGCAGCTTTGCCATTGCCTTGCTCAGCAAGTTGGGATACCGCGTGGTGGCATCCACCGGCCGCGTGTCCGAGCATGAATATCTGGAGCAATTGGGCGCTGCCGAAATCATCGATCGCGCCACCTTGTCCGAACCGGGCAAGCCATTGGCGAAGGAGCGTTGGGCGGCGGTGGTCGATTCGGTCGGCAGCCATACATTGGCCAACGCTTGCGCCAGCACGCGTTCGGAAGGCGTGGTTGCGGCATGCGGGTTGGCGCAAGGCATGGATTTCCCGGCCTCGGTAGCGCCGTTCATTCTGCGCGGCGTGACGCTGGCTGGAGTCAACAGCGTGACCCAGCCCAAAGCACGCCGTATCGAGGCCTGGGAACGACTGGCCAGGGATCTGGATTTCTCTTTATTGCAGCTGATCAGTCAGGAAATCAGCCTGAGCGAAGCCCTTGAGGCTGCGCCCAAACTGCTTGCCGGGCAACTGCGGGGCAGGGTGGTGGTCGACGTCAATCGTTGAGTTCGCGCTCAAGCAGTTGGCGTTTGCGCTCGACGCCCCAGCGGTAGCCGGAAAGGTTGCCATCGCTGCGTACCACGCGGTGGCAGGGAATCGCCACCGCCAGGCGGTTGGCCCCGCAAGCCTGGGCCACCGCACGCATCGAAGTCGGCGCGCCGATACGTTGCGCGATTTCGGCATAACTGGCGGTGCGGCCTGCGGGAATCTCCCGCAGCGCCTGCCAGACGCGCTCCTGAAACGCGGTGCCGCGTATATCCAGCGGCAAGTTCAGGCCTTTCGCCGGTGCTTCGACAAAGCCGACGACGCTGGCAATCAACTGTTCAAATTCGCGGTCGGCGCCGATCAGGTTGGCCTTGCGAAACTGATCCTGCAGGTTGCAGACCAGTTGATGCGGATCGTCGCCGAGCAGAATCGCGCAGATCCCACGTTCGCTTTGCGCCACCAGAATCGCCCCAAGCGAGCATTGGCCAACGGCAAAGCGAATGTCGTTGTTCTGCCCGGCGGCGCGGTAATCGGTGGGCTTCATGCCCAGCAGTTGATCGGCTGATTCGTAAAAACGGCTGTTGGAATTGAATCCGGCGTCATACAGCGCGTCGGTCACCGAGCCGCCGTCCGCCAGGCGCGCACGCAGCTTGCGTGAACGATTCGCCATGGCGTAAGCCTTGGGCGTCAGGCCTGTCGCAGCTTTGAATACTCGATGGAAATGAAAAGGGCTGAGGCCGGCGCTCGCCGCGAGGCTGTCGAGCGCGGGCAATGTCTCGCACGCTTCGATTTGCCGGCAGGCCGCTGCGATGATCGCCGCGTGCTGCGCGTCATTCTGGTCCTTGCTGGCGCGTTTGCTTGCCCGGTATCCCGCTGCTTCGGCCATTTCGGCGGTGTCGAAAAACTCGACATTCTGCGGTTTGGGCAGGCGCGCAAGGCTGCTCGGTCGGCAATAAACGCCGGTGGTTTTTACTGCGTAGACAAACTGCCCGTCCGCACGCGGATCGCGCGCAACCACGGCAGCCCAGCGTGGATCGTCTTCAGTTCTGATCGTCTTCGAAAGCGTGTCCATGAGAGGGAATCCGTTGACCTGTTTGAGTCAGGTTAACCAGCATCGTAACCCGCGACACTCCGCGCCTTGCGGTCAAACTTTTACTGATCGCCAGCAACGCGGAAGGTGATGTTGATGCGCCGTTCGCCCAAGAGCGGGTGATGGCCGGGTTTGATTGGCAGCACGCCGTGATAGCGCAGACGGTCCACGCCGCCCCAGACCACCATGTCGCCATGCAGCAGCGGGATGCGCCGGGTTTTATCGCTGCGTTCAAAACCGCCAAACAGAAACATCGCCGGCAACCCCAGCGACAACGAAACGATGGGCGCGGCATAACCCTTTTCGTCCTTGTCCTGATGCAGCGACATCTTGGCGCCGGGGACGTATTGGTTGATCAGGCAGGAGTCGGCCTGAAAACCCGGGAAGCCGGCGCGTTCCGCCGCCTCGTGGGCCAAATCGGCAAACACCGCCGGCATCGATGGCCACGGAAAGCCGCTGAGTGGATCTACGCTGGAATAGCGGTAACCGCTGCGATCAGTGATCCAGCCCAACTGCCCGCAACTGCTGGTGCCGACCGACATGCTGAAACCGCCGGGCGTGACCATGTGGCGTAGCGGGGCGGCGACAAGAATGGCTTCGAGCTCGGTCAGCAGTTGCTCGACCCGTGACAAGGCAAAACCGCGCAGCACCCACGATTGCTCGCCGATCTGCTCGGCGCGTGGTTGCTGCACGGGTTCGTTGTCGGCGAACAGGTCGAACGTGGTTGGGTGCATGGTGTTGGTTACAGCGCTTTGCTGACTTTGATCTCACTGAGTTCTTCGTCAGCGTGCATTTTCTTCAGCGCCGCTTTCGCTTCCTCGTCAGTGCCGGTTTCCAGTTCGGCGAACTCGAAACGCTGTTCACCGTCCAGTTTGTACTTGATCACGTATTTGGTTTTTTGCGCCACGGTCATGTTTCCCTTTCAGAATAGGCTGTGCGTCTCAGCTCAGTTTGGTGCTGGAGCGACGGATGATCTTGATCGAGTGGGTCAGCGTCGGCTTGCGCGTGACGCTGATTGCGCGGCGGTTGACGGTGTCGATGGTGATGTTCCAGAAGCCGGTGCTCGGTGCGGTGATGCGTGCCGGAAACGTGTCGAACGCGCCGCCGTGGTAGGTGTGACGGCCGCCGTTTTTGAAGCTGCGGAAGTTGGCGTCGTTCATCAAACGGATGTTGCACATCTGCGAGCATTGAATGACGACGATGTCGTCTTCGTTGAGGTGCTCGCGCTGGTGAATGAATTTCATGGCGCCTCCAGAAGGGCTTTTTCTACTAAATCAAAACGATAGCTTGTCGATGGGCGCAGTTTATCAGCCCGCACGGGTTATTATCTGGCCGTCGGGCGTTGCTTTGACAAATTTTGAACAGAACTTCGCCACGGCAGGCGGGTTAAATGCACAAGGCCCCGGAGAAAAGCGGCATTTGTGCTGTCGGACGGTCTTTAACGGAGGATTTATATGAAGTGGGGTGTGGTGTGTGTGCCGTTGATTCTGGCGATGGCCGGTTGTGCAAATGTTTCCGAAATCAATGAAACACTGCCAACCATGAGCGTGATCTCCGGCAAAAAACCCCAGGAGTATGCGCAGTGTCTGACCGACAAGCTCGCTGACAGTCGTGGTGCGTTGCAAGTCCAGCCGCAGAAGGACGGTGTACGAGTCATCGTTCCCGGCAAACTTTCGTCAGGCCCGGCAGCCGTGTTTGATATCGAGGATCGCGCCGGCGGCAGCAGCATCAAGCTGCATGAGCGCATGTCCAACGTGCCGGTTCGCCCTCGCGATGTACAGAAAGCCGCGAACGCCTGTATTTCCGGCTGATAGACTAGCGAACATCAGCACCCGATGCCGTCACAGTCCTGCTGTGGCGGCATTGTCATTTATGGAGTCGCGATGAAGCGAGAGCATGTGCGGGAGCGCCACGCAGAGGGCCTTATCTCTGCCACCCATGTCATCCAGAACCCGGCGAATCCCGGTGAATGGATCGTGTTTTTCAAGAAGAGTGCAGGTCGCAGCTATTTTTTGGTGGATGACAATGACGAAGTCGAGTCCTTCAATCGCCTCGACGATCTGATCGAGGTCGTCCGTGGCCTCGGGATCAAGTTCGCCGAAATCCACATGTAAGGCTTACTTGCAGACGACCACGACGTTGCGGGTCTTGTAATTGCCAACGTCAACGCCCAGGGTTTTGTCATCTTCCTTGGGCGCCGGCGTGCCATCGGTCCCGACGATGCGATAACCGGTGCCAGCGCAGGAGGCATCGGCCTTTTCGTAGCACATGGCCCAGGAGTTGGCTTCGCCGGAACAGTCGATGCTCAGACCCTGTTCGCCATTGTTCAGATAGGTGGGCTGCGAAGTGGCACAGCCGCTCAATACCAATACCGCGAGAAGCGGCTGCAGTTTGTTCAGGTTCATGGTTGCGTGATCTTCAAGTGGGGGACTGGTTGCTCTGACAGCGCCGCGATGAAAAGGTTATAGCGATTGGCCACTTGTTTGCCAACAAGGCACAAAAAAGCCCTGCGTTCTGGCAGGGCTTGGCGCAAGTGCTGGCAGGATCAGTCTTGATCTTTACCACGGCGCTTGGAAGAAGCAGGTGTATCGGTGAACACCGAGGCTACATCCGTCGCCATCTGCTCGCTGTCGAAAGGCCCGGCGATATGTTCGCCGTTGGTGGTGGTCAGCGTCCACTTGCCGTCTTTCTTGTCGATCACATACCCGTTGATGATTTTTACCGCAGCCATCTGGTCATTCTCGTTCGCTGGTTCAAAGACGCCATGATAGCGGCAAATGCTCGCATTGGGGGCTGATAAGCGTATGGTGATCCTGTTTGCCCGAATCTTGAGCTACGCTGATTCCGCCGCTGAAATACCCGGATGGAACTATCCGCGCGAATATTTCTCTATGTTGGCATCGGTTAGCCAGCGCGGGGCATTGTAAGGCGCACGCCGCCTGATTAGACTGCCTCGAAACTCGTACACACAGCCTTTTCAAGGACTTATATGATCAAGAAATGCTTGTTTCCAGCAGCCGGTTACGGCACTCGCTTCCTCCCAGCGACCAAAGCCATGCCTAAAGAAATGCTGCCGGTGGTAAACAAGCCACTGATCCAGTACGGCGTTGAAGAAGCACTGGACGCGGGCCTGACTGAGATTTCCATCGTCACTGGCCGTGGCAAGCGTGCTCTGGAAGACCACTTCGACATCAGTTACGAGCTGGAAAACCAGATCAAGGGCACCGACAAGGAAAAGTACCTGGTTGGCATCCGCAAGCTGTTGGACGAGTGCTCGTTCTCCTACACCCGTCAGACCGAAATGAAAGGTCTGGGCCACGCGATCCTGACTGGCCGCCCGCTGATCGGTGACGAACCGTTCGCCGTGGTCCTGGCGGACGACCTGTGCGTCAACATCGATGGCGACGGCGTGCTGACCCAGATGGTCAAGCTGTACAAGCAGTTCCGCTGCTCGATCGTCGCTATCCAGGAAGTCGATCCGCAGGAAACCAACAAGTACGGCGTAATCGCTGGCGAAATGATCCGCGATGACATCTACCGCGTACACAGCATGGTCGAGAAGCCTAAGCCGGAAGACGCGCCGTCGAACCTGGCGATCATCGGTCGCTACATCCTGACCCCGGACATCTTCGACCTGATCGAACAGACCGAGCCAGGCAAGGGCGGTGAAATCCAGATCACCGACGCCCTGATGAAGCAGGCCCAGAACGGCTGCGTGATGGCCTACAAGTTCAAGGGCAAGCGTTTCGACTGCGGTGGCGCTGAAGGCTACATCGACGCGACCAACTTTTGCTTCGAAAACTTCTACAAGACTGGCAAAGCTTACTGATAGCGTTTGCCTCGTCTGCAAAAGAAAGCCACCTCCGGGTGGCTTTTTCATTTTCCGCCCTTATATGGATGGCAGTGCTTGCCCAATGGATGACTGCGGGTATGCTGATGGCCTGCCGAGGAGATAGAAATGGCCTACGATTTTGACCTTTATGTGATTGGTGCCGGTTCCGGCGGTGTGCGAGCTGCGCGGTTTGCCGCAGGCTTCGGGGCGAAAGTGGCGGTGGCCGAGAGCCGTTACCTGGGTGGCACCTGTGTCAACGTCGGTTGCGTGCCGAAAAAGCTGCTGGTCTACGGCGCGCACTTTGCCGAGGACTTCGAGCAGGCGTCCGGTTTCGGCTGGAACCTGGGCGAGGCCAACTTCGACTGGGCTACGCTGATCGCCAACAAGGATCGCGAGATCAATCGCCTTAACGGCATTTATCGCAATCTGCTGGTCAACAGCGGCGTGACCCTGCACGAGGCGCACGCGAAAATCGTCGGGCCGCACGAGGTCGAAGTCAATGGCGAGCGCTACACGGCAAAGAACATTCTGATCGCCACCGGCGGCTGGCCGCAGATTCCCGAAATTCCGGGGCACGAGCACGCGATCGGTTCGAACGAGGCGTTCTTCCTCAAAGAGCTGCCCAAGCGTGTGCTGGTGGTTGGCGGCGGTTATATCGCGGTCGAGTTCGCCGGGATTTTCCATGGCCTCGGCGCCAACACCACGCTGCTGTATCGCGGCGATTTGTTCCTGCGTGGTTTCGATGGGTCGGTGCGCAAGCACCTGCAAGAAGAATTGACCAAGCGCGGCCTCGACCTGCAATTCAATGCTGACATCGCACGCATCGACAAGCAGGCCGACGGCAGCTTGAAGGCGACGCTCAAGGATGGTCGCGTACTCGAAGCCGATTGCGTGTTCTATGCCACCGGTCGGCGTCCGATGCTGGACAATCTGGGCTTGGAAAATACCGATGTGCAACTGGACGACAAGGGCTTCATCAAAGTCGACGAAGAGTATCAAACCACCGAGCCGTCGATTCTGGCGCTGGGCGACGTCATTGGTCGCGTGCAATTGACACCGGTCGCGCTAGCCGAAGGCATGGCTGTGGCGCGGCGTCTGTTCAAGCCGGAGCAATACCGCCCGGTGGACTACAAGATGATCCCGACCGCCGTGTTCAGCCTGCCGAACATCGGCACAGTCGGTTTGAGCGAAGAAGAGGCGCGCGAATGTGGCCACGAAGTGGTGATCTTCGAAAGCCGCTTCCGCCCGATGAAGCTGACCCTGACTGACTGTCAGGAGAAAACCCTGATGAAGCTGGTAGTCGATGCCAAGACCGACAAGGTGCTTGGCTGCCACATGGTCGGCCCGGACGCTGGCGAGATTGTGCAAGGTCTGGCGATCGCCTTGAAAGCCGGCGCGACCAAGCGCGACTTCGACGACACCATCGGGGTGCACCCGACGGCTGCCGAAGAGTTTGTGACCATGCGCACGCCGGTCGGCGCTTAAGCGTCCTCCGCTTTGGCTGAGTCTGGCGCTGCCGCAACGGTAGCCGCCAGACGCTGGCTCTCTTCCAGGCTCGCCTGAGCCTTGAGCAACTCCTTTTCCAATGACTGATTGAGCTGCGTCTGTTCGTCGACGCTCTGCTTGAGCGCCTGGCTTTCCAGCGTCGCGACGCGCAGACGTTCCTGGAGGAGGGTGCGCTCGCTATCCGTGCGCGTCGCCTGCTCGAGCAATTGATCCTGCCGCTGATTGCTCTGCTTGAGCTGATCCTGCAACAAGTTCAGCTCGCGCTGGGTGCCACGGTTCTCGGTGAGCAGGCGTTCGTTGTCGCGGTGCAACTGTGTGATCTCATCCTGACGCACCAGCGCGCTCTGCTGGGCTTGGCGTAGCTCGGCCTGGATCTGCTGGATTTGCCCTTCGTGGCGGGCCTGTTCCTGCTCGCGCTGTTCCTTGGTGGCGTTACGGTAATGCTCCAGCGCATCGCGAGCGTGCAAGTGTTTTTCTTCCAGTGAGCGGATCTGCTCGTCCTTGTCCTGCAAGCGCAATTCAAAATCGGCCAGTGCCTGGTTGAGACCGGCGTTGCGCGTCTGTTCGGTTTGCAGCATCGAGCGGGTGTTGCTCAGCGCTTCAGATTCGCGTTGCAGTGCGGCGCCTTGAATGTCGTGATCGTGCTCGAGTTTTTCCAGCGCCTGGCGAACCTGTTTCAGCTCGGTTTCCAGTGCTTCGCGTTGCTCTTCGAACTGTTCGCGGGCTTGCTCGATGGGCTCCTGCGCCTGTTCTTTCAGGCGCTGGGCGAGGCGAGAGACGAGGGCGGTCAGCTCATCATCGATCGGTTCGGCTGACGCTTCTGCTGGTTGTGCGCCGTCATCCAGTTCTTTCAGGTAACGATGGATCGTGGTTTTCGAGCCGGTGTTGCCCATTTCAATGCGTACTGCATCGATGCTTGGGTGTTCGCCGCGAGCCAGGATCGCTGTGCGCGCGATTTGCACCAGTGCTTTGGTAATGCCGCCACGGGCCATGTGAACTCCTACGGTTACGTACTGTGGTACATGCCACTAAAGTACGCAGTGTACCATGCTGAAAATATAGGTAAATATTTGAATTAAAACACGCGGGATATACTGGTATTACCCAATGTCAGGCGGCAAAATGCGCACCTGCATGAGTGAACCCGTACACAAGCGAGAAAACTGCCCATGAGTGACATCGATCGATATCTGCAAGCCGCCACCCGGGACAACACTCGCCGCAGCTATCGCATGGCTATTGAGCATTTCGAGGTGACGTGGGGCGGATTTCTCCCGGCTACTGCCGACAGCGTTGCGCGCTATCTGGTGGAGCACGCCGGGGTTCTGTCGATCAACACCCTCAAATTGCGCCTGTCGGCGCTGGCGCAGTGGCACAACAGTCAGGGCTTTGCCGATCCGACGAAGGCGCCAGTGGTGCGCAAGGTGTTCAAGGGCATTCGCGCATTGCATCCGGCGCAGGAAAAACAGGCTGAGCCGTTGCAACTGCAGGATTTGCAACGAGTGATCGATTGCTTGGAGCAGGAGGCGCAAACCGCCCGCCAGGATCAGGATCGCCCGACTTTGCTCAAGGCTTATCGGGATCGCGCGCTGATTTTGCTGGGCTTCTGGCGCGGCTTTCGCAGCGATGAGTTGTGCCGCCTGCAGATCGAGCATGTGCAGGCGAGTGCTGGCAAGGGCATCACTTTGTATCTGCCGCGCAGCAAGGGCGACCGGGAAAACCTCGGGCAGACCTACCAGGCCCCGGCGCTGCTCAAGCTGTGTCCGGTGCAGGCTTACATCGACTGGATTACCGAGGCCGCGCTGGTACGCGGCGCGGTTTTCCGCAGCATTGATCGGTGGGGCAATCTGAGCGAGGAGGGCTTGCACGCCAACAGCATCATTCCCTTGTTGCGCAAGGCCTTGCAGCGCGCCGGGATTGCCGCCGCCAACTACACCAGCCATTCACTGCGGCGTGGCTTTGCCACATGGGCGCATCAAAGCGGCTGGGACCTGAAATCGCTGATGAGCTACGTCGGCTGGAAGGACATGAAATCCGCCATGCGCTATGTTGAGGTCAGCCCATTCCAGGGAATGGCTCGGATTATGGATAAGCCGGATCAAGCGTAGAGATCGTTTTCTTCTATTAATACAGTCAGCTAATAGCGAAAACAAATCAGCAGTATCAGGTTTGCCAATGAGCCTTCCGTCGAGTGAGTGGGTAGGATTCACCCATCAACTTCATAACCCCTGACGGAGAGTCATCGATGCCTATCATCAACAGCCAAGTAAAACCGTTCAAAGCTACCGCGTTCAAAAACGGCGACTTCGTTCAAGTCTCGGATGCTGACTTGAAAGGCAAGTGGTCCGTAGTGTTCTTCTACCCAGCCGACTTCACTTTCGTTTGCCCAACCGAGCTGGAAGACCTGGCCGACAACTACGCTGAGTTCAAGAAGCTGGGCGTGGAAATCTACAGCGTTTCGACCGACACCCACTTTGCTCACGCTGCCTGGCACAACACTTCGCCAGCCATCGGCAAAATCGAATACACCATGATCGGCGACCCGACCCACGTCATCTCGCGCAACTTCGACGTGCTGATCGAAGAAGCTGGTCTGGCTGACCGTGGTACCTTCGTGATCAACCCTGAAGGCCAGATCAAAATCGTTGAACTGAACGATGGCGGCGTTGGCCGTGACGCTTCCGAGCTGCTGCGCAAGATCAAGGCTGCTCAGTACGTCGCTGCACACCCAGGCGAAGTTTGCCCGGCCAAGTGGAAAGAAGGCGAGGCCACTCTGGCTCCGTCGCTGGACCTGGTCGGCAAGATCTAAGTCTGTGACATGCAACGCAGGACGGCACGCCGCACCTTCTTAAGTTAGCTGCACCGCCCAATAAAAATGCCCGGGCGAGATTCGCTCGGGCTTTTTTTCGCCTCAAATAAAGGAAATCGCCCGTATGTTGGACGCCAATCTTAAAGCCCAGTTGAAATCGTACCTGGAACGGGTCACCCAACCGATCGAGATCGTTGCATCCCTCGACGACGGTGCGAAATCCCGTGAAATGCTGGACCTGCTGAAAGACGTTGCCAGTCTTTCGAGTCAAATTACTCTGATCGACAGCGGTGACGATGCCCGCAAGCCATCGTTCTCGATCAATCGCCCTGGAGCCGACATCAGCCTGCGTTTCGCCGGCATTCCAATGGGCCACGAATTCACCTCGCTGGTGCTGGCCCTGCTGCAAGTCGGTGGCCACCCGTCGAAGGCCAGCGTTGAAGTCATCGAGCAGATTCGCTCGCTCAAAGGCGAGTTCAGCTTCGAGACTTACTTCTCGCTGTCTTGCCAGAATTGCCCGGACGTCGTCCAGGCGCTGAACCTGATGGCCGTGCTCAACCCGAACATCCGCCATGTCGCCATCGACGGCGCGCTGTTCCAGGACGAAGTCAACGATCGCAAGATCATGGCCGTGCCGAGCATTTACCTCAACGGCGAGAACTTCGGCCAGGGCCGTATGGGCCTTGAGGAAATCCTCGCCAAGCTCGACACCGGCGCCATCGTCCGTCAGGCTGAGAAGATCAGCGCCAAAGAAGCCTTTGACGTGCTGGTCGTCGGTGGGGGCCCTGCTGGTGCTTCGGCGGCTATTTATGCCGCACGTAAAGGCATCCGCACCGGTGTCGCGGCTGAGCGTTTCGGCGGTCAGGTGCTCGATACCATGGCCATCGAGAACTTCATTTCCGTGCAGGAAACCGAAGGGCCGAAACTGGCCACGGCGCTGGAAGAACACGTCAAGCAGTACGACGTCGACATCATGAACCTGCAACGCGCCGACAAGCTGATCCCGGGCAAGAACGGTGAGCTGCATGAAGTCCACTTCGCCAGCGGTGCAACTTTGAAAGCCAAGAGCGTGATCCTCGCCACCGGCGCACGCTGGCGCGAAATGAACGTTCCGGGCGAGCAGGAATACCGCAACAAGGGCGTGGCGTACTGCCCGCACTGCGACGGCCCGTTGTTCAAAGGCAAGCGCGTGGCGGTGATCGGCGGCGGTAACTCCGGCGTTGAAGCGGCCATCGATCTGGCCGGTATCGTGTCGCACGTAACGTTGCTGGAATTCGACGTGCAACTGCGTGCCGATGCCGTGCTGCAACGCAAGCTGCACAGCCTGCCGAACGTCACCGTGATCACCAGTGCGCAAACCACTGAAGTCACCGGCAATGGCGAGAAGGTCAACGGCCTGCGTTACAAGGATCGCACCACAGATGAGCTGCGTACGGTTGAGCTGGAAGGCATCTTCGTACAGATCGGTCTGCTGCCGAACACCGATTGGCTGAAGGGCACCATCGAGCTGTCGCCGCGTGGCGAGATCATTGTCGATAACCGTGGCGAGACTTCGATCTCGGGGATCTTTGCAGCGGGCGACGTGACGACTGTGCCGTACAAGCAGATCGTGATCGCAGTGGGCGAGGGCGCCAAGGCTTCGTTGAGTGCGTTCGATCACTTGATCCGGACTTCGGCCCCGGCGTAACTGCCAGGTCGAAAATGAAAAAACCCATGAGCGATCATGGGTTTTTTATTGCGCGTGGAAAGCCACCCCTCACCCCAGCCCTCTCCCGAGGGAGAGGGAGCCGACCGAGGTGTCTGAAGTCATCCATCGACCTGAGAGAGCCGGTCGATTATGGATTCACCGCCAATCGTTCAAGTCGGCGTAATTCTCCAACATCCCGCAATCAGTCCCCTCTCCCTCTGGGAGAGGGCTAGGGTGAGGGGCTTTCAGCTTTTACAGCGGCGCAGGCTGAATGATTTCAACCCAGTAACCATCCGGATCCTTGATAAATGCCAGGCTCTTCATCCGGCCATCGGTCAGACGCTTCTGGAAATCGCAACCCAGCTCTTCAAAGCGTGCACACGCTGCGACGATGTCCGGCACCGAAATGCAGATGTGGCCAAAGCCACGCGGATCGGTGTTGCCGTCGTGATAGGCGAAGTCGGCATCGTTTTCGGTGCCGTGGTTGTGGGTCAGTTCGAGAATGCCCGGGATCGATTTCATCCATTCGGTACGCGCAGCGTCGTCGGCCGGGATCTGTGATTTATCGACCAGCGCGAGGAAGTACAGGCTGAACTCGGCTTCCGGGAAATCACGCTTCTCGACCAGCGAGAAACCCAGTACGCGGGTGTAGAAATCCAGCGACTTGGTGATGTCCTTCACGCGCAGCATGGTGTGGTTGAACACGAAGTTGCGGGTTGCGCTGTCTGGCGTGGCAGTCACGCCGGGGAAAGTGTTCAGTTCGTTGAGGCTCATGGGCCCTCCAATAACAATGGGCGAGTGAATGGGCGCAATGATACGCATGCCGGCCGGCATCGCCAAATGCAAGGCGGGCTTGCCCTGCGCGAAGGCGGAGCTCAGACTTTGCTTTCTATCCATGAGTGCGTCCGGCAATGATCCGACTGTTGAAATCCGTGTTTGTTTTTTTTGCTTTGTCGTCGGCTGTGGTTTTACCCGTAATGGCCGAACCAAGTATCACTTGGCCGACGGGCTGGGAGGTTGAAGCATTGCCGGAAACCGCGCCGCCAGTCTCGCGGCAACGGGCGGTGAAGCTCGATGCTGATGGCAATCAGGTGATGGTGATGGAGTTGACCATGACGCAAGTGGAGGCGGGGCATCAGGTCAATTTGCAAGGCGTGCTGCTGGAAATGCGCAAATCGATCCAGAAGGATTTTTTCCGCAGTGGTTATCAGAGCGTCTGCAACAGAATTCATCCGGCTGCGCTCGGCTCATTGTCCGGGCTGGAGACGACCTGCACGGTCACCGAGAACGGTCGACACGTATTATCACAAACGTTGGTGGCAGCTGTGGAAACAGACAAGGCTTACGTACTTTCATATGCCGGTCAGGCCGACGTTTATAAGGCGAGCGCCGACGATATAGAAGCGGCGCGCAACAGCCTGAAATTATAAACGTTCGTACTAACTCGCAGCAGTTCGCTTGCCGGAAAGGATTAAGCACATAGTTTGATCATGCGCTCGAGGTAACATCGCGCAGCAAAATGTTTAGCCTGATGATTCAGAAGCGTTACACAAATTTCCAACTTGTTCGATGAAAATCATTTCATTTGTTAGATATTGTCAATAAAAAAGCCCTGCATCAGGCAGGGCTTTTTGTTGGCGTCAGATTAACCGCGCAACCATGAATCCACAGTGGCTGCACCGTACTGCTCTTTCCAGGCTTTCAGACCGCGATGGTTGCCGCCCTTGGTTTCGATCAGCTCGCCAGTGTGCGGGTTCTGATAAACCTTGACCACGCGGGCGCGGCGGGTCTTGGGCGCTGCGGACTGCTGCAGACCGGACTTTGCCGGGTTTGGATCAAGGATGGCGATGATGTCTTTCAGGCCTTTGCCATAGGTTTTCATCAGTCCCTGGAGCTTTTCTTCGAATTCGATTTCTTTCTTCAGCCCGGCATCGTTCTTCAGCGATTCCAGCTGTTTGAGCTGTTCCTGAAGGGCCTTTTCAGCTGCGCGAAATTCAGCGAGTCTGGACAATATCTTTACTCCAATAGTGTGTTTGGCTGATACCAACCGCAAACAAAGCTATAAGCCAAGAGCCTGGAAGCGACTCGGTGATAATTGGCTCACCTGCCAGTCTGGCTCAGGTTGAAAAAATTGTAGTAGTTAATGCGACAAGAGTAAATCCTGATGTTGTCGCCATGTAACAACAATGACTTTTTGTATCAATTTGGTGCGGTTGTTCGGCGGGCAGTGTCGGCGATTTAATGATGAGTTAATGCTTCGAGGAAATCAGCGCCAGGCATCGGTCTACCGTACAAATAGCCCTGCAAAAAGTTAACGTTATGCTCGGTCAGGTAATCAGCCTGGGCCTGAGTTTCGACACCTTCGGCAACAATGCCCAAGTCCAGTTTGGCCGACAGTTCAATGATGGAGTCGAGAATATGCCTCGATAACGCGTCTACACCGATCATGGCCACGAAGCTCTGATCGATCTTTAGAAAGTCGACGTTGAAGGTGCGCAGATAACCAAGGCTCGAGTGCCCGGTACCAAAGTCGTCGATCGCGATTTTTACTCCCAGTGCATGCAATTGCTCAAACAGCTTAAGCGTGATGTCGCTCGGCTCGATCAGTTCGCGCTCCGTCAATTCCAGCACCAGTTCGACGCTGCCGGGCGCAAACGCCGCCAAGAGGTCACGACAATCCTCGACCAGCTCCAGATCCTGGCAGTGGCTGGCGCTGATGTTGATGCCGATATGGAAAGGCTTGGCGAAGTTCACAGAGTGCGGTCCCAGCAGGGCCGCAGTCTGTTGCATCAGCGCGCGGGTCATCGGCACGATCAGACCTGAGTGCTCGGCAAATGGAATGAACAGATCCGGGCGTACCAGCCCCTCTTTCGGGTGATTCCAGCGCATCAGCACTTCGGCACCCGACCATCGCTTGCTGTCGCCGTGAACCACGGGCTGGAAGTACGGAATGAATTCCCCGGCCTCGAGTGCGCGCATCATTTCGTGGCTGGGCGAGGTCGATCGCTTCTGAACGAAGTGGCCAATGGCACCGGAGATTGCACCGAAGAAAATCAACAGACTGAACAGCGGAGGATATTCAGCCGCCATGTAACGCCGGACTTCGCCCTGGGGGAAACCCGCCGACACTTTGAAACCGTAACGCTTGGATTCCAGCAGGCTGTGCGCGACCGGCGGGGCAGGCAGTGATCCCTGATGAACTTTGCCGTCGGCGGACAGCCAGTTATCGCCCACTTGCAACGTCAGTAATGTCTGGCGGCCGATCAGGCGCAGGATGTTGCTCAAGTGATAGCCATCCAGTGTGGTCAGCGCGCCACCACGACCGTCGCTGAGACGGTAGATCAACAATGCCGTATCGGGCGTCACCGGATTGCCGTTCATCAACCACAGTTTGCCTTGATGATAGTCCCCGGCATTGACGGCTTCCTGGAACGCCCCGAAGAGTGAGCTGCAGTAGAGATTGTTGTCCCAGACCAGATTGGTCGAGCGCACGAAGGGGCGGCGGGTCACTTGTTCGCGCAGGGCCAGTTTCACCTCTTCGCAATTTTTCCCGGCAAGCGGCAGCAGGACCCGAGCGGCTTCTGCCGTGTTATCGAGCATCAAATCGAACTGTCGCAGCGCTTGTTCGGCCGTTTCCCCGGCACTTTGCTGCAGTGTGCGTTCTGCCTGCATATAAAGAATCCCACTGCCCAGTACGATCGGCAGCAGACCGCTGAGCACAGTCACGACGATGCGGGTCCTGCGTTTGCGGCGGGGTCTGCGGGTCAGCGGCATGGACACATCCTGTGGCGTCGAAGTCCGGCCCGATAGACAATTGAGCCAGAGGGGAGAATAGATCGCAGATGGCTCTTGCGCCGTACGAAAAAAAGCGGATTTTATACAGAGGGCAGACATGTCCCGTTACGCTGTGTAGAATCGATTTACGCATACAATAATAATCGTCTTCTGGCAGCAGAAGCCTCGCCCGCAAGAGCCTTGGGTCGACAATGAAGATATTCGGGTTCCAACTGATCTACGGAGACTTCCTCGCGCGCAGCGTGCGTGGCATCTCCTGTGCGCCTCCCTCTACATCACTTTCCTGACAAATAACCCTGGTTAATTGATAAGAAATGATGAGGCGTCACCATGGCAGATTTATACGAAAACCCAATGGGCCTGATGGGCTTTGAGTTCATCGAGTTCGCAGCGCCGACTCCCGGCACGCTGGAGCCGATCTTCGAGATCATGGGCTTCACCAAAGTCGCGACCCACCGTTCCAAGAACGTGCACCTCTATCGTCAGGGCGCGATCAATCTGATTCTCAACAACGAACCCAACAGCGTCGCCTCTTACTTCGCCGCCGAACACGGCCCGTCCGTTTGCGGCATGGCGTTTCGCGTGAAGGATTCGCAGAAGGCCTATTCCCGCGCACTCGAACTCGGCGCTCAGCCGATCCACATCGAAACCGGTCCGATGGAGCTTAACCTGCCGGCGATCAAAGGCATCGGCGGCGCGCCGCTGTATCTGATCGACCGTTTCGGCGAAGGCAGCTCGATCTACGACATCGACTTCGTGTTCATCGAAGGCGTTGATCGCAATCCGGTCGGTGCCGGCCTGAAGATCATCGATCACCTGACCCACAACGTTTATCGCGGTCGCATGGCCTACTGGGCGAACTTCTACGAGAAGCTGTTCAACTTCCGTGAAATCCGTTACTTCGACATCAAAGGCGAGTACACCGGTCTGACTTCGAAAGCCATGACCGCACCGGATGGCATGATCCGCATCCCGCTCAACGAAGAGTCGTCCAAGGGCGCCGGGCAGATCGAAGAGTTCCTGATGCAGTTCAATGGTGAGGGTATCCAGCACGTCGCGTTCCTCACCGACGACCTGATCAAGACTTGGGATCAGCTGAAGAAAATCGGCATGCGCTTCATGACCGCGCCGCCGGACACCTACTACGAAATGCTTGAAGGTCGCCTGCCGAACCACGGCGAGCCGGTCGATCAGCTGCAATCACGCGGCATCCTGCTCGACGGTGCCTCGGAGCAGGGCGACAAGCGTCTGCTGCTGCAGATCTTCTCGGAAACCCTGATGGGGCCGGTGTTCTTCGAATTCATCCAGCGCAAGGGTGACGACGGTTTCGGCGAGGGCAACTTCAAGGCTCTGTTCGAATCGATCGAGCGTGACCAGGTGCGTCGTGGTGTGCTGACCACCGAGTAATCTCAAATGAAAAAATCCCGGCCTGCAGAAATGCAGGGCCGGGATTTTTTTAAGATCAAAAGATCGCAGCCTTCGGCAGCTCCTACATTTGGAATGCATTTTTCCTGTAGGAGCTGCCGAAGGCTGCGATCTTTGCTTTTAAGAGCGGCGTTGGCGCGTCAAGTGTTTGAAGCCCTCGAACACCAGCACCACAACCGCCAGCCAGATCGGGATGTAAGTCAGCCACTCGCCCGACTTGATGCTTTCCCCCAACAATAACGCCACCGCAAGCAACAACACCGGTTCAACATAGCTCAACAAACCAAACAGACTGAACGGCAGCAAGCGGCTGGCGATGATGTACACCACCAGCGCGGAAGCGCTAATCAAGCCGAGCAGCGGAATCAGCCACATCAGTCCCGGATATTGATCGAACACGGCCAGGCCCTGTTCGCCGCCCTGCACAAACCAGTAGGCGACCGGCAGCATCAGGGTCATGTCGACCCACAGGCCACCGAGGTTGTCGGTTTTCAGGTATTTGCGCAGTACGAAGTACAGCGGATAACCGACCACGACCACCAGTGTCGCCCAGGAAAAACCACCCACCTGATACAACTCGTTCAACACGCCGAGGCTGGCGAAAAATACCGCGATTTTCTGCAGGTAAGACAGGCTCTCGCCATAGGCAATCCGCCCGGTCAGCACCATCGCCAGTGGCAAGAGGAAATAACCCAGCGATACATCCAGGCTGTAGTCATTGAGTGGTGCCCACATGAACAGCCACAGCTGAACGCCGAGGAGGGCGGAAGAGACCAGCAGCCCGGCGATCAGCTTCGGCCTGGCTGCCATCAATCGGAACAGCTCCAGCACCCGCCGCCATTCCCCGGAAACCAGCATGAACACGGTCATGCACGGCACGGTCAGGAGCATGCGCCAGCCGAAGATTTCCACACCGCTCAGAGGTGTCAGCAGCGACGTGTAGTAATACATGACGGCAAACAGCACCGAGGCTGAAACCGATAGAGCGATACCTTTAGACAAACTGTTCTCGCGACGTGATGGTTGAACGGGGCGCGCAGGATACGTGGTTTTTGTGTTGAATATTGAGCGGATGCTCATTATTTCCCACATCCAGGAGCCACAAATCCTGTGGGAGCGAGCCTGGGCGCGAAGCGGCCGGCAGAGTCAGCATAGATGTTGCGTCGACTGGCGCTATGCATAATTGCACCGCTTAAACGCAAAAGATCGCAACCTTCGGCAGTTCCTACAGGGAACGCATTCCACAGTAGCTGCCGAAGGCTGCGATCTTTTGATCTGCGCTTCTGATTAAGCCCGCAACGTCCGCGTCATCCGCAACGCCAGCAGACTCCCGCCAACGATCACCGCCGCCAGCACATACAACGCCGCATCCGTCGAGCCAGTGCTGTCCTTGACCCAACCCACCAGATACGGGCTGAGGAACCCGGCCATCTGCCCCATCGAGTTGATCAGCGCCAGACCGCCAGCCGCCGCGCCCGCGCTCAGCAAGGCGGTCGGCACCGGCCAGAACATCGGCAGACCAGTCAGTGCGCCCATGGTCGCGATGGTCAGGCCGAGAATCGCAATCGCCGGATTCGCTGCGAAGTTCACTGCGATCACCAGACCGACAGCGCCCATCAGCATCGGCACCACCAAGTGCCAGCGGCGCTCCTTGCGCAAGTCCGCCGAGCGGCCGACGACCAGCATGAACACCGCCGCGAGCAGGTACGGAATCGCACTCAGCCAGCCGATCACCAGGTTGTCGCTGAAGCCGAGGTTCTTGATGATCGACGGCAGCCAGAAGTTGATCGCGTACACGCCGCTCTGGATGCAGAAATAGATCAGGCCGAAGGCCCAGATCGCAGGATTCTTGAACACCGCAAGCAGCGAGTCGGTGGCGGTTTTCGGTTTGTTGGCGAGGTCTTCGGCGTGGTCGGCTTCGAGCACCGAACGTTCGTGGGCGGTCAGCCATTTGGCGTTGGCAAAGCTGTCGCTCAACAGGAAATACGCCAGTGCGCCGAGGATCACCGTCGGAATGCCTTGCAGCAGGAACATCCACTGCCAACCGGCCAGGCCGCCTTGGCCGGCGGCGAAGTGGTTGAGGATCCAGCCGGAAAACGGGCTGCCAAGCAGACCGGAGACCGGAATTGCCGACATGAACAACGCCATGATCCGGCCACGGCGGAAGGTCGGGAACCACTGCGAGAGATACAGCACGACGCCCGGGAAGAAACCCGCCTCAGCCGCACCGGTGAAAAAGCGCAGGGTGTAGAACTCGGTCGGAGTGGTGACGAACAACAGGCAGGTCGACAGCGTGCCCCAGGTGATCATCATCAAGGCAATCCAGCGCCGAGGACCGAAGCGGGTAAGTGCGAGGTTGCTCGGCACGCCGCACAGCACGTAACCGATGAAGAAGATGCCGGCGCCGAGGCCATATACGGTTTCGCTGAATTTCAGTGCGTCGAGCATCTGCAATTTGGCGAAGCCGACGTTGACCCGGTCGAGGTAGTTGAACAGGTAGCAGATGAAAATGAAGGGAATCAAACGCAGGGTGATGCGTTTGTAGACGGCGTTTTTACCGTCGTCGATGGTCTGGGTAGCTGCGGCGCTCTGCGACATAGCGGCTCTCTCTTTATTATGATTTTTTGCGATGCAAAGGGTAACGTTGATCGCCCTGAGAGTCTCGGCCACCTTTGGCCGGATTGTCTTTGTGCCTGAGCACAGGGTTTGCCGCCAGACCCTGTGCGGCTGAACAACCGTCCGTGCCTGAAATGAAGGATTGCCGCCGCTATGTTCGAACTCGATCACGACCTTGCCCAGGACATCGTCGACCGGGCCATGGCCATTTTGCCGTACAACGTCAATGTCATGGACAGTCAGGGCCTGATCCTCGGCAGCGGTGAACCGGAGCGCATCAACACCCGGCATGAAGGCGCGCAACTGGTGCTGGCCAACGGGCGCGTGGTGGAAATCGATGCGCAGACGGCGGTGCACCTCAAAGGCGTGCAACCGGGCATCAACCTGCCGCTGTTGCTCGATCAGCGCTTGATCGGCGTGCTTGGCATCACTGGCGAGCCGGAGCAATTGCGCACCTACGCCGAGCTGGTGCGCATGACCGCCGAAATGCTGGTCGGCCAGCGCAACCAGCAGGCCGAGCAGCAGTGGCGACGGCAGCGCTGCGATGATCTGCTGGCGTTGCTGTTGAGCGAGTCGGGGGACTCGCCGCGTCTGGTCGATGAGGCGCAACAGTTGGGACTCAAGCCGCAACTGACGCGGGTGCCATATCTGTTTGAACTGGGGCTTGAGCACGGCCCGGGGCAAACCGTCGAGGCCCTGAGTGCGTGGCTGACCTCGCGTTATCCCGACAGTTGGTGTGTGAGTTCGGCGAAGTCTTCGCTGTTGTGGTGTCGCCCGGCGAGCCAGAACGTCGAGCACGATCGCCTGCTGGAAAAACTCGATGGCCTCGGCTGGAAGATTCTGCGCATCGCCGTCGGCGGGCAGGCGGATGGCCTGGCCGGGTTGCGCCGCTGTTATCGACGGGTCGGCGACTTGCTGGCGTATGGTCGTGACGTGCTGCCGAATTCGAGACTGCTGACGCTCAATCGTTATCGCTTGCCGGTCATGCTGTGGCGGCATCGCAACGATGATGCGCTGGACGAGTTGCTCAAACCGCTGCGCAAGGTCATCGCCAAGGACAGCAACGGCCAGTTGCTGGCGACCCTGCGCAGTTGGTGCGAGCACGACGGGCAGAGCCAGGCCTGTGCCGAAGCGCTGGGTATCCATCGCAACAGCCTGCGCTATCGCATGGAACGGATTGCCGAGTTGAGCGGGATTGATCCGTTGAAGCTGGACGGGATGCTGGCGTTGTATCTGGGGGTGCAGCTGTTGCCGCAGACTGATTCGAATTGATCGGTGTATTTCGGGGCCCCTTCGCGAGCAGGCTCGCTCCCACAGTGGCATGGATTTCAAATGTGGGAGCGAGCCTGCTCGCGATGAGGCCGGAACATCCAACGCAAGTCTTTTGTGGAAATGAACAATAAACGTCGACGCCACTTGTGCACCCGACCGGCGTCAAGGCGCATGCCGACTGGCAGCATGAATGCCACTGCAACCGGAGAATTCCCATGAAGATCGTCATCGCCCCCGACTCGTTCAAGGACAGCCTGAGTGTCCAAGGCGTTGCCGAAGCCATTGCCCTCGGACTGGCGCAGGTCTGGCCGCAGGCGACGCTGATCAAATGCCCGATGGCCGATGGCGGCGAAGGCACGGTCGAGTCGATTCTCGCAGCCTGCGAAGGTGAATTGCGCCGCACCCGCGTGCGCGGCCCGTTGGGCGCACCGGTCGATGCTGCTTGGGGTTGGCTGCCGCACAACCACACCGCGATCATCGAAATGGCCGAGGCCAGCGGTCTGCAACTGGTCCCGCCGGGACAGCGCGATGCCTGCATCAGCAGCACGTTTGGCACGGGTGAATTGATTCGTGCAGCGCTGGATGCTGGCGCGCAACGAGTGATCCTGGCGATCGGCGGCAGCGCGACCAATGATGGCGGTGCGGGTGCGATGCAGGCATTGGGTGTGAAGTTGCTGGATGCGCAGAATCAATCGTTGGTGCCCGGCGGCCTGGCCTTGGCGCAACTGGCGCGATTGGACCTGAGTGGACTTGATCCGCGCCTGGCCGAGGTGCGTTTCGACATCGCCGCCGACGTCAATAATCCGCTCTGCGGCCCCCATGGCGCCTCGGCCATTTTCGGCCCGCAGAAGGGCGCTTCGCCCGCGCAGGTTGAGCAACTCGATCAGGCGCTGGGGCACTTTGCCAAACTCTGCGCGCAAGCACTGGGCAAGGACGTGCGCGATGAACCGGGCAGCGGCGCGGCGGGTGGTCTGGGGTTTGCCGCCAAGGCTTTTCTCGGCGCGCAGTTTCAGGCGGGCGTCGAGGTGGTGGCGGAACTGGTCGGGCTCGCTGAGGCGGTCAAAGATGCGGATCTGGTCATCACCGGAGAGGGCCGCTTCGATGCGCAGACCCTGCGTGGCAAAACACCGTTCGGGGTGGCGCGAATTGCCAAACAATACGCCGTGCCGGTGATCGTGATTGCCGGGACCTTGGGCGAGGGCTATCAGGAGCTCTATCAACACGGCATCGACGCCGCGTTTGCTGTTACCAGCGGGCCGATGACTCTGGAACAAGCCTGCGCCGAAGCCCCGCGCCTGCTGCGTGAACGCGCCACCGACATCGCCCGGGTCTGGCAACTCGCCTCAGCCTGAAAAATATTTACCGCCGACCCGAAACCTTCCTCAAGCCTGGCCGATACAACGGTCAGGCGCACACAAAACCACAACTCAGTGCTGCCGGACTGTCGCCCGCTATGGGCCAGTGCTCACGGCATGGACGCTCGCAGTTTCTTTCTTTCGAGAGTCCGACCATGTCCCTGCGTAACCTGAATATCGCGCCCCGTGCTTTCCTCGGTTTTGCCTTTATCGCCTTGCTGGTGATTGTCCTCGGCGTGTTCGCCGTCAGCCGCATGACGGTCATTCGTCAGGCTTCGATCGACATGGACACCAACCAGTTGCCAAGCGTGACCCACCTCAGCGTGGTCACGGAAAACGTCCTGCGTATGCGCATCCTCTCGTTCCGTGTGCTGGTCAATCGCGAACCGGCCAGCCTGCAAGAGGCAGAAACCCGCATCGCGGTGCTGGTCGACAAGGTGCGCAAAGCGCAGGCCAGCTACGCTGCGTTGCCGGCAGGTCCTGAAGAGCGCGCGGTCTTCCAGACGTTTTCGACGACGCTCGATAATTACCTGCAAGCGCAGAATCAGATGATTGAGCTATCGCGCAAGGGCGATCTGGAAGCGATGCGTGCGTTGATCAACACGCGCATCAAGGAAGGCACCGATCAGATGGGCGAGCAGCTCAACAAGCTGATCGGCATGAATACCGCCGGGGCCAGAGCGGCGGCCACCAAGGCCGGTGAAAACTATGACAGCGCCATCACCGGGATCATCATCGTCGCCGTGATTGCGGCGCTGGCCACCGTGTTGCTCGCCTGGTTGCTGACCCGCAGCATCGTCACGCCGCTCAACCGCGCCGTGCTCGCTGCGCAAACCATTGCCGACGGTGACCTCAGCAAAGCCATCGAAGTCGACGGCAAGGACGAACCGGCGCGCCTGCTCGAAGCCCTGGCGGCGATGCAGACCAACCTGCGCAAAACCATCGAGCAGATCGCCGGTTCCGCCACGCAACTGGGCGCCGCTGCCGAAGAACTCAGCGCCGTCACCGAAGAAGCGTCGCGCGGCCTGCAGCAGCAGAACAACGAAATCGAGCAGGCCGCCACCGCCGTCAACGAGATGACCGCTGCGGTGGAAGAAGTGGCGCGCAACGCCGTTTCGACTTCCGAGGCTTCGAATCAGTCGACCCACGCCGCCCGCGAAGGTCGCGATCAAGTGGTGAAAACCGTCGACGCGATCCAGACCATGACTCACGACGTGCAGAACACCGCGCAGATGATTGAAGGCCTCGCCGCGCAAGGTCGTGACATCGGCAAGGTGCTGGACGTGATTCGGGCCATCGCCGAGCAGACCAACCTCTTGGCGCTCAACGCTGCAATTGAAGCGGCGCGTGCCGGCGAGGCTGGCCGTGGTTTTGCCGTGGTGGCTGACGAAGTGCGCGCCTTGGCCCATCGCACCGCACAATCGACTCAGGAAATCGAAAAAATGGTTGCCGGCATCCAGAACGGCACCGGTGAAGCGGTTTCGTCGATGCAGCAAAGCAATCAGCGCACTCAGTCCACGCTGGAAATGGCCCGCGCTGCCGGTGTGGCGCTGGAGCAGATCACCCAATCTATTCACCAGATCAACGAACGCAACCTGGTTATCGCCAGCGCTTCGGAAGAGCAGGCGCAAGTCTCCCGCGAAGTCGATCGCAACCTGGTCAATATTCGCGACCTCGCCACGCAATCGGCCGCCGGTGCCAATCAGACCAGTGCCGCGACCCACGAACTGTCGCGACTGGCAGTGGATTTGAACGCCATGGTGGCGCGTTTCGTGATTTGAGATACGGTGAAGGCTGGAAACCGCGCTAACAGGAGACGTACATGCGCTATTCAGCCTTGACCCAACGAATCGCCGGGGAGGGTGCCGCTGCCTGGCAGATTCACGACCGAGCGCTGGAACTGCGCGCCGAGGGCGTCGACGTTTTGTTGTTGAGCGTCGGCGATCCGGATTTCGATACGCCGTTGCCGATCGTCCATGGTGCGATCGACAGCCTGTTGGCCGGCGACACCCATTACGCCGACGTGCGTGGACGGTTCGAGCTGCGCAGGCTGATTGCCGAGCGTCATCGCCAGCGCAGTGGTCAACGGGTCGATCCTGATCAGGTGATTGTCCTGCCCGGCGCGCAATGCGCGGTGTATTCGGTGGCGCAGTGTCTGCTTGATCCGGGTGATGAGGTGATCGTCGCCGAGCCCATGTACGTTACCTACGAAGGAGTGTTTGGCGCTTGCGGTGCCAAGGTAATTGCGGTGCCGGTGCGCCCGGAAAACGGTTTTCGTGTCGACCCGGCCGATGTCGCCGCGCGCATCACCCCGCGAACTCGCGCCATGCTGCTCAACAGCCCGAACAATCCCAGCGGCGCCAGTTTGTCGCTGCTGATCTGGCAGGAGCTGGCAGCGCTGTGCATTCGCCATGACCTGTGGCTGATCAGCGATGAGGTGTACAGCGAGCTTTTATACGAAGGCGAGCACATCAGCCCGGCGAGCCTGCCGGGCATGGCCGAGCGCACCGCGACGATCAACAGTCTGTCGAAATCCCATGCGATGACCGGTTGGCGCATCGGCTGGATGATCGGCCCGAAACCCTTGGCCGAGCATTTGGTGAATCTGTCGCTGAGCATGCTCTTCGGTCTGCCGGATTTCGTACAGAAGGCCGCGCAAGTGGCGCTGCAAAGCGATCTGCCGGAAGTCTCTCAGATGCGCGAGGAGTATCGCTTGCGCCGCGATCTGGTTTGCGAACGTTTGTACGGTTGCCCTGGGTTGCAGCCGATTCGCCCGGATGGCGGCATGTTCGTGATGGTCGATGTGCGCCAGACTGGCCTTGGCGCTCAGGCGTTTGCCGAGCGCTTGCTGGAAGGTTATGGCGTGTCTGTGCTGGCCGGCGAAGCGTTCGGGCCGAGCGCGGCGGGGCATATTCGCATCGGTCTGGTGGTAGATCGGGTCAAACTGGCGGATGCCTGCGCGCGGATTGCGTTGTGTGCGGTGCAGCTGTTGCAGGCGCGCAGTGCCTGAGGGTCTTGCATTGCCTGCCCCGGCGCCTTGCTGATCGTTCCCACGCTCCGCGTGGGAATGCCTCTAGGGACGCTCCGCGTTCCAGCTTTCGGAAGGGACGCGGAGCGTCCCGGGCTGCATTCCCACGCTGAGCGTGGGAACGATCAGTACGCAGAGCGTGGGAACGATCAGTTTAGAGGATTCACCAGATTCGCCGGCCGCTGTCCGTTCAACGCCGCCAGCAGATTCTCCACCGCACACCGCGCCATTGCTTCCCGCGTCTCATGGGTCGCCGAGCCCATGTGCGGCGTGGCCACAACATTGCTCAACTGCAACAATGGCGAATCATGATTCAACGGCTCGCGCTCGAACACATCCAGCCCCGCCGCGCGAATGCGCTTGCTGCGCAACGCCTCGATCATCGCCACCTCATCGACCACTTTGCCCCGCGAGATATTGATGAAAATGCTTTCCGGCCGCATCAGCGCAAATTGTTCCGCGCCGATCAAACGTTCGGTCTGCGCCGTCAGAGGCAAAGTCAGGCAAATGAAATCGGCCTGCTGGAGCAACTCTTCGAGGCTGCGATATTGCGCAGCGAACCGCTCCTCGACCGCCGGCTTGCGCGACTGACTGTGGTAGATCACCGGCATGCCGAAACCAAAATGCCCACGCTGGGCCAAGGCTTCGCCGATGCGGCCCATGCCGATGATGCCCAGCGTCTTGCCATGCACATCGGTGCCGAAATGCGCCGGGCCGATATTGCGGCTCCACTGCCCGCCACGGACCATATTCGCCAGTTCAACCACACGCCGCGCGGCAGCGAGGATCAGGGCGAAACCGGTGTCGGCGGTGGTTTCGGTGAGCACGTCGGGAGTGTTGGTCAGCAGAATCTTGCGCCGATTCAGATACTCGATGTCGTAGTTGTCGACACCCACCGAGACGCTGGCAATCGCCTCCAGTTGCGGCGCCAGATCCAGCAACGCCGCATCCAGTTTCAGGCTGGCGCCGAGCAAACCGTGGGCGCGGGGCAGGGCATCGCGCAACTGCATGAGGCCATCGGCGTCGAGGCTTTCGATCAGCGTTACGTCAAACTGCTCTTGCAGGCGCGCCATTAGCGCGGGCGAAAGTTTCTTGTACAGCACGACCTGTTTTTTCATGGCAAAAGTCCTTTCAGGAATGCGCCGGCACACGCGGTGTGGCGGCGGCTTTGGCGACGACGCAATCACTGGCGCCGGGCTTGAGGAAAATCGTCAGCACCACCGACAACAGCAACGCGCCGCTCATCAACAGGTAGGAGGCGCCGGGCGAGCCGGTGGAGCTGTTCAGGTAGCCGACCAGATACGAACCGCCGAACGAGCCGAGCGCGCCCATGCTGTTGATCAGCGCCATGGCGCCACCGGCAACGTTGGCCGGCAGGATCTCCGGAACGATGGCGAAAAACGGCCCATACGGCGCGTACATGCAGGCGCCGGCAATCACCAGCAGCGTGTACGACCACCAGAAATGTTCGGCGCCCAAGGCGTAAGAGCCATAAAACGCAATCGAAGCGATCAGCAGCGGCGGCCAGACGAAGCGTTTGCGCTTCTGCAATTTGTCCGAGCCCCACGACACCGCGAGCATGCCCAGCACCGCCGCCAGATAGGGCAGCGACGAGAGCCAGCCAGCCTCGATCATGTCCATTTGCGCGCCTGCCTTGAGGATCGATGGCAGCCACAAAACGAATCCGTAGACGCCGATGCTCCAGCAGAAAAACTGCAGCGCCAGGATGATCACCTTCGGCGAACGGAAAGCCTCGGCGTAGTTCTTCACGGCTTTGATGCCGACCTGCTCTGCGGCGAGGGCGCTTTCCAGATCGTGTTTTTCCTGCTCATTGAGCCACTTGGCCTGGGCCGGACGATCATCGGCCAGACGCCACCAGATAAACGCCCACAACACTGCCGGCAGACCTTCGATGATGAACATCCAGCGCCAGCTGAAATGCTGCACCAGATAGCCCGACACCACCGACATCCACAGCATGGTTACCGGGTTGCCGAGGATCAGAAAGGTGTTGGCCCGCGAACGTTCTGCACGGGTGAACCAATGGCACAGATACACCAGCATCGCCGGCATTACCGCCGCTTCGACCACGCCGAGCATGAAGCGAATGACGATCAGCCAATAGGCGTTGGATACCACGCCAGTCAGCGTGGCGAGCCCGCCCCAGAGAATCAGGCTGACGAAAATCAGCTTCTTCACGCTGTGCTTTTGCGCGTAGATCGCGCCGGGCACCTGGAAGAAAAAGTAGCCGAGAAAGAACAGCGCGCCGAGCAGCGAGGACAGGCCCGGTGTGATCATCAGGTCTTCGGCCATGCCCGACGCGGCGGCAAAACCGTAGTTGGCGCGATCGAGATAGGCCAGGCTATATGTGATGAACACAATCGGCATGATGTACCACCAGCGGCGGGTGGCGAGGGTAGCGGTTTTCATCGGTGTGACTCCTGAGCTTGTTGTTTTTGTCGCAGCAGGTTCATTGATTTGCGGTGATCAGGCGGGCCTCTTCGCGAGCAGGCTCGCTCCCACAGGCGATTGCATGCCAAATGTGGGAGCGAGCCTGCTCGCGAAGGCGGATTCAAATTCAGTCGATAACTCTTGGCGGGTCGGCAACCCCTCCATGTCGCCACGACTCTGCACCGCGCGACTGCCAATCCAGTTCGCTCGCTGCACGGCCTCGGCAAAACTCTGATGCTCGAGCAGGGCGCTGATCATCCCCACCGCAAAACCATCCCCGGCGCCCACGGTATCGACCACGTTGCTTACCGGCACGCCAGCGACAAAACCCTGATCCAGCTGCGTGCGGTAATAAGCGCCTTCAGGCCCGAGCTTGATCGCCACCGCCTCCGCACCTTGATCCAGATAGAACGCAGCAATGTCCGCCGGGTCGTCGAAACCGCTGAGCAAGCGGCCCTCGCTTAACCCCGGCAGCACCCAGTGGGCGAGGGCGGCGAGGCGGTTGATCTCGCGGATCATCTCGCACTCGCTGGCCCACAGGCTTGGGCGCAGATTCGGGTCGAATGAAACGCTGCGTCCGGCGGCGCGCATGCGGGTCATCAGCTCGAGGGACATTTCCCGCGCCGAGGCGGAGAGCGCCGGTGGGATACCGGTGGCGTGCAAATGGCGGGCGCTCAGCAGGTTGTCGTTGATGGCGTGCGGCGACAAATGACTGGCCGCCGAACCGCGCCGGAAATATTCCACCTGCGGGTCGCTGCCGTCGTCGTTGCGCGATTTGAACTGGAATCCGGTCGGATGGTTTTTATCGACTTCGACGTGGCTGCAATCCAGACCTTCCTTGACCAGCGTCTCGACCACAAAGCGTCCGAGTGAATCGTTGCCGACCCGGCTCAACCACGCGACGTTGAAACCCAGACGCGACAAGCCGATCGCGACGTTGCTGTCGGCCCCGGCAATCCGTTTGTGAAACTGCTCGACCTTGGCAAGATCGCCGGTCTGCTCGGCGACCAGCATCGCCATGGTTTCTCCGAAAGAAAGGATATCGATCTCAGACATGAGCAGGCTCCAGGCGCGATTGACCGAGGCGGGCGAGGGCGGCGACGTGTTCACGGGTCAGTTGCACCAGGTCATCGCCTTGCAGCGGGTATTCGGCGGCGCGCATAACGCCTTGGTCCATGTGCCGCAGCAGTTGTTCCCAAAGATGCAGGTCGCTGATGGCCGGCGGTACGGCGACCAGTTTGCCGTCGGCGCGGCGCGCAACGGCTTTGCAATGCACATAACCGACGTGACGGCCGAGCGCGCGTGCGGCGCTGGCGGCGGACTGATCCTGCCAGTGCCAGTTACCGATGTCGAAAGTCATCTTGATCGGCAGGTTGTGCTGCTCGACGGCGGCGAAGAAACGCTGGAACGGCTCGATGCGCCCGCCGTGCAGGGTTTGGTCGTTTTCCACCAGCAACTGAACCGGGCTTTGCTTGAGTCGCTCGGCCAGTGCCTGCAAATCAGAGTTGTCGGTGAAATAACCGAGGGACACTTTCAGCCATTTCGAGCCGAATGCCTGGGCCTGTTGCAGCGCGGTAATCAGTTCGGGATTTGGCTGCGCTTGCCCTGCGAGCCAGAGTTCGGTGGGTGAGGAATAAATACTTTGCAGGCCCTGCGCCTGGGTAGCCTGAGCCAGTTGCGCGGGATCTTCACGGGTCAGTAGCTCTTCGCGCCACTCGATGCGATTGGCGCCGGAGGCCGCGAGGATCTCGATAAAAGAATCCTGCCCACGCTGGCGCACAAGCTCGGCACCGTAGCTGGACAGACTGATGGAAACGGCTGGTTTATTCATTGCTATTGACCTCTGAAACCGGTTTCATTTTTGTTCAAAAAAAATTTCAAGTAGTTCTGCAGTGTTCTTCTGCAGGCCTTCGCGAGCAGGCTCGCTCCCACACCTGGAACGCGGTCACCTGTGGGAGCGAGCCTGCTCGCGAAAGCGCCAGATCAGACGCCGTCAATCCCTCGGGTCGAACCCCGCTCAATCAGCACAGGGGCAAAATCCACCACCCGCGCCATCTCATCATCCCCGCGCAAGCGCTTGAGCAGACACTCAAACGCCCGCGCGCCAATCTCTTGCGTCGGCTGTGCCAGCGCGGTAATTCCGCTGCCCACCAGCGGATACCAGTCCAGATCATCCAGGGCAATCAACCCGACATCTTCAAATAGACGCACGCCCAGCGCGCGCAGCGCATGCGTTGCCGCCAACGCCGCCACGCCATTGGCGCAAAACAGCGCTTTCGGGCCATCACCGGGTGTGTTTAAAAAGCTTTGAAGTTGCGGGTTCAGATCATCACCGGTTTCCAGCACCGCCCCAGTCAGGGTCGAGCGCTGAGCAATCTGCGCCTGAAAACTGCTGACCCGCTCGATCCGCGAGCTGGTGCCGTCATACGGTTCGGTGACCAGCAAAAGATCCCGATATCCGCGTTGCTCGAGATGCGCGAGCGCCATCTCTACTGCTTGCGAGTTGTTCAACCCGACCATGTCGCTGTCGAGCCCGTCGACCTTGCGATCCACCAGCACCAAGGGCATCTCGCGGCGCAACTCGTGCAACTCGTCTCGATGATGGCCCAGTGTGTTCACGATCAGCCCTTCGATGTTGTACGAGCGCAACAGCGCCAGATGCTGGCGCTCCTGCTCGTCATCGCGGTCGGTGTTGCAAACCACCAGGCTGTAGCCGTGCGCCCGGCAGGCGGTTTCCACCCCGTGCATCACGGCAATTGAATAAGGGTTACGGATATCGGCGACAAGCATGCCGATCAGGCGCGTACGCCCGCGTTTCAGGCCGCGGGCCATTTGGTTGGGGCGGTAGCCGAGTTCATCAATCGCCTGCTCGATGCGCCGGGCTATCGCATCGGAGAGCAGGGCGCGGTCATCGCCGATGAAACGCGAGACGCTGGCCTTGGATACGCCGGCATGTTCGGCAACGTCGAGCATGGTCACGCGGCTTCGTTGTGCGGCGGAGAAATCGTTCACGGGCGTATAGACCTTATTTTTATATTGCGGGGATAAGCTCTGAAACCGGTTTCAGTGTTCTCCGAAAAACGAAATATCGTCAAGTGCTCTCTTATTCGCTTGCAGTGATCCATCCTGTTATTCCGACAGACGGTCATTTGACCTGTCAGATATGACAGTAGGCAAAAGGGAGAATCCGGCGCTTAATCGAAACAACACACAGAGTTCATTGACGCGCACACAGCAGATTATCGCAGAGAGTAGATAACATGGAGCAGAGTAATCAGCTCACCGCGGAGCCTTTTACATTAGATGGAATTAGTTCATCAGACCCGGACGGCCACGTGCCGCCGGATGTTTTGATTAACGGGACGAAAGGGAGAATACCGCGCTGGGCAAATTTTCCACAAAAGCCGCTTCCAGGTGAAGATGAAGATTACACGAAGCTTTATGTTTATTGGGAGCAAAACAAAGAAACGAACGTGATTTTCTGCGAGAGATATACCTATCTCGACGATAAACCAGAGTTCGAATTCGATCTCACAGCAGAACATATGAAAGAGGACGGCCTTGCCGACATTTATTATCTGCTTGTGGGGCGTAATGGTAATGATGATGAATCGCCCCGGCGTAGACTAACAATAGTACACGCTCTCAAGCCCACGCTTCGTAAACCAGCATTTCCGGATGCGGATCTTTGGGGCTATATAAATTGCAAAACCGTTCCTTGGGTTGGGGAAAAAATACAGGTCGAGATAGTGCCTGAGGCTGCGGATATATTCCAGCATGAGGATGTGTGTGTACTCGTCTGGCAGGGGTTTGCGACATTAAATGGATCTCCCCCTGTACTCACTCCGCAGCATACGTTCAGGGAAATAATTGATGGTGATAAACCTGTTAAGGGGTTTGTTATAGATATTCCGTTTGATCCTTTTATAAGGCCTATGTTTGACAAGCATTCTGCTATCGCCCGATACACCATTCTCCGTCGGGGGGTACCGATTTATGCCTCACATCCTGGTCTGGTCAAAATAGACCGCGTCGAGTCGGGTTGTCCAGAGCCCTGCGGCGGCGGTCCTTTGAAGTAAATGTTGTAACACAGCCGTAATCAAAGCGGTCTTTGGCCTCTACGTCATGCATGTCGCTCATGTTGGCGACAGAAAGTTGCTTGGGTGCGGCTTGGGTTTTTAATTACTACGAGGAAATGAAGGTGAATACTTCGATTTTTAACGATAAGCCGCAATCTGCTGTTGCTCTTGGTAAAAGTAGTCGCCTTGCGCTGCGTACTTCTAACGTTAACGTAGGGGTGCGCTTGGCTGATCCCGAGTTCGTTGGCTTGCTACCGGGTAGGCTGTTGCCGAAGGCAATCATTGATTCAGGTACCGCCCAGGTAAAATTCCTGACTTCAACAATCCTGACGCCCGAAGATAACGATTTATATGAGTTGTACCAGCGCAAGGGCCCGGGCGGTCCAGAAGACATGATTACAGACGACAATTTGGGGGCAGTCGCCGGCCGCCCGGCGGAAGTGCTTATCGACGTGCCGACCGCGGCGCTGGTGGATGATGATGTGAATAAAGCTTCAACAACGTGGCAGTTTCAGTTACGCGTACAAAACGGAAAAAACGGCAATTGGGACGACTCGAATTGGCTCACTGTAGAAATCGATAAAAATCCACCAGAGGTGGACAAGGTAACGGGTACGAAATTTCCGCCGGAAAGAGCTGTTTACATGAATTTGCCCGATAAAACCGTCGACGACGCATGGCTGGAGAATAATGAGTTCTTACAAATAAGTATCAATCGAAACTACGAGTTTTATAGTGCAACCGACACTATTCATGTGTATTCAGGCTCCACATATGGAACTGGAAAGTTGCTCCATACTCAGCGGTTAACAGCGGACACAGTTGACGTGCCAAGTGCTGAATTGCCAAAAATAGACGCGCGGGAATATCTTTGGTACACGCTGACGGACGCGACGGGCAACATCAGCGAGCAAGCGGTTGCCAATGATTATCAAATTTCTCGAACCCCACCTCCAGTCTTTCACGATTGTGAGTTTCCTCAGGGTATCTTGCCGGACCCAATCGACCTCAACGATCTGCAGGGTACGGTGTATTTGAATGTCAAACGCCCGGACAATGCGCAAGACACCGACCGCATTGCTGCAACTGTCACCAATGGAACGCTTCCAGTCAGTTTGGGGACTCGCCCCTTGGGTGCCGCCACTGTGCTGCAGTTCCCTATCACAACCAGCAGATTGCTGGCGCTCTGGAATAATGCGACCGCGGCAGTGCCGATTACTGGATCTTATAAGTTTTTTCGTGGAACTGAACCTGAAGTTGCTCCGCCAGGTACCGACTCCCAAATCAATTTACTTGCCCCCGGCCCAAGTAATCCGGGCTTTCCGGACATCAAAAACCCGAACATGGTAGAAGTTACCGTGGAGGGTGCGTCGGGAACCAAGAACCACATCACCGCTTCCGACCGTTTGGCGGATATCACATTCAGCACACCGATGATAAAAACCGGCGACACGTGGGTGCCTGTAACTGGCGACATTGCCAGATTCTGGATAAACGGCGAGGAAGTTGCTGACTTTACGCTGACTGCGGGTAATACGGACCCATTGACTCATACCATGACGCCTGATGAGTTTGATGCAGTGATCGGGGCACCAGGTCCAAAGCAGGCATATTGGACGATCGAAAATAGCGCTACCAGTCCAGCCGTCATAGAGTCACTTAACACTGAAGTCCAGGTGGATCTCGCCAAGGTCGACTTAGTGGCGCCAACAGTTAGGCTGTTCAATGGACTAGTATCATGCGCGTATCTGACCCGGCCTGATCGAGAGTTGCCGGTGACCGTGACGATAGATGCAACGCATATGCCGAAAGACACAGTTGTTACCGTTTATTCGGAAGGCTATGAGGACGCGCTTGGAACCAAAAAAATCGGTGGAACAGAGTTTTTGGACACTTATACCATACTTGGCACCGAAAGCTCGGCGGAATTCGTTCTTAATATCAAGCCTTATTTGACCAAGATCAAGCCTATTCAACCACCCTTCAGTTCCGGGTTGCCAAATGGCTATATCAAAATCTGGTATTCGATACTCATCTCGGGTGCTCCAAATCCTTCTGAAGAGTTTTTTAACGAGGTGTCGCTACTAAATTCAAGTAACAATTATTGCGAAGGTACTCCGACAATTTAGGTTTGTCAGCATTGCTGCCGGGACAGGTTGTCCCGGCAGTTGGCAACGATTGGAAAAAAACAATTGTGCAATATCGGACATGTCCTACATACCAATGCGTAACGGATCGGTAGTTTGGCGCCGCCTTGGGTGAAGGATCTACTCGATCTATCACCATCGACGTATATTTGGAGGATTGGATTTGAGTACTTCATCTCTTTGCAAAACCACACATTTTCGCTCTCGTGCCAAGACCGTTATCTGGCTTGGAACCTCTTCGTTCTGCTTCTCATTGCTGAATTGCGAGTCTGCTTTCGCCGCCGGACTGGTGGGAACGGCTCATACAGTCACCAAAGGCGATAACGTGGAGTCCTGGCAGCTTTCACAGCAGGCGACATTGAATATCGATCAGGCTGAGACTCTGGGCATCGTCGCTCGGCAATCTCAAGTCAATGCGGTAGGGGCAACCACTCAGCAGATCTTTGCCTCCGCTGGATCAGTGGTAAACCTGGCGGGAACCACTGTGACAGGTGGCAATGCGCGTTCCGGGGTTGAACTGACTAACAGTACCGCGACGATTTCTGGCAATAGCACTATCTCCAGTGATCGCCTTGGGCTCCAGGCCGGACGCAACATCAACGTCGATTCCGGCTCGAAGGTGACGGTCAGTGACAGTACGATCCGCGGGGCAACAGGCGGAGCACGTGCAACGGCCTTCAGTACATTAGAGTTTTCGGGCTCTACTATCGAAGGGACCGGTGCAGGCAGTTATGGTGTAACGTTGCTGAGCGGTTCGGCTTCCGCTACGGAAGGCAGCCAGATACTTGGTGGTCAGAATGGCGTAAGGCTTGGACTCGAGGGTGCAGGGCTGCCTGGAAGCCATTTGCTGTTGCGAGGTTCAGGTGTTGAGGGCAAAGGCGGGTCGGCAATTGTCGTGGATTACCAGGGGACCAGCGCAGCCGCCTCCCGGATCGACGTCCTCGACGGCTCGGCGCTGACGGGTGGCTCCGGGACCATTATTGAAGTCAAGGGGCTGGGCAATGCGGACGTCAATGTGGAGCGCAGCGACCTGATGGGCAACGTGCAGATTGCGGATACCAGTACGGCAGCGCTTGGTTTCAACCAGGCATCGTTGACCGGAGATGTGACAGCCGATACTGGAGCAACTGCTTCTGTAGCACTGCAGCAGGATTCGCAATTGACCGGTGTCATGACCAATGTCTCCAGCGCCACTATCGATTCGACGTCACGCTGGAACATGACGGGCAACAGTCAGGTGGGCGATTTGGCGCTCAATGGCGGTACGGTAAGGATCGGTGCCGATACCGTTTTCAATCAACTGGACGTGCGCAACCTTTCTGGTAGTGGCTTGTTTGAAATGAATGTCAATTTCACAACAGATCAATCCGACGTGCTGAATATCACAGGAACAGCGACTGGAGATCATCGTTTGTTGGTCGCCTCAACTGGGACAGAGCTGCCGAGCGGTCAACCCGTGGATCTTGTGCATGTCGCCGGCGGTGACGCCAAATTCTCATTGGCCAACGTCAATGGCGAGGTCGATCTAGGTGCGTTTTCTTATGGCTTGAAACAGAGTGAAAGCGGCAACGACTGGTTTCTCGATCCGACTGCTCGGACGGTCAGTCCGTCTACTCGCGCTGTCACAGCGCTTTTCAATACTGCCATCACTGTGCTTGATGGAGAGGCTATGTCTTTACGCAGCCGTATGGGTGAAGTGCGTTTCAATCGCTCTAAATCCGGCGCGTGGGGGAGGGCGTATGGCAGTAAGTACAATGTTTCGGACGCGTTTGGTGATGGTTATCGACAAGATCAGCATGGTTTCACGCTTGGCGCAGATGCTCCGCTGCCTATAGGCGGTGGACAGTGGCTGTTGGGCGTCATGGCCGGGCAAAGTCATTCTGACTTGAATTTGCACCGCGGAACCAGCGGCACGATCAAAAGTTACTATGTGGGCTCCTATCTCACCTGGATCGATAATGCCAAAGGTTATTACGTTGATAATGTGATCAAGTTCAATCGTTTCCAGAATGAAGCTAAAGTCGGGTTGAGTGATGGAAATCGTACGAAGGGTGATTACGATAACACTGGTGTCAGCGGATCTATTGAATTCGGACGCCATTTCGCATTCGATCAAGGCTATTTCATCGAACCGTATATCCAAGGCAGTGCTGCAATAATCCAGGGCAAAGATTATCACCTGGCGAACGGCTTGAGCGTCGAGGGTGATCGTACCCGTTCCATGCGTGCCGAGGGCGGTATGACGTTAGGTCGAAACTTGCAATTGCGCAACGGAGTTGTCTGGCAGCCTTATGTTCGTGCGGCTTTAGCTCACGAGTTCTCAAAGAGTAACGAAGTACAGGTGAATAATAATGTATTCAATAACGACCTTTCCGGCTCGCGTGTAAAAGTTGGCGGCGGTGTTGCGCTTAACATGTCGGATCGATGGCAGGCGCATGCGGAACTGGAATATATGAGGGGCAACAATATCGAAATGCCTATCGGCGCAACGCTTGGCCTTCAATTGAAATGGTGAATAAGTAAGTTAACGAGTTATAAAAAAGCCCCTTCATAAATGATGGGGCTTTGATTATTTTGTCAAGTCAAGGAGGTGTCGAAAGTTGCGGTGCAGGGAAATGTTCCACTTGCGTCCGATTTAGCTACGTCAGCTGTGAAGGTGCCAGTGAATCGATCGGTTTCCATGTCCAGTTTATAGTCCAAGGTGCCCGAGGTCGCTTTTTGTAGAGTTGGGGCCTGCTGGTTTTCGTAGCTGTTGTAAGTGACATTTGCACCGACATCAAACTCAGTAATAGCCGTTGATGCCTCAAGCTTGGATTTTTCAAAAACAATGGTGAAGGTCCGTACGAATGGCTTTTCACGGTCATAGGCAATGACGATGTATACGTCACCCCTGCCGGGGGTCGTGTCCGACCTTAATTCTGTATACCAAGCTCTGAATTTCGTGCCGTCTTCCAGGTCGGCGGTGAAGTCGTCTATGAAGTCGTTTTGGTTATAGCCAGTTTTCAGTGCCGCGCTGCGCATGAGTTAAATCTCCATATTAGCGAGTCGGGAAGATCCAGGCAGCATCGTAAGATAAGAGTGCGTGGACAACCCATATAAGACGACCTTCACTGTCTTGTAAACTGTCAGATATTACAGCTATGCAATAGACTGTTTTTATGCTTGGAGTCGTAGAGTGATTCAACTGAACAAGCCAGCCGCAATGTTCATCGAGAATCCCAATATTGCTGTATTGAATACAAATCCAATCAGCGACTGCGCGAGGACAATCTTTCGAATATCCCGTGTCGCAACACCCACATCCGAAGTCTGCACAGCCACGCCGATGGTGAACGAGAAGTACAGAAAATCCCAGTAATTGGGGGTGGTCAGTCCTTCCGCAAAACGCAGTGCTGGCTCCTTCCCATTCCAGGTGTAAAACAACCTCGCGTAGTGCACGCAAAAGATCACCCCGATCAGCAGCCATGAGCCGATCACCGTCAGCGCTGTGAAGCCGTAGTGCATCAATTTGTGTGTGTTATCCAGATCTTTGCTGCCCGCCAGTTCAAATGTGATGGTGGCCAGGCTTGCCAGCGCGGCGATGCACACGACGAAAAGCACCAGTCCAGCGTTTTCATCCTCGATCTCGGCGATGCGACGCACATCCGGGGCCTTGGCGCGTATGGTCAGCCAGAACATCAGGACCAGGTAAGTCCAGACACCGGCGTTCCAGCCCATGAGGATTTTGCTGACGATGGAGTCGGCCGGGACCAGCAGGCCGGTGGCGAGGCCGAGCAAGGCGGCAGCGGAAAGGCGAGGGTGGGTGCGGGCGAGGAAGGGCATGAAAGCTCGGTAGGTGAGGGAGGTTTCACCACCTTAGCCCAGCGATGATAGATGTGGCCACTGCGCAGGATGTTGGCCAATCCTTGTGGGAGCGAGCCTGCTCGCGAAGACGTCAGCAGATTCAACATTAATGTTGGCAGACCGGACGCATTCGCGAGCAGGCTCGCTCCCACAGTTTGATCAGCGTTGTTTGGTGAATCGTTGTACGAGCTTCATGACCACGACGAAAAACACCGGCACGAAGATTACCGCCAGTGTCGCGGTGATCATCCCGCCGATCACGCCCGTGCCGATCGCCTGCTGACTCGCCGAGCTGGCACCCGTGGCGATGGCCAACGGCACCACGCCGAGAATGAACGCCAGCGAGGTCATCACGATCGGCCGCAAGCGCAAGCGAGCAGCCTGCAACGTTGCATCGATCAGGTCGTGACCTTCGTCATACAGGCTCTTGGCAAACTCGATAATGAGGATCGCGTTCTTCGCCGACAGTCCGATGATGGTGATGAGACCGACCTTGAAGAACACATCGTTGGGCATGCCACGCATTGTCACCGCCAACACCGCGCCGAGCACGCCCAGCGGCACCACCAGCAATACAGAGGTCGGAATCGACCAGCTTTCATACAGCGCCGCCAGACACAGGAACACCACCAGCAGCGACAGGCCAAGCAGAATCGGCGCCTGATTGCCGGACAGACGCTCCTGCAACGACAACCCAGTCCATTCCTGGCCCAAGCCCTTCGGCCCCAGCGCTACCAGTCGCTCGATTTCCGCCATCGCTTCGCCGGTGCTGTGCCCCGCCGACGGTTCGCCAGAGATGGCAATCGCTGGATAGCCGTTGTACCGGGTCAACTGCGCCGGGCCTTGAATCCAGTTGGCCTGGACAAATGCCGACAGCGGCACCATGTTTCCGGCGCTGTTGCGCACGTGCATTTTCAGCAAGTCGTCCACCTGACTGCGCTGATCACCTTCGGCTTGCACGACCACGCGCTGCATGCGGCCCTTATTGGGGAAGTCGTTGATGTAGCTGGAACCCACCGCAGTGGACAGCACATTACCGATGTCGGCGAACGAAACGCCCAAGGCATTCGCCTGCTTGCGGTCTACGATCAGTTGCACTTGCGGTGCTTCGGCCAGCGCGCTTTCACGGACGTTCATCAATACCGGACTTTTCTCGGCGGCGGCGAGCAGTTCCGTACGCGCCTGCATCAACGTCGCATGGCCCAGACCACCGCGATCCTGCAAGCGGAATTCGAAACCGCTGGACGTGCCAAGGCCATCCACCGGCGGCGGCAGCACCGAGAAGGCCATGGCGTCCTTGATCTGACTCAACGCAGCGTTGGCGCGATCGGCAATCGAGCTGGCAGCATCGTCACTGCCACGTTCCGACCAATCCTTGAGCGTCGAAAACGCCAGCGCCGCATTCTGCCCGCTACCGGAGAAGCTGAAACCCAGGATCACTACGCTGTCACTGATTCCCGGCTCATCGGCGTTGTGCGCTTCGAGCTGTTCGGCTACTTGCACGGTGCGGTTCTTGGTCGCGCCCGGCGGCAGCTGGATATCGGTAATGGTGTAGCCCTGATCTTCTGTAGGCAGAAACGAAGAGGGCAGGCGCGCGAAACAGAACCCAAGTCCAATCAACAGGACGACGTAGATCATCAGGTAGCGACCAGTGCGCTTGAGCGCATAGCCGACCCAACCCTGATAGCGATCGGTCAGTTGCTCGAAACGACGATTGAACCAGCCAAAGAATCCGGACTTCTCGTGATGCTCACCCTTGGCGACAGGCTTGAGCAATGTTGCGCACAACGCCGGCGTCAACGTCAGGGCGAGGAACGCCGAGAACAGAATCGACGTCGCCATGGACAGCGAGAACTGCTGGTAAATCACCCCGACCGAGCCTTGCATGAACGCCATCGGAATAAACACCGCCACCAGCACCAGGGTGATGCCGATAATCGCGCCGGTAATCTGCGTCATTGCCTTGCGCGTGGCTTCCTTGGGCGACAAGCCCTCAGTGGCCATGATCCTCTCGACGTTCTCTACCACGACGATGGCGTCATCTACCAGAATGCCGATGGCCAGCACCATGCCGAACATGGTCAGCACGTTGATCGAGAAGCCCAGCGCCAGCATGGTCGCGAACGTGCCCATCAGCGCCACCGGCACCACCAGCGTCGGGATCAGCGTGTAGCGCACGTTCTGCAGGAACAGGAACATCACTGCAAACACCAGCAGCATCGCTTCGCCAAGGGTGTAGATCACTTTGGTGATCGAGACTTTGACGAAGGGCGAGGTGTCATACGGAATCTTGTACTCCACGCCCGCCGGGAAGTAGCGCGCCAGCTCGTCCATCTTCGCCCGCACCAGCGTTGCGGTGTTCAGTGCGTTGGCGCCGGGAGACAGCTGCACGCCGACGGCGGTGGACGGCTTGCCGTTGAGGCGAGTGCCGAACTGATATTCCTGACTGCCGATTTCGACGCGCGCGACATCACCGATGCGCACCGTGGAGCCGTCGCGGTTGGCCTTGAGCACGATGTCGGCAAATTCCTGAGGCGTCGACAATTGGCCTTTGACCAGAATCGTCGCAGTGATTTCCTGTGTGGAAGGCGACGGCAAATCACCGATGCTGCCCGCTGAAACCTGGGCGTTCTGCGCAACGATGGCTTCGTTGACATCGGCCGGCGTCAGGTTGAACGCGATGAGCTTCTGCGGATCGATCCAGATGCGCATCGCCCGCTCGGCACCATACAACTGCGCCTTGCCGACACCGTCCAGGCGCTTGATCTCGTTCATCACATTGCGCGCCAGATAATCGCTGAGCGCCACGTCATCGAGCTTGCCGTCGCTGGAGGTCAGGGTAATCAGCAAGAGGAAACCGGAAGAGACCTTCTCCACCTGCAAGCCTTGCTGATTGACCGCTTGCGGCAGACGCGACTCGACAACCTTCAGACGGTTCTGCACATCGACCTGCGCCAGTTCCGGGTTGGTGCCCGGCTGGAAAGTTGCCTTGATCGTCGCGCTGCCGAGGCTGCTCTGCGATTCGAAGTAGAGCAAGTGATCGGCGCCGTTGAGCTCTTCCTCGATCAGGCTGACCACGCTCTCATCGACGGTCTGCGCCGAGGCGCCTGGGTACACGGCATAGATTTCGATCTGCGGCGGTGCGACGTCCGGGTATTGCGCGACCGGCAACTGCGGAATGGCCAGCGCACCGGCCAACAGGATGAACAGGGCGACCACCCAGGCGAACACTGGGCGATCGATAAAGAACTGCGGCATATAAGAGCGTCCTGCTTACTGACCAGTGGTCTGGGCAAGTGGAAGAGGGGTTTCGTCGACCTGTACTTTTTCCCCGGGACGGGCGTGTTGCAGGCCTTCGATGACAATACGGTCGCCGGGCTTCAGGCCGCCGGTGACGATCCAGCGATTGTTCTGCACCGCACCCAGTTGCACCCGTTGCTGCGCCACGCGCATCTGCTCATCGACGGTCAGCACCTGGGCAATGCCGGCACTGTCACGCTGCACCGCGCGTTGCGGCACGGTAATGCCGTTCTGAATGGTTGCCTGTTCAAGGCGTACGCGGATGAAACTGCCCGGCAGCAGGTCGAGATCCGGATTGGGGAATTCACTGCGGAGGATGATTTGGCCAGTGCCCGGATCAACGGTGATGTCGCTGAACAGCAGCTTGCCAGGCAATGGATACAGGCTGCCGTCATCCTGAATCAGTGTGGCCTTGACCTGGTCCTGACCGACTTCCTGTAACTGCCCGGAACGGAACGCCCGGCGCAGTTCATTGAGCTCGCGAGTCGACTGGGTGAGGTCGGCATGGATCGGGTTGAGCTGCTGAATCAGCGCCAGCGGCGTGGTTTCGTTCTGTCCGACCAGAGCACCTTCGGTGACCAGCGCGCGGCCGATGCGGCCGGAGATCGGCGCGGTCACGGTGGCATAACCGAGGTTCAGTTTCGCCCGTTCCAGCGCTGCCTTGCTGGCGGCGACATCAGCGGCGGTCTGCCGGGCAGCGGCGCGGGCGTTGTCGTAGTCCTGACCGCTGATGGCCTGGTCCTCGATCAACTGCGCATAGCGTTGTTCTTGCAGTTTCGCCTGAAAGGCGTTGGCCTCGGCTTTGCGCAGCGCGGCTTCGGCACTGTCCAGATCGGCCTTGAACGGCGCCGGGTCAATGCGGAACAGCACATCGCCTTTTTTCACGTCGCTGCCTTCGCGATAGGTGCGCTGCAACACCACGCCGGCTACTCGCGCACGCACTTCGGCAATCCGTGGCGCGGCGATGCGGCCGCTCAGTTCGCTGCTGATCGACAGGGGCTCGGCTTTAATGGTCTCTACGCGCACGGTGGCCGGCGGCGTCTGCTCTTCGGCGTTCGAGGATGAATCACAAGCGCTCAGCGTCAGCGCCAATGCGATCAGGCCGAGCCCGGCCAGCAGTTTTCCAGACATGTACAACCCCCAATATTGAAGGCCGCATCCTACGGCCAGACGGGGAGGTTAGCGGTGAAGCTTTGTAGCTGCTGTGTGAAATTGTGTAAGGGTTTTGCTCCGTGGCGGGTGAGGGCGTATATCCTGCAGGCCTTGAAATTTATTGCGACAGTTCGATCGCTTTCGCGAGCAGGCGCGCTCCCACAGGAGATCGCATTTCAATGTGCGAGCGAGTGAGCCCTGACTGTCGCCCCAGCATTTTCTGGAACACCCCATGCCCAACATCCTCCTGGTCGAAGACGACACCGCCCTCGCCGAACTGATTTCCAGCTACCTGGAGCGCAACGGTTATTCCGTCAGCGTCATCGGCCGTGGCGACCATGTGCGCGAACGGGCGCGGATCAGTACGCCGGATCTGGTGATCCTCGACCTCATGCTGCCAGGTCTCGACGGTTTACAAGTGTGCCGCTTGCTGCGCGCCGATTCAGCGACCTTGCCGATCCTCATGCTCACAGCCCGCGATGACAGCCATGATCAAGTGCTGGGCCTGGAAATGGGCGCTGACGATTACGTCACCAAACCCTGCGAGCCACGGGTGCTGCTGGCGCGGGTGCGTACCTTGTTGCGGCGCAGCAGCCTGGGCGAACCGTTGGCGGTCAATGACCGGATCGTCATGGGCAATCTGTGCATTGAACTGTCCGAGCGCACCGTGACCTGGCGTGATCAAGCGGTTGAGCTGTCCAGCGGCGAATACAATTTGCTGGTTGTGCTGGCCCGGCACGCCGGCGAAGTGCTGAGTCGCGATCAGATTCTGCAGCGGCTGCGCGGTATCGAATTCAACGGTACCGATCGCTCGGTGGACGTGGCGATTTCCAAGTTGCGACGCAAGTTCGATGATCACGCCGGCGAGGCGCGCAAGATCAAGACCGTGTGGGGCAAGGGCTATCTGTTCAGCCGCTCCGAGTGGGAATGCTGAGCTGATGTTTCGTATTCTGTTTCGCCTGTATCTGGTGACGATCGTCTCCTATAGCGCGGCGATCTATCTGGTGCCGGATCTGGTGGTCATGGCCTTCCGGGATCGCTTCGTCACCTACAACCTGGACTTTTCCCGAGGTCTGCAATCGCTGATCACCAAGCAGTTTCATGCCGCGCCGCAAGAGCAGTGGCCGGAGATTGCAGCGGCGATGGACAAGGAATTCCAGCCGCTGCACATCGTCCTGACGCCAATCGACGACCCGGTTTTCACCCCCATCGAGCAGGAACGTCTGCACCGGGGTGAAAACGTGGTGCGCATCGGCGACTGGGGCTGGCGAACTTTGGCAGTCACTCCGCTGAATGCGGACATGGCCGTGCGTATGGTCGTACCGCCGGATCCGGTCGACGTCGATCTGTTGTACTGGAGCATCAACGTACTGATCGGCGCCATGCTGCTCGGCTGCCTGCTGCTCTGGTTGCGCCCGCACTGGCGCGATCTAGAGCGCCTGAAAGGCACTGCCGAACGCTTCGGCAAAGGCCACTTGAGCGAGCGAACCAGAATCGCCCCGAGTTCGAACATCGGCAGCCTCGCCAACGTGTTCGACACCATGGCTGGCGATATTGAAAACCTGCTCAACCAGCAACGTGATCTGCTTAACGCCGTTTCCCATGAGCTGCGTACACCATTGACGCGTCTGGATTTCGGCCTGGCATTGGCCTTGTCGGAAGACTTGCCGGCCGCCAGCCGCGAGCGCTTGCAGAGCCTGGTCGCGCACATTCGTGAGCTGGATGAATTGGTGCTGGAGTTGCTTTCCTACAGCCGTTTGCAGAATCCGGCGCAATCGCCCGAGCGCATCGAGGTGTCGCTCGACGAGTTCATCGACAGCATTCTCGGCAGCGTCGATGAGGAGCTGGAATCGCCGGAGATCGTGATTGACGTTCTGTTGCACGGCCAGCTCGAACGCTTTGCGCTGGATCCGCGCCTGACCGCTCGGGCCATCCAGAACCTGTTGCGCAATGCCATGCGCTATTGCGAAAAGCGTATTCAGATTGGCGTGCAGGTGATTGCCGGCGGATGTGAGATATGGGTTGACGACGATGGCATCGGCATTCCCGACGACGAGCGCGAGCGGATCTTTGAACCGTTCTATCGGCTCGACCGCAGCCGTGATCGCGCGACGGGTGGATTCGGCCTCGGTTTGGCGATCAGCCGCCGCGCACTGGAAGCGCAGGGCGGTACCTTGACGGTTGAAAGTTCGCCGCTGGGTGGGGCGCGATTCAGGCTGTGGTTGCCGGCCACGGCCTGAACCGTATGACGAATATCAGGGCTGCGTTGTGCCGCTGGTCTGCAACACGCATTGCTGGGTTTTACTGTCCCACACTTGACCTTTCGGACATTCGGGCTTTTTCACGGCGTCGCTTTCATCGACGGCGAAAACAGCAGGGCTGGACAGGGCAGCGACCAGCAGCGGGACGGCGAACAGCACTTGGCGAATGTTCATGGTCAATCTCCACTTTCATCGGCTTGGAGCGGAAGTTGTTGTTCTCATTTGCAGTGACTGTTCAGTTCTCAGGAAGATTCAAAATTGTGAGGCTGGGCCGACGGCGCAGCGGCAGATTTGCGCCGTTCCTGAATTCCGCGAATCACCAGGTACAACAGCGGCCCCACTGAAACGAACACTGTGGTCAGCAGCAAATAAGGCACTACCGACCAGACGGAGCGTCCCCGAGACCGGGCGTCCTTGACCATCCATACACCGGCCAGTGTCGCCAGCAGGTACAGATCGATGACCACTTGCGCAGTGTCCGGTCGTGACATCAGGCTGAGGCCGAAGTCGATCAGTGACTGTTCAGCCTGGAGCATTACCGAAACGGTGTAACCGCTGAACGCGAGCAAAGCGGTGAGAGGCAGGGCGATGGACATCATGCTTTCCTTCCTTGGTGTGATGAGCAGAAGTGCCAGCCTACCGGCGCGACGCGCAATTGACCATTGACTTGTCATCCGCCGGCAGGCTAATTTCGAGCCCATGACTTTCACTGTATCGCGCTGCCAGCCAAGCATTATCACCGCCATTCCTCATTTGGCGGGCTAGCTCACGACTGCAGCACCCAACCCGCCCTAGAGGCGGGTTTTTACTTTCTGTCTCCGGGGTTCTGAAAACTGTCAGGAGACGACCATGCCGCACAGCCCCGACCAGCAAGCCCTGCTTGAGCATTACGTGAAAAAGATCCTGGCAGCGCCGGTGTACGACATTGCGGTGCCTACCCCGTTGCAGCCTGCGCCGGCATTGTCGCAAGCATTGGGCAATCGGGTCCTGCTCAAGCGCGAAGATCTGCAACCGACGTTCTCTTTCAAGATCCGTGGTGCGTACAACAAACTCGTGCAACTAAGCGGAGAGCAGAAAGCGCGGGGAGTGATCACCGCGTCGGCGGGTAATCACGCGCAGGGTGTAGCGTTGGCCGCACGGGAATTGGGCATTGCCGCGACGATCGTCATGCCGTCTACCACCCCTGAGCTCAAAGTGCTCGGGGTGCGCAGTCGCGGTGCCGAAGCATTGCTGCACGGTGAGAGTTTTCCCTTTGCCTTGGCCCACGCGCTGCAACTGGCCGAGGAGACAGGACGCACGTTCGTTTCACCCTTCGATGATCCTGACGTGATCGCCGGCCAAGGCACCGTGGCAATGGAAATCCTGCGCCAGCATCAAGGCGCGCTGGATGCGATCTTTATCCCGGTCGGCGGCGGAGGTTTGATCGCCGGTATCGCGGCCTACGTCAAATACCTGCGCCCGGAAGTGCGGATCATTGGCGTCGAATCCGAACATTCGGCCTGTCTACAAGCCGCATTGCGCGCGGACGAGCGGGTGGTTCTACCGAGCCTCGGTACCTTTGCCGACGGCGTAGCGGTTGCGCAGATCGGCGCGTATGGCTTTGAGGTTTGCCGTTTTTGTGTAGATGAGGTAATCACGGTCAGCAATGACGAGCTCTGCGCCGCGATCAAGAATATCTACGACGATACCCGTTCGATCACTGAACCTTCAGGTGCGCTGGCCGTGGCGGGGATCAAGCAGTACGTGGCGCGCAGCGGCGTTCGCGATCAGACATTCGTCGCCCTCGACTCCGGGGCCAACATCAACTTCGACAGTCTGCGCCATGTCGCCGAACGCGCCGCTGCTTGCGGCGTGCCGGCGTAACAAGCGCTCGGGTTATTCCTGCAGGGCGGTGCCGACTTTTTCCGACGCCGACCAGATGCGATAGCGCACTTCGACGTCCGATGGCGCGTACACCACGACTGGCAACTTGCTGTTGTAGCGCAACATGAAGCCGTCACCGACAACCGGAACGAAAGCGCGCTTTTTCTGGCTGCCGGGCGGGCAGGCCATCATCGTGCTCATCGGGCCGATGACCTTTTCCAGGCGATAGAACGGATAGCCCCAGCCTTGCAGGTTCTTTTCATCGAGAACACCGCCCAGACGCTGGCGATTGCAATCCACTTCGAGGGTTTTGCCGGCGAGAATTTCAACCTGGAAATTCTCTTCCTGCTCTTGCTTGGGCAGATGGATGACTTGTCGGGTAAACCCGGCTTCGGCTTTGGGATACGGCGCCACGTCTTCGAGCTTGGCGGCGTGGGCGAGGGTGGAAAGGTTGGCGATTAACAGCCCAGTGATCGCGCAAATGCGTAAGGAATTCATGGAAGCCTCCGTGCGAGTTGAATTGCAATGGGAGACATTCTTGCCGTCATGGTCTTCGAAAGCAAATTCGGCCGGAGATTGCAGATTGCAGTGGATGGGCGGTCGGTTCATGCATTTTGCAAATAGCAGGATACTGGCCATCTTTCCAAGTGCTTGATTTTGCAGGGCGCCAAACGAACCGATCAAAGGCACGTTTTATGCGTTCTTCCGGTGAGGCGCACCGGATTTGGACGCCTACACTCCAATGGGCATTTCGCAGTACCACCATTTGCCGCACCAAGGAAACAGCGGGGGCACACCCGTGAAGGCGCAGCAAAGGGTCAGCGTGAATACTTGATTGGCAATCGCACAGAAAGGAGAGGGTTCGCCATGTTTTTATCTGCCTTGGAATTACGCAATATCATTGAAAGCAGCTTCCTGCCGAAACGCTGCCAGTGCACGCTGTCACCCGACTTGTCGATGTCCGTCAAAGTATTTGGCGACCATCGGACCGACCAGGCCGATCTCTACGTCAGTGGAATCGACGCCAGCCGCCTGAACAGCTGCCGTGAAATCAACAACCTGGTCGCAGGCCTGCGTTCCGACCTCGCGCAACAAACCACGACACATCAAACCAGCGCTCGTTCTCGAGCCGTTTAACCCACCGTTTCACCCAGTTCGACCGTCACGCGCCGGGCCTGCACGAAACCCAGGCCCAGCGCGAACTCGACCAGCACCGCGAGCAAAATCCCGGGGCCGGCATGGCCATTGAGCCACTCGCCAAAACCCAACGCAGCCAAACCGAAACAGCCGACGATAAAACCATTGCTCAGCGCACTGCGTGCCGCTGACGGCGGAGCATTGCGCAGCAAATAAAACATCACCCCCAACGCCGCAAACAGCACCGCGCTGCGCCTTGCGACTACGCCAGTGCCTTCCGAATAGCCAATACTCCAGATCGCCAGCAGCACCTCCGGAAAAAATCCCCAGACCAGCGCCAGCAGAAAACACAGGATTGAAGTGAAGCTCGACAACGTGCGGAACGACAACTGCATGGCCAATCCTTGCGGCAGTAGGGAAGGCCCCGAGCATAACCGCCGGAGCCACTCCACGCCTATGGCGAACCGGAAAATCAGAAGCGTCTGTCAGTTCTGCCGACTGCATGCGTCAGATAATTTCCTGTAACTGATTTGTGCGGGCTTGCCGGTGTTGTCGATGTATTTCATGTCGGCGGTGATGACTTTGCATTCCAGGGTCGGCGGCTCGGTTAGCGAAAGCACCTTCGCCACGTGTAGTGGCATGCCGCATTGGTAGGGCAAGGCATCGGAAGTGGCGGAGGTATCAGTGGCTTGGGCCAACCCGGCGAAAGCGGCGCAGGCGAGGGTGGCGGAGAGCAGGAAGGGACGGATGTTCATGAGAAGACTCCAGCGTAACGGATAGGCGCCCGGCACGAAGCCTGACGACCCTGCTGCAGTCGATTTCAGCGAGATGCCTGAGCAGAACAGTACTGTAGAGTCTTTGATTTGAGAATTAAGGGAGGGTTAATTGGACTAATTAGGCTGAATAGATCGGGGATCATACGGCAAGCACATTTAACCAAAGATATTTGCATTGAAGCGATTGCCGATCAGCCATAACCAGGAGCAATGATCCTGATTACGGCCATTAAGTATTTCCCGCCCTACCTCATCATTGATTAAAGTACATTAACGACTCAGTTTTTCGGGAAAAAAGGACAGTGGTGGATGTGTCGCAGTCCATTTCTTTGTTTGCTCGTGTGCTTCGGAAATTTGCGCGGGGGTCAACTTGGCTGCAATGAGAGGGAGTTTGTATTCAACGTTTTCTTGCATTCCACCCCCGCCGTCCAGAATGCTTAAGGATGAAACTAGAGAGTAGCCTTTAACGGGGTCATATGGAAATCCATATGTGTCGGGCTCATGAGCAAGATATGAGCCATATCCATACACTGATTCCGCATAACCTGCTATTGCTGCTTGCTCATTCCAGTGGCGAAATCCCTCTATATCGCCGCGCTCATACAATATCGCAGCGTATTCCATCATTGACTTTGGGTAGCCGCCTTCAGCAGATAGCTTAAACCACTTTTCAACTGCTTCGCTTCGTTTCCAAGGCATGAGAAAACCATCACCTTGTTTGAGGGATACCGCCATCCAGTATTGCGCAAATGCATTTCCCGCAGAGGCGGATTTTTCCAACCACGCATCATCTAGCGTGATTTCATACATTATGCACATTGCCTCCGCATCACCAGCCTCGGCTTTTTCTTGAGCTATTTTTTTTGCCTGATTTAACCATTCTATTGGTTGCTTGTGAGAAGGAGGGCAGTCGTTGGATATTTTACATATATCATGCTCAATGCGGCCCAATTGGATCATGGCATAGAGATCGCTCTGGTCTGCTGACGCTTCATACCATTTCTTGGCCTCCTCGTTCATGTAATGATTTTTCTTACGAAGAACTTCTCCTAAATAATATTGAGCTTCGTGGTCTCCCGCTTCTGCCGCTGTTGTTAAAAACGGGATTGCAGAAGTCGCTTTGTATTGATTGTATAGCTCAATGCCCTTGATTTTTGCCCGAGATTGTTCGTTCGTAAGCGCGAATGACTGGGTCGACGCTAGCGTTAATAAAATAAGCGTAGTGGGGATCACCTTCATCAGTGTAAGTGCTGAGTTGTTTTTCGATTGCAGTTGTTTCGCTGGTTTATCGGTCTTTGCAAAACTTTTGAAAACGATACGGCAGAGCGCGATCGACAAGGCTGTCGATTGTTCTAATTCGGGAAGATTAGCCTCGTACCGGTTATTTCTTGCATTCTGCTTCATTACTAATTAAAAACCTAATTTCCTTGGAAAGAAAGAAAGGGGCGGGTGGGTGGCCTTCCACTCAATTGCATATTTTTCCGCTTCCTCAATCTGGTTCGATGTCATTTTTGCAGCAATTTTAGGAAGCTTCCCTTCCACATAGACTTGAACGTTTCCACCGCCATCCAATTCTTTAAGCAAAGAGACCAGTGCGTAGCCCTTGATCAAATCGACGGGGTAGCCAACTTTGTCGGGCGTGTGGGAAAGATATGCACCATAGGTTGCGACGGCATTTTGATAACCGGTTTTCGCCGCTTCTTCCCACCAATGCCGAACACCTGCCAGATCATTTCGCTGGGAAAGAATCGAAATATATTCGATCATTGCAGGAGGGTAACCTCCTTCCGAAGCAGCCTTTAGCAACTCCTCCTCGGCACTCTTTCTTTTCCAAGGTAGCAAAAATGTGCCTTCCCCCTCGGCGTAACGATTAGCGAGTAACCACTGTGACGGCGCATATCCAGCCGCTGCTGATTTCTGCAACCAATCCAACTCTGCAGTCGCGTTGTAAAGCACAGCCATCGCTTCGCCGTCGCCACCCAAAGCGCGAGGCGTAGCAGTTTTTATCAATAAATCTAGCCAGTCACTTGGTTTTTTACTACTAGCAGGACATTGGTTGACAACCGAGCACAGGTCTTCCGATACGGTGGCGAGTTTAAACATCGCATAATAATCACCCTGTGATGCTGATGCCTCGTACCATTTTTGCGCTTCGACAGTCATTCCTTGTTTTTTTTGACGAGGCTCGTCAGCTAAATAGAATTGTGCTTCCGCATCGCCCGCTTCGGCTGCTATGCGAAGTTCCAGTTCTGCTGGTTTGTATTGATTGAAAAGCATTATCCCACGAGTTTTTGCGGCCTGCTGAGTTGGTGTAAGCTCGGCAAGTACATTGTTTGATAAGAGGGTTGCAATTGCGGTTGCTATATATATAAGTGTGCGCAACATTTTTTATCCCTTGATGTATTTAGCTGGAGGGACATATTTTGCTTTTCCGCCAGGAACAAAAGTTTGTCCGTAGTATCGGGTTCTGTGACAAAAGCCATCTAGGTTCGCGCCTAAAAGGTTCACGTGCGCTTTATACCGGGCACGCATTTCGTCGTTCGCATCGTCGTGCAGTCGCAGAATTGCTTCTGACATGAAATTGTCCATATGCAGTCGATTCTGGCAATATAGCTGTTCTGCTTCGTCTGCGGCTTTGGTTCCGAACCGATTCATGCTCATGCATGCTTCTTCAAATTGTGCTTGGGCAAGGGTTATTGTTCCTTGCTTTTCCGCTTGGCGGACAATCAATCCTAGTATGCGCTCAACAGCCTGCTGCTGAAGCAGACGACACTGGACCCACCTTCACATACTGCGTGACGCCCACAATCAGGTGATCATCCGTGCGTATTTCACTGATGGGTTCCAGATTGGGAATCCGTTGTTCTTCAACCTTGGACTCACTCAATAAATTGGCTTCAACGGTGTCGTGGCGTTCGTTGCCGACGCGGATTTTCTGGTTGTGTTCGATGTTTTCCTCCCCGTCGCGCTGGGCGTGGATCGCATAACTAAGCCGCCAGGCCGTTTACCGCGAGAGCTATTTATTTCCGTCGCGAATTCTGTTTTTTTGGCATTCGTCCTCCGCAATATCCGTCAATAGAATGGAATCCAAATCAAAAGATTCATTCTCAGACCTTGAGTCTCATGCTTTTAGGTCGATGCACCTGAAGAGTCTGCGGGCGTTTTTCGCATCATCTGTTCCATAAAGTCGGGGGCCATCCCTTTTGTTTTATTTAGGTCAGGAATGTCAAATTCTCTGATTAAAAAATACTTGGTCGAGCTTGGTGATTGTGACATTTGGCTTACCATGAATTTGTCATTTACATAGAATTCCAGCAGGTCCTCAATATCGAAGCTGAGACTCTTCGACTCCTTCACAAACCATTCGTCCAGCAATGCTTTTTCTGCTTTAGTTGCGAGTCCGATGCTCAGGCGTTTGGCTTCCCTATCAACGTCCTCTAACCAGCCAAGCTCGCTGCGAAGTACATCTTTACTTTTGCGAGTTTGTTCCAGAGCCGCGTCGCGCTTACTAGCTTGAACTTCTGTTTCACTGCCCATTCCCAGCAAGCGTTTCAATGTTCCGGAGTCACCCAATAATGGGCGTTTCAAGCGATCTTCTTGTTCGCTATAAGCACGGTGTTGTCCACTATACAATTCCCAAAGTCCACGAAGTCTTTGGATGTATAAGCGGCGATGAGCTAGAAAAGCGTCGGCAGACACTTTTTTATTGCCAGCTAGGCTCGTGTATCGTTTGCTCGCCTCAATAGCGCCGGTGCCATTGATGTGATCATGAAATTCGAAGAAGCTAGCCACGTATCTATCTTTTTCTTGAAGTTTCGCCATAGAGGGGAAGGGGACTCCAGCACTATAGGCGGCACGATACATTTCGTGCAAAGCCACTATGTGCAGCTCTCGGCTGTGCGAGGCACTTTTTTTCGCCAATCCGCCCCCTACGTCAGAGCTCGTGCCCGGAACCAACCGTTCTTCCCATCGGGGGGTAAGCGATCCGGTGCCGATTAGACGTGCACGCCTGTCACCTCTACACTCATGAGCAGCAACTAGGTGAAGTGCCGACTTGACTGGACCTGGCAAGCACTCTCCATCATCCACTGAATTGGAAATTGGCAGTAAAAAATCTCGAACCACCGATGCTTCCATGCTTCGATCTACCGCATCGAACAGCCCAGCGAAAACCACTTCCAGCTTTGCACCTTTGTAGACGGTAGTACCAGGGTCGCACGCCTCAAATAATTTATGAGCGAAGGCTCGCGCAAGCGTAGCGCCATAATCGAAACCGAACACCGATACTGAAATTTTTTTGATCGAGATCGAGTTCGATTTTTTGACGTCCTCTACAAGCTTTTCAAAACGATTACTTGCGGCCTCTAGGCGAGTGTCTACACCAGTTTTAAGTAAACTGAAAACTATTTCTTGGTCACGGACGGGAGAAATACCTTCGACCGAAGCCTTGGCTGCTGTAGTAGCAATAGCGGAAATAAGATTCCTGGGTTTTAGGTTGTTTGTAAAGTTGTCCCACCAGTTTTTCCCGGCTAATACGTCTTTGCCTACGTCAACAACAGCTTCCGTGGAATTATCTTTCGGTAGTTTGGAAACGTCGTCTTTGATTTTGCTGATTGCGCCGTTGAGGTTGGCTGCGCTAGTAGTCGAGTTCGTGCCTAAGGTAGCGTCAAACGATGTGGCAAGCCCAGATATATAGAATTTATGATGCTGACTGGCCGGATCGGATGGTGCAGAGTTCTCCTCGTGTGGATACGCGAGAAAAAGGCGGCCAATATTGGTAACTCTTTCTTCCTTTAAGTCGTCTTCTAGGTTTCTACTAACTCCATCGAAAAAAAATCCAACATGTAATGTTGCTTCACATGGTAGCGTTGAACTCTTTTTTAATCCTGTGGACGAACTTAAGCGCGAGCTAATGGCTTGTGCATCGCATAAGTTTTTTGGTTCGCTCATGGATGACTCCCTTGTCCATTGGTTTCTTTAGTCGTATTTTCGCGGAATGAGTTTTTATCAAGCGTAGTTGCAGACCACGTGAGCTCTATTTTATTACCGGGAAGAAAGTAAACATGCAGCGTGTCGTCCCCAGCCTTGCGCTTTGGCATAGGCATTAGTTCTTCATGTCTTTCTATTTTCATTCCTTGATCCTCCTGAGCTTTCGACATGCTCAGGATCCAAACTACCTTCGCAGTGTCGCCGGACATCTTCCAGCAACAGGTCACGCCACCATTTCCTCCCCAGTTGTCATTTACCCAAAAGCTACCTATTGGTCTGTTCATATAATTGTGGGAGGTGAGAGCAGCGCCGGATATTCGGGTTTTGGTGTAAATATAAAATCCCACGAAAAATACCGCGAGAATCAGAATTACGATCGCTGAAGATCGGCGTTTCCATCGTCGTTCATTCGAGCTATTCATGGTCAGCGACATCAATGTTTCCCGTGTCATTTTACAAAGCGATGTTATATAGAAATTGAAGGTTCAGTCAGACAGCTGCTGTATAACGATTCCAAGCGGCAGTTTTTCTCTAAATGTTCGCTCCTTAGCTTGAGTCCACATCGGCCAGTTCTCTGGAAACTTAGGGTTCATCAACCGCAGGGTGGCAAATAGAGTGACGTCTTCCGCGTCCGTTAAACCTTCACTGCGGCCAGCGTCCAGCGCTTCTTTCACTTGTTTCAAACGGGCGCCGTGACAGGTGCTGGCAAACACTTCAGGCGCTTCTTTTTCCAGTTCAGTGGTGAGGCTGTAGGGTAGAGGATCGATCTCCATGTCCGTCCACAGCTTTCCGTCAAGAAAGATAGGCTCGTATCTTCCGGGCTTTTCAAGGTTGAGTCCCTTCAGACAGTGCCATTGATCTTCTTCTGCTGGCACCCACCACTCCTGCAGTGGGCCAAACAGCCACGCATGCCAAGACAGATCATCGCGTGCGTACAGCATCGGCACCACTTCTGGTGCGTAGCTACGAATCATCAGGACTTCGCCAGCTTCATTTTTTGCCAGCAACGCATCACTAAGGTGAGCGGCGAGCTTGTCGGCTGGGCAGTCGGTACGAATCCAACTGGCCATTGCGGTGCAGCCGGTGAAGTGTTCGTGAGCAAGAAAGGCTTCGAAATCCATGTGGCTAACGTCGACCAGCCACGGGCCGTAGTTGCGCAGTTCGGCGAATTCCGGTTGCACCATCAACGGCCGTCGTGACGGGTCAACTCTGACGAACTGCAATCGAGCGGGTTCCGGCAACAGGCCGATCTCAACGATCGCGAATATCGACTGAGCGTTCTTTTTCGCTTCGCTCCAGGCTTTCGCTGCGTCACTCTTCGTCATCAATTTGCCCCCGATTGCAGGGCGAGTTTTTCACGCATGGCTTTTTTCAGGCATTCGACGCAGATGCCGGTAGGTGCTTTGAGTTTCGGCGTCACGGCGAGGGACTCCGCCTGCATCATCTGGTTAGCGCGGGTTTGCATCAGGCGTCCGGCGTTATCAATGGCTGCGAGTCCCGGAATGAATGGGGCGAGGATCTGAATGCCAGTGCCGGCCCCAGGACCACCACCCGAATTCACCTTCACTTCCGCGCCGCTGATGGTCACCCCACCCGCATCAACCTTCACAAAACTCCCACCAGCCTTGGCGGTCAGCTCCATGCCACCCTCAACCACCACCTTGTCACCAGCGTGATAGTGAATCTCCGTCCCAGCCTCAACAAACTGCGCCGTGCCGACCTTCACATGCTGCGTCACACCCACCGTCAGGTGATCATCCGCGCGCATTTCGCTGATGCGGTCCAGATGGGTGATCCGGTGCTCTTCGACCTTGAACTCGCTCAGCACATTGGCTTCAACGGTGTCGTGGCGTTCGTTGCCGACGCGGATTTTCTGGTCGTGTTCGATGTTTTCGTCCCAGTCGCGCTGGGCGTGGATGTAGATCTGTTCGGCGCCTTTTTTGTCTTCGATGCGGAATTCGTTGTAACCCTTGCCGCCCGGGGAGCTGAGGGTTTTGAAGGTGCTGCGGGTCTTGTTGGCCGGCAGGTCGTAAGGGACGACGTTTTCCTTGTGGTACAGGCAGCCGGTGACGAGGGGCTGGTCGGGGTCGCCTTCGAGGAAGGTGACGAGGACTTCCATGCCGATGCGCGGGATGGCGATGCCGCCGTAGGCTGCGCCAGCCCAGCCGCTGGCGACGCGCATCCAGCAGGTGGTTTTGTCGTCGGACTGGCCGTCGCGGTCCCAGTGGAATTGCACTTTGATGCGGCCGTACTGGTCGCAGTGGATTTCTTCACCGGCAGGACCCGTGACGACGGCGGTCTGGCTGCCGAGGACTTTCGGTTTCGGGTGTTCGAGGGCAGGGCGGTAGTGCGCGTCCCACGGGGTGGCGAGGAAGCTGTTGCGGTAGCCCTGGTGGAAATCGCTTTTGTTGTCGGTGACGTCGCTGGTGACGTTTTCACCGAGCACTTGCGGCTGTTTGCCTTCGTGGAAGACTTCCAGCAGCAGCCACAGGTCGTTCCACTCGGCGCGCGGGTGTTCGGCGAGCGTGAGGAAATGGCCGCTGGTGAGGGTCGGTTCATCACCTTTGCCTTCGGCGAGTTTGTAGTCGCTGCGATGGCGCTCCAGGGCGCGGGTTGAGAGGAACTTGCCGCGCTCGCGGGTGGTGAAGCGGCCGGGGTAATCGTAGTCTTCCAGGTCCGGGGCGTATTCGGATTTGACCGCGCCTTCGGGCAGCAGCTTGGGTTTTTCGAAATCGTAGTCGCGACGGCTGACGCGGGTGGTGCGGGTTTCCAGGCGCAGGTTGAAGCGCTTGATCACCGGCTTCTCCGCAGCCATGCCGGAGTCCTGCTGGTAGCTGACCGGCTTCAGTTTGCGGAATACGGTCTGGTCGTCGCCGAACACCAGTTTGTGGCCGCTGCTGCTGTGCTGGAAGTGGAAGTGAATGCCTTCTTCTTCGCACAGGCGCTGGATGAAATGCAGGTCGGACTCGCCGTATTGCACGCAATACTCGCGTTCCGGGTACTCGGCGCCGAGCTGGAAGCTGTAGGCGTCGGAGAGAATGCCGCGATCTTCCAGCAGCTGGGCGATGATTTTCGGCACCGTCAGTTGCTGGAAGATCTGCTGATCATGGTTGTGCTGCAGATAGGCCAGTTGCGGCATCAGGCTGATGCTGTAGCGGGTCAGGGTCTTGCCGGAGTCGCCCTGCTCGATGCGATAGACCTGGCCGTGAATCTTGCCTTCGCCGGTGGCGCCGAACGTCAGGCAGGCGCGCTTGTGCAGCAGCTCTTCGAGCTTCAGGTCGGGGCGGGCGCTGACCAGTTCGAGGTCGAAACGGAACGGTTCGTTGAGGGCTTCGCGACCGGTGAAGCTGAGGACTTGCAGGTCGGCGTTGGCGTCTTCGATCGAGAGGGTGATGTGGGTTGCATTGGCGTCCAGCATGCCTTGAATTCCGTCCGTTGAATAAGCAGGTGATGGATGTTGCAGGATTAGACGGCCTCATTCAAGGCGCAAATGGCGTAGGTGTGGGGCCTTGATGCCATAGGGAAAACCCTTAGGAGGGCGGTTTGGGTCAGTGAAATCGGGCCTTTCATAGACTTTGATGGTGTTTGAGAGATTGCCATCGCGGGCAAGCCCGCTCCCACAGGTTTCTCGGGTGTAGACAAAATCGGCATTCACTAAGGCCCTGTGGGAGCGAGCCTGCTCGCGAACGGCTTCTACAACCAATGCCAGAACCGGCTCCAGAACCCGCGATTGAGGTCTTCCTTGCAGCCGGCATATTGCTGCGCATACAGATCCGAACGGTTCTGCACCTTGCGCGCGGTCGGCGGTAGCCAGGCTTTGCTCGCGTAGGTCTTGTTGCGGAAGCCGCCCCAGCCTTCGTGGTAGTTCAGGTACTGGTTATAGGCGTCGTATTTGTACACGCCGTTGATCGAGGTGGTCTTGTCCATGTACCAGCCGACGAAGTCGATTGCGTCGTCGAAGTCTTCGCGATCGGCCCAGTTGCGGCCGGTGCTTTTCTGGTAGTCGGCCCAGACTTCGTCCTTGGCTTGCGCATAACCGGAAGCGGTGGAGACGCGGCCCCACGGAATCACCCAGAGCAGGTATTTGCGCGGCGTCTTGGCGTCGTAGCGGTAGCCGGATTCCTGATACATGATCGCGAAAGGCACCTGGATCGGCACGCCCCAGCGTTTCTGGGTGACTTGCGCAGCGTCGTACCAGTCGCTTTTCTCGCGGAAGATTGCGCAGATGTCTTCCGGCGAGCGGGGCGGCGAGGTGCCGCAACCGCTCAGCAGGGTGGCCAGGGTCAGAAGGGCGAGGATGTGCCTGTGATTCAAGAGCTGTTTTCCGTCGTGCGCAAAAAGGCCGACAGTCTACGCGCTCAGCTCAATTGATGACGATAGGGCAGATCCGGACCGGTTTTGCTGCAGGTCAGTGCGGCGGCTTGTACGGCGAACCTGAGCATGCCGTCGATTTGCTCTCGACTGAGCTGCTGCACGCCTTCGACCGAGTCCAGCGAATGTTCGGTCAGCCAGGTGATCAGCGCCGCCTGGAAGGTATCGCCAGCGCCTACCGTGTCGGCGATCTGAACCTGATTGGCCGGTACCGACCACGAGCCATGGGCGCGACTGAACACTGTTGCGCCGTCGCCACCGCGCGTCAGGAAGACGATCTGGCAGCGATGTTCGAGCCAGCCTTCAATGACGTTTTGCGGATCCCGCTCGGGATAGAGCAGGCTCAGATCCTCGTCGCTGACTTTGATCAGATCGGCCAGGCGCACCAGCGTGGCGATGCGCTCGCGCCATAGCTCGATGTTCGGCTCGGGGTTGAGGCGCACGTTGGGATCGAGGCTGATCAGGCGTTTGCCGCTTTCGCGCTGAACCAGCTTAAGCAAGGTGTCGCCAATCGGCTGCACCACCAGCGAAAACGAGCCGATGTGCAGGCCGCGCACCTCGTCGCCGAGTGTCGGCAGATGTGCCTCGCTTAGTTGCCGGTCGGCGCAGCCTTCGCCACGGAAACTGTAATGCGGCGAGCCATTGGCGCCTACCGCGACCATTGCCAGGGTGGTCGGCGCGGCGAAATCCACCAGATAGTCCGGGCGCACACCTTCGTCCTGCAGGACTTGCTGCAAACGGCGGCCGAGGTAGTCGGTGGACAGGCCGCCGAAGAGCGCCGAGTCCACGCCCAAGCGGCGCAGACCGACGGCGACGTTGAACGGCGAGCCGCCGGCAATCGCCTTGAAATTGACTTTCGAGGCCAGACCGCTGGCATCGTTTTCGCTAAAGAAATCAAACAGGGCTTCGCCACACACCAGATACATAGTTGTTTGCTCGTTATAGGGTTGCGACATGCTGTTGATAGCGTTCGTAGGCCTGCTGGAACGCCGCGACATTCGCGGCGATCGGCAGGGTTTCACTGCTTGCGTCGAGTTTCACGCAGCGCTCGCACAGCTCGGCCAGGGACACATCATCGCCGTTAGAGCGCGACGCGCACCACGCCGCTTGAATCGCCGCACCCAGTGCGGCGGCTTCGCTTTGTTCGGTGCAGATGACCGGGGCGTTCATGATGTCGGCGACGACCTGCCGCCACACCGCGCTCTTCGAGCCGCCGCCGATCAGGCAAATGCGCAGGCTTTGTAAACCATTCTGGCGGAGCAAATCCAGCCCGTAGCGCAAACCGAAGGTGGTGCCTTCGACAGCGGCGCGGCACAGATTGGCCTGGGTCAGGTTGTCCATGGTCAGGCCATGCAGGCTGCCGGTGGCGTGGGGCAGGGCGGGGACGCGCTCACCGTTGAGAAACGGCAACATGCTCACGCCTTCGGCACCGATCGGCGATTGCGCGACCAGTTGGTTGAAGGTCGGCAGATCGAGCTTGAACAGTTCGCGAATTGCACCGGTGGCGTTGGTCAAATTCATGGTGCAGATCAACGGCAGCCAGCCGCCGCTGGAGGAACAGAACGTGGCAACCGAGGCATCGGCGCTGACGCTCGGGGCGTCGGAGAAGGCGTAGACCGTGCCGGACGAACCGAGGCTCATGGTGATCGCGCCGGGCTGGATATTGCCGGTACCGATCGCGCCCATCATGTTGTCGCCGCCGCCGCTCGAGACCACGGCGTTGGGGTTGATGCCGAGTTGCTCGGCGATTGCCGGGAGGAGGGTGCCGACGGCGGCGTGCGCGTCGATCAGCTCCGGCAATGCGGCTTGTAAACGGCCGCTGGCGTCGATGTCGCGCAGGATCTGCAAATCCCACTGACGCGTGCGCACGTTGAAATAACCGGTGCCGGAGGCATCGCCGTATTCGCTGCAGGCGCGGCCGGTGAGCCAGTAGTTGAGGTAGTCGTGAGGCAACAGAATCCGCGCGATGCGTGAGAACACGTCGGGATGCTGCTCTTTGGTCCAGAGCAGTTTCGACACCGTGTAGCCCGGTGCAATGACCACGCCGAGGCGTTCCAGCGAGCCTTCCTCGCCGCCCAGTTGCGCGAGCAAGCGGTCGTTTTCCGGCGTGGTTTCGGTGTCGCACCAGAGCTTGGCCGGGCGCAGCACTGCGCCTTGCTCATCGAGCAGGACCAGGCCGTGTTGCTGGCCGGAGACGCCGACACCGAGGATCGCCTGGCCGTCGACATTCGCCGCTTGCAAGGCCTGGCGGGTGGCGCTGACGAATGCATCGAGCCACTGTTGAACGTCTTGTTCGCGGCGGCCGTTGGCGCCGCTGATCATAGTGTGCGGCGCTGCGCCCAGACCGAGCACCTGGCCGCTGCCGGCATCGAGGATGATCGCTTTGGTGCCTTGGGTGCCGCAGTCGATACCCAGGAAGAGCTTTGTTGTTGTCATGTATGGGCCTGTCAGATTGCGCTGAAGATCAAGAGCTACCCCCTCACCCCAGCCCTCTCCCCCATGGGGGCGAGGGGGAAAGGGAGCAGATTTTCATGCCTTTCACACTCTGTATTCGACTCGGAATTTCAGGTCGATGAATAACGGAAGAACCACGCGGTCGGTTCCCTCTCCCTCCGGGAGAGGGCTAGGGTGAGGGGCTTTTCAGCCGAGCACCCGTTCCAGAGTCCGCGAAACCCCAACCTCGCGCAAACTCTGGCAGCACCACTCGAACGCTGCAACAAACTCCGCCGACTTCGGTATCGCCGTGCCGAAAATTTCTTCCACGCCCAACAGGCGCTCGGTGATCAACTCATCGTCCGCCACCAATCCCTGACAGAACGCCCCTCGCGGGTCCGGAATCGAATACGTATCGCCATTCTCATCCATGCCCTTCAAATACAGCGCCCACGCCGCGACTACCAGTGCCGCACGTTTGGTCTCGCGGCCATCGGCAATCAGCCGATTGATCGTCGGCACGGTGAACTTGGGAAACTTCGACGAACCATCCGAACACACGCGCTCCAGTTGATCGGCAATCGCCTGATTGGAAAACCGCGCCACCAGCGTGTCCTTGTATTCGCTCAAATCAATGCCCGGTACCGGCGCCAACTGTGGCGTGACATCCAGGTCCATATAAGCGCGCATGTAACGCACGAACAGCGGATCGTTCATGGTCTCGTGGACGAAGCGATAACCCTTGAGGAAACCCAGATAGGTGAGCGCCAAGTGACTGCCGTTGAGCAGTTTGATTTTCATCTCTTCGTACGGCGATACATCGTCGGTGAACTGCACGCCGACCTTTTCCCACGCCGGGCGGCCGTTGACGAATTTATCCTCCAGCACCCACTGCACAAACGGTTCGCAGACCACCGGCCAGGCATCGTCGACGCCGTGTTTGTCGGCCAGTTGCAGGCGATGCGCGGTGCTGGTCATCGGCGTGATGCGATCGACCATGGCGTTGGGGAAACTGACGTTCTGGTCGATCCAGTCGCGCAATTGCGGATCACGCAGCGCGGCGAACGCCAGCAGTGCCTTGCGCGCGACCGCGCCGTTGTGCGGCAGGTTATCGCAGGACATCACGGTGAATGCCGGAACACCCGCCGCACGGCGTCTGGCCAACGCGGCGCAAAGGAAGCCGAACACGGTGCCCGGCGTTTCGGGATGGGCGAGGTCGTGTTGAATCTGCGGCAGGTGCGCCATGAATTCGCCGTTGCTGTCGTCGATGCAGTAGCCGCCCTCGGTGATGGTCAGCGAGACGATACGGATCTGCGGTTCGGCGAGTTTGTCGATCAGCGTTTGCGCGCCATCTTCGGCCAGCAGCATGTCGCGGATTGCACCGATGACGCGCACTTCGGTGTCATCGCTGTCGCCCAGTTCGAAGAGGGTGAACAGGTAATCCTGCTCGCGCAGATCATCGCGGGCACGGCGATCCTCCGGGCGCAGGCCGACGCCGCAGATTGCCCAGTCCAGCGCTTCGCCAGTGTTCATCAAGGCATCGGTGTAATACGCCTGATGCGCGCGGTGGAAACCGCCGACGCCGATGTGGGCGATGCCTTGGCGTGTGTCGCTCAGGTTGTAGCCCGGCAGTTGCACTTCGGCGGCGAGGCGGTTGAGGTTCTGTTGGTTGAGTTTCATCGGATAGTCTCGAAATCAGGCGGCAGCGCGCAGTGGGCGAGTCAGCGCCACACCTTCAGCGTCGAACAGGTGGCAGTGAGTCGGGTCCAGGCGCAGGCTCAATTGCTCGCCATAACGGCTGGCCAAGTCGCCGCGCACGCGCATGGTCAGGGCTTCACCGGCGCTGGTGGTGACGTGGCAGAAGGTGTCGCTGCCAAGGCGTTCGCTGACATCGGCAGTCACCTGCAACGTGCAGTCGCCAGGTTGCGCCAGCTCCAGGTGTTCGGGGCGAATGCCCAACGTGACTGCGCTGCCGACACTGAGGTTGGCGGCGTTGAACGGCAGGGTGATGCGCGTGCCGGCGTCCAGCGAAACTTCGCAGCTGGCGCCGTCGATGCGGGCAATCTTGCCTTTGAGGAAACCCATTTTCGGCGTGCCGAGAAAGCCTGCGACAAACAGGTTGGCCGGGTTGTGATACAGGTCCAGCGGCGAGCCGACCTGCTCGATCCTGCCGCCATTGAGCACCACGACTTTGTCGGCCATGGTCATCGCTTCGACCTGGTCGTGGGTTACATAGATCATCGTCGCTTGCAGATCTTTATGCAGGCGCAGCAGTTCCAGACGCATCTGCACGCGCAACGCCGCGTCGAGGTTCGACAGCGGTTCATCGAAGAGGAAAATCTTCGGGTTGCGCACGATGGCACGGCCGATCGCCACGCGCTGGCGCTGGCCGCCGGAAAGCTGTTTCGGCTTGCGCTCGAGCATCGGGCCGAGCTCGAGAATGCGCGCCGCTTCGCCAACCTTGCGTTCGACTTCGGCTTTCGGCACGCCGGCCAGATCGAGGGCGAACGACATGTTCTTTTTCACAGTCATGTGCGGGTACAGCGCGTAGGTCTGGAACACCATCGCCAGATCGCGCTTGGCCGGGCTGACTTCAGTGATGTCGCGGCCATCGAGTTCGATGGTGCCGCCGCTGACCTCTTCAAGGCCGGCGATCAGGCGCAGCAGGGTGGATTTGCCGCAGCCCGACGGGCCGACGAAGACTACGAATTCCTTGTCGTTCACTTCCAGGTCAATGCCCTTGATGATGGAAAAGCCTTCGAAGCCTTTTTGCAGATTCTTGATTTTCAGGTTGGCCATGAGATGGGCCTCCGCAATTTATTATTCGATTGAACCAGCCGCACATTCTGACTGTGGGAGCGAGCCTGCTCGCGATGGGGCCGTGTCAGCCGCCTTCAACGTTGAATGACGCACCGCATTCGCGAGCAGGCTCGCTCCCACAGGAGTCGTGTTGGTTCAGGGATATTCATTTCACGGCACCAAACGACAGCCCACGCACCAGTTGCTTCTGGCTGATCCAGCCAAAGATCAGAATCGGCGCACAGGCCAGGGTCGAGACCGCCGACAACTTGGCCCAGAACAATCCTTCGGGACTTGAATACGAGGCGATCAACGCGGTCAGTGGTGCGGCATTCGAAGAGGTCAGGTTCAGCGACCAGAACGCCTCGTTCCAGCACAGGATCAGCGACAGCAGCACGGTCGAGGCGAGGCCGCCCTTGGCGATCGGCAGCAGCACGCGGACCATTTCCTGCCACAGCGTCGCACCGTCGAGGCGGGCGGCTTCGAGGATGTCTTTGGGGATGTCCTTGAAGTAGGTGTAAACCATCCAGACCACGATCGGCAGGTTGATCAGCGTGTAGATCACGATCAGCGCAATGCGCGTGTCGAGCAGGCCGAAACTCTTGGCCAGCAGGTAGATCGGCATCAGCACGCCCACCGGCGGCAGCATCTTGGTCGAGAGCATCCACAGCAGCGTGCCTTTGGTGCGCTGGGTTTCATAGAACGCCATCGAGTAGGCCGCAGGCACCGCGATCAACAGGCACAGGGCCGTGGCGCTGAAGGAGATCACCACCGAGTTCCAGGCGAAGCTGAAATAGTCGCTGCGCTCGTTGATGTGCAGGTAGTTCTCCAGCGTTGGCGTGAAGATGAACTGCGGCGGCGTGGCGAAAGCGTCGATTTCGCTCTTGAAACTGGTCATCACCATCCAGAAGATCGGGAAGAAAATCACGATCGCGATGGCCCAGGCCAGGGTGCCGAGCAGCAGGCTTTGCAGGCGGCGGGATTGTTGGAGGGTCATGGCAGGCCTCACGCTTTGTCAGTCAGGTTTTTGCCGATCATCCGCACCAGAATGATCGCGGCGATGTTGGCGATGACCACGGCAATCAAGCCGCCCGCCGAGGCCATGCCGACATCGAACTGCACCAGCGCCTGGTTGTAGATCAGGTAGGCGAGGTTGGTCGAGGCGTAGCCGGGGCCGCCGTTGGTGGTGGTGAAGATTTCGGCGAACACCGAGAGCAGGAAGATCGTTTCGATCATCACCACCACGGCAATCGGCCGCGCCAGATGCGGCAGGGTCAGGTGCCAGAAAATCGCGATCGGGCCGGCACCGTCCAGGCGTGCGGCTTCTTTCTGTTCCTGATCCAGCGACTGCATGGCGGTCATCAGAATCAGGATCGCGAAGGGCAGCCATTGCCACGAAACAATGATGATGATCGACAACAGCGGGTAGTGCGCCAGCCAGTCCACCGGTTGCGCACCGAACAGCTTCCAGATGTAGGCGAGGATCCCCGAGACCGGATGGAAGATCAGGTTCTTCCAGATCAACGCGCCGACGGTGGGCATGATGAAGAACGGCGAGATCAGCATCACCCGCACCAGGCCGCGACCAAGGAATTCGCTGGCCTCCAGCAACGCGCTGATCAACACACCGAAGACCACACTGATCAGCAGCACACTGCCGACCAGCAACAACGTATTGGTCGCGCCGGGCATGAAGCCCGAATCGGTGAGGAAGTAAGTGAAGTTCTCAAGCCCGACGAATTCGTTTTCGCCGGGGTAGAGCAGGTTGTAGCGGATCATCGAAAAGTACAGGGTCATGCCCAGCGGCACGATCATCCACAGCAGCAACAGCGTCACCGAAGGGCTGACCAGAAACCAGCCGGGATTGCGCACCCGCAGCTTGCGCTGGGGTGGCGACAGGTCGATGTGGGCTTTGGCAGTTGAAGTATTCATGGCATTCACAACCGAGTCATACAGACCTATGGAGATCCCCATGTGGGAGCGAGCCTGCTCGCGAAAGCGCCGGATCAGTGTCATGTGTGTTGGCTGACACGACGCCTTCGCGAGCAGGCTCGCTCCCACAAGAGGCAGGAGCAAGTCGCTCAGCGCTTACTTGGGATAACCCGCACGCTTCATCTCGCGTTCCGTAGTCTGCTGCGCCGCCGCCAAAGCCTGATCTACCGTGGTCTGGCCGATCAGTGCTGCCGAGAACAGCTTGCCGACCTGGGTGCCCACTGCCTGGAATTCAGGAATGGTCACCAGCTGAATGCCGATGTACGGCACCGGTTTCAGCGTCGGTTTGCTCGGGTCAGCGGCTTTCAGCGATTCCAGCGTCACCTTGGCAAACGGCGCAGCGCTCATGTACGCATCGCTGTAGGTCGAAGCGCGGGTGCCCGGCGGCACGTTGGCGATGCCATCGGTCTTGGCAACCAGTTCGCCGTACTCTTTGGACGTGGCCCAGGCGCTGAAGGTTTTTGCTGCGTCCTTGGCCTTGGAACTGGTCGGAATCGCCAGCGCCCACGAATACAGCCACGCCGAGCCTTTATCCGTGACCTGATGCGGAGCGAAGGTGAAACCGACGTGATCGGCGACCTTGCTCTGGGTTTTGTCGGTGACGAACGAACCAGCCACGCTGGCGTCGACCCAGATCGCGCATTTGCCGCTGTTGAACAGGGCGAGGTTTTCGTTGAAACCGTTGCTCGATGCGCCTGGCGGGCCGGATTTCTTCATGGTGTTGACGTAGAAATTCAGCGCATTTTTCCATTCCGGGCCGCTGAATTCCGGTTTCCACTGCTCATCGAACCAGCGCGCGCCATAAGCATTGGCGACCGTGGTGACCAGCGCCATGTTCTCACCCCAACCAGCCTTGCCGCGCAGGCAGATGCCGTATTGCTCTTTGTCTTTCTGGGTGAGCTTTTCCGCAAACCCGGCGATCTCTTCCCAGGTCGGCCGCTCCGGCATGGTCAGCCCGGCTGCCTTGAACAGGTCGGTGCGGTAATAGGTGATCGAACTTTCTGCGTAAAACGGCAGCGCATACAGCGAACCCTTCACCGACAGGCCTTCGCGCACCGATGGGAAAACGTCGTCGAGGGCGTAACTGGCCGGCAGTTCCTTCATTGGCTCCAGCCAACCCTTGCCGCCCCAGAGTGCGGCTTCGTACATGCCGATGGTCAATACGTCGAACTGGCCGCCCTGTGTGGCGATGTCGGTGGTCAGGCGCTGACGCAGGACGTTTTCTTCCAGCACCACCCAATTGAGCGTAATGTCCGGATGCTCGCTCTCGAAGGTTTTCGAGAGTTTCTGCATGCGGATCATGTCGCTGTTGTTGACGGTGGCGATGGTCAGGGTCTGGGCGCCAAGGCTGACGCTGCTGAGGGTCATGCAGGTGAGAGCGAGCAGAGCTTTTGCAGTGGGTTGCATCGTGCACTCCTTTTCTGACACCCGTCGGGGCAGAAGGACAGTTATTGTTTTTGTGTCTTCCGAATGCAGGAAGAATCTGCGCTGATTACAGCCTTCAACGGCGGGGCTGACAAATCATCCCTAGCACTTTTGTTGATACTTTTTTGCACTGGGGTTTGGTGGGGGGAACGCAGGGAAGGGGTTTTGCGCGAGGTGCGGTTAACGAATGCGTACAGATTTCGCCAGCCGGGCACAACCTCTTGTGGGAGCGAGCCTGCTCGCGAAGATGGTGTGTCAGCCACAGGATTTTTCACTGACAGAACGCTTTCGCGAGCAGGCTCGCTCCCACAGGTGGCGTGTCGTCAGAGATGATTCTGTTCAGTCAGCCGCTGCACCGCCAGCCGTCGATAGTGCGACGGCGTCATGCCCTTGAGTTGCTGAAAGCGTCGATTGAAGTTGGAAATATTGTTGAAGCCCGACTCGAAGCACACCTCGGTCACCGGTTTGTCGCCGTCGGCCAGCAGCTCACAGGATTTGCTGATGCGCAGGCGATTGACGAATTCAATGAAGTTGCGCCCGGTGGCCTGCTTGAATACCCGGCTGAAATAGGTCGGCGTCATGCCCAGGTGCTCGGCCACTTCTTCCAGTGAAATGTCCCGGGCGTAATGGCTGAAGATGTAATCGACGGCGCGGTTGGTGCGGTCGATGTTGTGTTCGTCGGCCAGTTGCGGCGTGGTGGCACCGGACAGCAACTGGTAATCATCACTGGCCGCAAGCAATTCCATCAGGATGAAAAAATGCCCGAGGCGGGTGATGCCGGTGCTGTCGGCGATCCGCTGCATAAGCGTCATGGCCTGACGGATCGTGCGCTTGCAGCGAAATTCGATGCCGTACTGCGCGCGCTCAAGCAGTGGCGCCAACGATTTCAGCTCAGCGAACACCTGATGCCCGCTCTCGAACAATTCGTCGGTGAAGTTGACCAGCATGTCGCGTTTCTCCACCACTTCATCTTCAGCGACCTGGCTGATCCAGTTGTGCGGCAGGTTGGGACCGGTCAGAAACAGGGTTTCCGGATAGAAGTTGCCAATGTAATCGCCGATGAACACCTTGCCGGAACTGGCAACGATCAGGTGCAGTTCGTATTCCTTGTGGAAATGCCAGCGCACCAGCGGGCAGGGGAAGCCGTGCTGGCGGTAGATGATGGACAAGCCGTTATGGTCGTCCATCAACTCGTAGGAAGGGTCGGTCACGCGAGCGGTTCGGGTCATGACGGGGCACTTTTTTATTATCGCTGCACGATCATGCCTCGTTTTTTGCCATTTGTGCCACTTCCGACCGGCCGTCCGTGATAACCGCTCAGCTGAGCTTGTCGCGTGCCTTTCGCAGGTTAGCCATTTGGCAGAAACGCACGATGTTCGAGTTTTTGATGAAGTCGAAATTGATGATGTTGCACTTGCGCGCCCAATCGGATTTTTCCGGATCGAACCACTCGTCAAGACTGTCGAGGATGCGCTGTGGCCCGCCCAGTGTGTAACTGGTTGCCGACAGCGACCATGGGCGGAGCGTACTGACAGGTGTGCTCAGTACGTTGTCTATATAGCCATAAAGATCCGAGGTGCTGACCTGTGATTTGCCGATCCACTTGTGATTGATTGGCCTGTAGAAACGAAAGTCTTCGCTTTCCCAGGTCATCGGCGCGGCCACCATGATGCGTTGCAATGGATTGATGGCTTTGAGTTCGCCGATTGTCAGGTGCAGATTGTCGGTGGGAATAATCCGTTCCCCGAGGTGCTCCAGCAAAGCTGTTCTGAATTCCTCATGGTTGAATGGATCTGTAGCGTTGGAAAGTTCATGAAAGTCCAGAACGATAAACTCGTTCGGGCTTCTTTCATAAAATCCCTTGAGGTCTCTGATCAGGTCTTCAAGCGTTCGCGAAGAGTTGAATCCATTGTGCTGGAAACGGAATCTCGCCAGTTGTTTCGCCTTGCTGTTGTAAACAAGGCGTACATCAAGTGCGCGAGCGCCGCGATTCAACTGCGAATAAAACGAAACGTCCTGGCAGGCAAGCCAGTTTTTCCCGGGAATCAGGGCATAAGAAGCTTCCCAGTCACAGCCGGCGTTGTGCGCGCCGGGCAGGGTCATTTCGAATAACGAAAGATTATCGATCTGTGGTGAATCAGCCATCCATTGATGGGTTGGTATATCGTCGAAGTTTTCCATGTTGCATATCCTGCGAAGTGGTTGATTAGTTGCGCGCAGGATGTTTATAGGCATGTTAGAGTTATTGCGAAAGTTCGCTTTTAATGCAAGTCATGTAATTGATGTAATCAACGCTCTGTTGGATTCAACTGGTTTTTCGCTTCGATCCATTGAGCCATGTATTGAGTGCTTTTGAGTGTGTGATGTCGCAGCATGGCGCCGGTGAAATTGTCGTTTCTAAGTTGTGCCAAGTGTTGTCGGCAATCATCTATCCGGTTGATCAGACGCGGGCCATGTACGCTGCGCTGATAACGTTGCTGCAAAAGTGCCGAAGCCTGAATCTGCGCTTGCTGCCAGCGCGCTGGATCTTCGTACAGTTGCACGGCCTGTTCGGCGAAGGTATTTGCGTCCAGGGCAATGGCGCCCGGCCAAGGAGCATCGCCGTGCATGGCTTCGGCGCCGATCGGTGTCGTCACGCTTGGCGTGCCACAGAGCATGGCATCGACCAGTTTGCCCTTGATTCCCGCGCCAAAGCGCAATGGCGCAAGGCAGACCCGCGCTGCCGACATCACTTCAAGCGCATCTTCGGCCCAGTCCATGATGTGAAAGCCTTGGGCCGGGTTGTGCAGTGCGGTGGCTTTGGGCGGCGTATAGGCGCCATAGATATGCAGTTGCGCGCGAGGCAGGCGCGCGCGGATCAGCGGCCAGAGCGTGGTCTTCATCCAGAGCACGGCATCCCAGTTTGGCGCGTGACGGAAGTTGCCAATACTGAGGAAATGCGCGCGCTCTTCGAAACCTGGCGCGGCGGTGTCCGGAAGATCAATCATCAACGGACACCAATGCAGGATTTGCCGAGGCAGGCCGAATTCCTCCACCAGCAGGTCGATCTCGACTTCGGAAATCATCAGGTTCAAATCACACCGGTACAGCGCAGCGATTTCCCGTTTGGCCAGATCGGTGCTCGCCATCAGCTGGAATTCTTCGTGCAATGCCGGTGCGAACAGTTCGGTGAAATCAGTCTGCTCGTCGTCGCTTTTCAGCCGGTCTTTCAGACGCTGATGACGCGCATGCCGCAGGCTTTGCAGGTCGGAGGTTTCCAGGATGCGCAGGGCGCCCGGGCAGTGTTTCTCCACCCGCCAGCCAAACTGTTCTTCCATCATGAACTGATCGAACAGCACGATATCCGGCGCCAACTCGCTGATGAACGTGTCGAAACTGCTGTTGTTGAGCTCGATCGATACTTCGCGAACGCCCAGCGCCGTCAGATCAGCCTTGTGTTCACCCGGGCCGGCCGGGCTGCTGAACGTGATGTCCCATCCCTGATCGAGAAATGTCTCGAGGATCTGCATGACATGTCCGCTGGCCGCCGAAGAGCGGGGCTCGGGCCAGACGTAGCCGATGACCAGGACTTTGGTGGGAACTGAGTGGGACATCGCTGGATTCTCGGCGCTTAAAAAAGGCGCAATTAAACCACAGTGATGCGTGCTCATCGCCAGTTCAGGTTGATCACGATTGCTCGGGTTCCAGCCAATGCAGGTAGATGCGCAGGACTATTCCAGTATGGATTTGACCTTGTCGCGTAGCTGGTCAATCGAAAACGGTTTGCCGATGACATGCATGTCGCCGGGTACTTCGATAGTCTCGGCATAACCGCTGGCAAACAGGATGGGCAGAGCAGGGCGCAGCTGACGGGCCTTTTGAGAAAGTTCGCGGCCATCCATGCCAGGCAGGCCGTGGTCGGTCATCATCAAATCGATGTCTTTGCCAGGATTCGCAAGAATCTCGAGTGCCGCGTTGCCATCATCAGCCTCCAATACCGTGTATTCCAGCTCCTCCAGCACATCCACGATGAGCATGCGCACGATGTCGTCATCTTCTACGACAAGGATAGTGGAGGCATTGGCAGACATGGCAGGACTCTCAAAAATTGAAATCGGGGGATACCGGGCAAGCGAATTTTGCCGGACTCTTGCATGAGTAAGTGGCGCATAGCCACAAGTTCCCGAGCTGATACAAAAAAGAACAGGTCAGTGCGGTGCGGCAAGGATAACCGTTGGCGTCGTCCAATGCGCAGGCGTGTGTAGGAAAATGCCATCATTTGTGTGAGAAAAATGGATCCATGGCGGGGTTTTGGGGCAAACTCTCGGGTTTTCAACAGTTCGACAAGGCTGCCCCATGTCCTCTCCGTCCTCGGTTGATGAACAACGGTTCCGCAAACTTCTGAGTCGCAACGTCAGCCTGCCGCTGGGCGTCGGCGTGCTCAGCGCCGTGTTCTTCGTCTCGCTGATCACTTATTTGCTGTCGGTCATCCAATGGGTCGAGCACACCGACCGTGTGATCAATAACGCCAATGAAGCGGTGAAGCTCACCGTTGATCTGGAAACCGGCATGCGCGGCTATCTGCTCAGCGGTGACGAGCACTTTCTCGACCCGTACGAAGTTGCCAAGCCGCGTATCGAGGTCGCTCTCAATACGTTGCTGGAGCTGACCGCCGATAATCCGGTGCAGACCGATCGCTTGCGCCGTTTGCAAGCCTTGCAGGTGGAGTGGGCCAACTACGCGCAGTCGATGATCGATCTGCAGCGCAGCAGTGGCGACTATCGCGGTGCGGTCAAGGCCGGGCGGGGCAAGCGCCTGACCGATGAAATCCGCAAGCAATTCGAGGACGTCATCGAGACCGAGCAGGTGCTGCGCGCCACCCGCAATGAGGATGTGCGCCGCACGACGATCTGGAGCATCACCCTTTATCTGATTTTCATCGTCGGTATCAGTGGGTTGCTGGCCTACATCGGCCGCCGTGATCTGCTCAACCTGTCGACCAACTACAGCGCCAACCTCGCCGCCCAACTGGCCAGCGCCGAACGCCTCGAGAAACAGGCGTGGCTGCGCAACGGCCAGACGCAACTGGCCGAGCAGGTGTTGGGGCAACTGACGCTGAACCTGCTGGGGCGCAACATTCTGCAATTCTGCGCGCAATACCTTGGCACTGCCGTCGCCGCGCTTTATGTGCGCGAAGAACATGGCGGCCTCAAGCGCGTGGCGACTTATGGTTTCTCCCGCGAGCAGGAAGAGCTCAATCAAACGATCTACAGCGGCGAAGGCATCGTCGGCCAAGTGGCAGAACAGGCACGCCTGATCCGTCTCGACGCGGTCCCGGGCGACTATTTCAAAGTCAGCTCCGGTCTCGGCGCAGGTCTGCCGCACAGTGTGCTGGTGGTGCCGACCAGCGATGATGATCGGGTCAACGGTGTGATCGAACTGGGCTTCCTGCGTCCGCTGTCCGAGCGCGACATCGAACTGCTGGAACTGATTGCCGGCAACATCGGCACCTCGATCGAAGCGGCGCGTTACCGTCAGCGCTTGCAAGAAGTGCTCGCCGAAACCCAGCAGCTCAATGAAGAGCTGCAAGTGCAGCAGGAAGAGCTGAAGACTGCCAACGAAGAGCTGGAAGAACAGTCGCGGATTCTCAAGGAATCCCAGGCGCATCTGGAAACCCAGCAGGTGGAGCTGGAGCAGACCAACGAGCAGCTCGCCGAACAGCGCGATGCCATGGACAAGAAAAACACCGAGCTGAATCAGGCGCAGATTCAACTCGAAGAGCGTGCCGAAGAGCTGCAACGCTCGAGCAAGTACAAGTCCGAATTCCTAGCCAACATGTCCCACGAACTGCGCACGCCGCTCAACAGTTCGCTGATTCTGGCCAAACTGTTGGCGGAAAACCCGCAGCAGAATCTGTCGGCGGAACAGGTCAAGTTCGCCGAATCGATCTATTCGGCCGGCAACGATCTGCTCAACCTGATCAACGACATTCTCGACATTTCCAAAGTTGAAGCCGGGAAACTCGAAGTGATCGCCGAAAACACCCGTGTCGATCGACTGGTCGACGGCTTGCGCTCGATGTTCGAACCGTTGGCGGCCGACAAAAAACTGGCCTTCAGCGTCGAGGTTCAGCCGGACGCACCGGGCTTGCTGTTCACCGACCGTCAGCGTCTGGAGCAGGTGATCAAGAACCTGCTGTCCAACGCGATCAAGTTCACCGAACACGGCGCCGTCAGCCTGAGCATCACCGCGCAGCCGAATGATCACATCGCTTTCAGCGTCAAGGATTCCGGGATCGGTATCGCCGCGGATCAGCAGGAAAGTATCTTCGAGGCGTTCCGTCAGGCGGATGGCACCACCAATCGCAAATACGGCGGCACCGGCCTTGGCCTGTCGATCTCGCGGGATCTGGCGACGTTGCTGGGCGGTTCGATCAGCGTCGACAGCGTGCCGGGGCAGGGCAGCACGTTTACGCTGGTGTTGCCGCGTCAGTATCACGAATTCGGTGAAACGCCGGCCGCGCCGCTGACCTTCCACCCGGCACCTGTGACGCCTGCGCCAGTTGCTGTTGCGGCTCCGCTCGCATCGGCGATTCCGGCAGTCATCCCGCGCTTTGCCGACGATCGCGACAAGGCACCGTTCGCCACCCGCTGCATTCTGGTGGTGGAGGACGAACCGAACTTCGCCCGTATCCTCTATGACCTGGCCCATGAGTTGGGCTACATGTGTCTGGTCGCCCACGGCGCTGACGAAGGTTACGACCTGGCGCGCGAATTCGTTCCGGATGCGATCCTCCTCGACATGCGCCTGCCGGATCATTCCGGTCTGACCGTGCTGCAACGCCTGAAAGAACGCGCCGAAACCCGGCACATTCCAGTGCACGTGATTTCCGTGGAAGACCGCGTCGAAGCGGCCATGCACATGGGCGCGATCGGCTACGCAGTGAAGCCGACCACCCGCGAAGAGCTCAAGGATGTGTTCGCCCGTCTCGAGGCCAAGCTGACGCAGAAGGTCAAACGCGTGTTGCTGGTCGAAGATGACGATCTGCAACGCGAAAGCATCGCGCGGCTGATTGGCGACGAAGACATCGAAATCACTGCCGTCGGCCTGGCCCAGGACGCCCTGGAATTGCTGCGCACGACCATCTACGACTGCATGGTCATCGACCTCAAGCTGCCGGACATGCTCGGCAACGATCTGCTCAAGCGCATGTCCACCGAGGACATCTGCTCGTTCCCGCCGGTCATCGTTTACACCGGACGCAACCTGACCCGCGACGAAGAGGCCGAACTGCGCAAGTATTCGCGCTCGATCATCATCAAGGGCGCACGCTCCCCGGAGCGATTGCTCGACGAGGTCACACTCTTTCTGCACAAAGTCGAATCGCAGCTGTCCCATGAACGGCAGAAGATGCTCAAGACCGCGCGCAGCCGCGACAAGGTCTTTGAAGGTCGCAAAGTGCTGCTGGTGGACGACGATGTGCGCAACATCTTCGCCCTGACCAGCGCGCTGGAACACAAAGGCGCAGTCGTGGTGATCGGCCGTAATGGCCGCGAAGCGATTGAGAAACTTCATGAAGTCGAGGACATCGACCTGGTGCTGATGGACGTAATGATGCCGGAAATGGATGGCTTCGAAGCCACCATGGAAATCCGCAAGGATCCGCGCTGGCGCAAGCTGCCGATCATCGCGGTGACGGCCAAGGCCATGAAGGACGATCAGGAGCGCTGCCTGCAAGCGGGCGCCAACGATTACCTGGCCAAGCCCATCGACCTTGATCGTCTGTTCTCGCTGATACGTGTGTGGTTACCGAAAATGGAACGCATCTAGTGGAACGCAGCAGTTCAGCCGAGCGCAACAGCGAAATCGAATTACGCTTGTTGATCGAGGCGATTTACCTGAAATACAGCTATGACTTTCGCGACTACTCCGGCGCTTCGATCAAGCGCCGGGTGCAGCACGCGCTGAGTCAGTTCGAGTGCGCGACCATCTCGGCCCTGCAAGAAAAAGTCCTGCACGACCCGACCGCGTTCATGCAGCTGCTGCAACTGCTGACGATCCCGGTCAGCGAGATGTTCCGCGATCCGTCGCACTTCCTGGCGATCCGCAACGAAGTGGTGCCGCTGCTGCGCACCTATCCGTCGCTGAAGATCTGGATTGCCGGATGCAGCACGGGCGAGGAGGTCTATTCGATGGCGATCCTGCTGCGCGAAGAAGGCCTGCTCGACCGCACGATCATCTACGCCACCGACATCAACCCGCGCTCGCTGGAGAAGGCCAAGCAAGGGATTTTCTCCATGGAAAACGTCCGCGCCTACACTGCCAACTATCAGCAGGCCGGCGGTCAGCGTTCGTTTGCCGATTACTACACCGCAGCCTACGGCTACGCGATTTTCGACAAGAGCCTGTGCGAGAACGTGACGTTCGCCGACCACAGCCTGGCCACCGACAGCGTGTTCTCCGAAACCCAGTTGATTTCCTGCCGCAACGTGCTGATCTATTTCAACAAGAAGTTGCAGGACCGGGCGTTCGGGCTGTTCCATGAATCGTTGTCGCATCGCGGCTTTCTGGTGCTGGGCAGCAAGGAAACCCTGGATTTTTCCAACTATTCGAACCAGTTCGAGGCGTTGGTCAAACAAGAACGGATCTACCGCAAATCATGAACGACACCCCGAGCCTGCCTCGCATCGAGGCCGTCGTGATCGGCGCCTCCGCAGGCGGTGTCGAGGCGTTGCTGACCCTGCTCGGGCCATTGCGCAAAGGCTATGTGCTGCCGATCATCATCGTTCTGCATCTGCCGGAAGAGCGCCGCAGTCATCTGGCCGAAGTGTTCTCCCGCCGTGTGGCGATGCCGGTCAAGGAAGCTGAAGACAAGCAGGACATTGAAGCCGGCACGGTGTATTTCGCCACGCCCGGTTATCACTTGTCGGTCGAAGCGGATCGCAGCCTGTCGCTGAGCCTGGAGGACCGCGTACATCATTCGCGGCCGTCTATTGATTACCTGTTTGAATCGGCCGCTGACGTTTACGGCGAGACACTCGCCGCCGTGCTGCTGACCGGCGCCAATCAGGATGGCGCGCGCGGTCTGGCCTGCGTCAAGCGCTGCGGCGGCCTGACCATTGTTCAAGACCCCGATGATGCACAAGTCGCCACCATGCCCCAGGCTGCACTGAACGTTCTGCAGCCGGATCATGTCCTACCCATTCACGGCATCGGCCGTCTGCTAGTCGAGCTGGAACGAATCGCATGCTGAGTAATATCCAAGCCAAACTGTTGATCGTTGACGATCTGCCAGAAAACCTGCTGGCGCTGGAAGCGCTGATCAAGCGCGAGGATCGCACGGTCTACAAGGCTCTGTCGGCGGACGAAGCACTGTCGCTGTTGCTGCAACACGAATTCGCCATGGCCATTCTCGACGTGCAGATGCCGGGCATGAACGGCTTCGAACTGGCCGAGTTGATGCGCGGCACCGAGAAGACCAAGAACATTCCGATCATTTTCGTCAGCGCCGCTGGCCGTGAACTCAACTACGCGTTCAAGGGCTATGAAAGCGGTGCGGTGGACTTCCTGCACAAGCCGCTGGACATTCATGCGGTGAAGAGCAAGGTCAACGTTTTCGTCGATCTGTATCGCCAGAGCAAGGCCATGAAACAGCAGGTCGAGGCGCTCGAGCAGGCCCGCCGTGAGCAGGAAGCGCTGCTGCAACAGTTGCAAAGCACGCAGCTTGAGCTGGAACAAGCGGTGCGCATGCGCGATGACTTCATGTCCATCGTTGCCCACGAGGTGCGTACACCGCTCAATGGCCTGATCCTTGAAACCCAGCTGCGCAAGATGCACCTGGCGCGGGACAACGCCGCGGCGTTCACCCTCGACAAGATGCAGGCGATGGTCGATCGCGATGAGCGGCAGATCAAAAGTCTGATTCGCCTGATCGAAGACATGCTCGATGTCTCGCGAATCCGCACCGGCAAACTGTCGATCCGCCCGAGTCGTTTCGATCTGGTGCAACTGGTCAGCAATCTGCTGCAAAATTTTGCACCGCAAATGGAAGCGGCGGAAACCAGCGTTTCCTTTGAGGCGTCCGAGCCGGTCGAAGGTTGCTGGGACGAGTTCCGCATCGAGCAAGTGGTGTCCAATCTGCTGACCAACGCCTTGCGTTACGGCGGTCGCAGCCCGATTCAGGTGCGCGTCTATCGCGAAGCTGACGAGGCTCGGGTCGAGGTCCAGGATCACGGCATCGGCATCAGCGCCGAGAACCAGAAGCGAATTTTTCAGCAGTTCGAACGGGTGTCCGCCAAGACGGTGGTGGCCGGGCTCGGGCTGGGTCTGTTCATTTCCGAGCAGATCGTCGCCGCCCATGGCGGCTCCATCGTCGTCGAGAGTGAAATCAACGAAGGCGCCCTGTTTCGCGTTTGTCTGCCGATCCAGGAAAACGGCATATCCGACGCAACCTCTGAGTGACCACACGGTCGTATCAGCAGCTATTGACCGAACAAAGGCTTCCCATGAGCGTAGATGCGCAAGATGTAGTACTCGTCGTCGAAGACGAACCGGTTATCTTGATGGTCCTGACGGATTACCTGTCAGGGCAGGGCTATCGCGTGTTGCAAGCGGAAAATGGCGAGCAGGCTTTCGAGATCCTCGCCAGCAAACCTCACCTGGACATGCTGATTACCGATTTCCGCCTGCCGGGCGGGATCTCCGGCGTGCAGATTGCCGAGCCAGCGGTGAAATTGCGACCGGACCTCAAAGTGATTTTCATCAGCGGCTACCCGCAGGAAATCCGTGAAACCGGCAGCCCGATCACCAGCAAGGCACCGATCCTGGAAAAACCGTTCGATCTGGATGTGTTGCAGGAAAAGATTCAGGAACTGCTGGCCTGATGGTCATGCAGGAGCTGCCGAGCCTTCGGCAGCTCCTGCATGAGAATCAGCTATTGATCATCTCGCGCACCTTGGCGGTGAGCAGATCAAAGGTGAAGGGCTTGGTGATCATCTGCATTCCCGAGTCGAGGAAGCCACCGCGCACCGCCGCGTGCTCGGCATAACCGGTGATGAACAACACTTTCAGACCTGGCCGGTATTGCCGACCAACCTCCGCCAGTTGACGACCGTTCATCCCCGGCAGGCCAACGTCGCTGATGAGCAAATCAATACGCTGCGTCGAATTTAGAATCGGCATGGCGCCGTCGGCATCACCGGCCTCCACGAACGCATAACCCAACTCACTGAGCACGGCGCTGACCAACACGCGCACAGCCGGATCGTCTTCGACGATGAGTACGGTTTCGCCATCCATCGCATACGGAGCCTGCTGCGAATCCGAGACGGGAATTTCCACTTCTTCACCACGGAAACGCGGCAGGTAGAGTTTTACCGTGGTGCCTTGATCGACTTCACTGTCGATCGACACATGCCCGCGCGACTGCTTGCTGAAGCCATAGATCATCGACAGTCCGAGGCCGGTGCCCTGGCCGATCGGCTTGGTCGTAAAGAACGGATCGAACGCGCGGCTGACCACACTCTGCGGCATGCCGCTACCGTTGTCAGTGACGCTGAGCATCACGTAATCGCCCGGCTCCAGATTGCTGTAAGCGGCGGTGAAGTCGCTATGCAGGACCTGATTGCTGGTTTCCACCACCAGTTTGCCACCCTCGGGCATCGCATCACGGGCATTGATGACCAGGTTGAGCAGGGCGCTCTCGAGTTGATTGGGATCGGCCTCGGCAACCCAGAGGTTGTCGTCCAGGCGCATTTCCAGATGAATGCTCTCATTGAGGCTGCGTTGCAGCAGCTCGCCCATCGACAGCACCAGCGTGTTCATCTGCACGGCTTTCGGGTCGAGCGATTGCCGGCGGGAGAACGCCAACAAGCGGTGAGTCAGGCCGGCGGCGCGGTTGGCGGAGGTCACGCCTAGATCGATCAGGCTGTCGAGGTCTTCGGTCCGGCCCCGGGCCAGACGTCGGCGCAGCAGTTCCAGGCTACCGATGATGCCGGTGAGCATATTGTTGAAGTCGTGAGCGATGCCGCCAGTAAGTTGGCCGACCGCTTCCATTTTCTGCGATTGGCGCAGCGCTTCTTCGTTGTGGCGAAGCTGTGCGGTGCGCTCTTCAACCTGTTGCTCGAGGGTTTCCAGAGTTGATTGCAGGCGGCGTTCGCTTTCACTCAGGTCGATCAGCCGATCGCGCGCTTCATATTGTCGTCGCCGCCCGCGCAGGGCGGCGGAGACCAGACTGACCAGCGTCGCGGGATGGAAGGGGCGCTCGAGAAAAGTCACGTTGCCGAGCAGGGTGCTGAGGCGCGACGGCGGCCCTTGTTCATCGCCGCCATGATGAGTCAGCAGTACGATGGGCATGTCCGACCACGCGGGCTGCTGGTCAAGGTAGGCGATAAGCCCTTCGAGTTCCGGTCCGCGCAACGCTTCAGCAGCAATCAGCAGCAACCCGGCACCGACCTCCAGTTCGGTGCACAGAGCGCCGAGATTCGGCGCCACCATGCCGCCGTAACCGGCTTCGTTGAGAATCATCAACGCGATCTGGCTGTCACGACCCATGGGCGCCAGAACCAGCACCCGCTCGGCCAACGGCGTGTTGACCGTCACAAGCTTTCATCCTCAAGCAATGGATTGCTCGCTCCCATGTAGGTCGGCACGCCACGCAGCACGCCCTGGAACGATTCCAGCGGTTGGCCGATGGTCATGCCACGCGAGGAGATCCGGTATTCACGGATGGTCGACTCGTGGTTGCCGGTACGTTTCTTGATAATCGAGATCGCCCGGCGGACTTTGCCGAGGGCTTCGAAGTAGCGCAACAGAATCACCGTGTCGGCCAGGTAAGTGATATCGACCGGCGCCTGCATATCGCCCACCAGACCGTGCTGGGCGACCGTCATGAAGGTGGCCGCGCCTTTGCGGTTAAGGTACAGCAGCAGCTCGTGCATGTGCAGCACCAGCGCGTTTTCTTCCGGCATCGCCGCTTGATAGCCGTTGATGCTGTCGATCACCACGGTTTTGATACCCAGCTCATCGACGCAACGGCGCACGCGATGGGACAACTCACCGGGAGACAATTCGGCGGCGTCTACTTGTTCGATCAGCAGATTACCGGTGGCCTGCAAGGCTTTGAGGTCGATGCCCAGATGACGCATGCGTTCGAACAGCAGGCCCAGCTCTTCATCGAAAATGAACAGCGCGGCTTTTTCGCCTCGGGCCACCGCTGCGGCGGCGAAGATCATCGAAATCATCGATTTGCCGGTACCGGCCGGGCCGAGAATCAGCGTGCTTGAGCCGGTCTCGATGCCGCCGCCGAGCAGGGCGTCCATTTGCGGGATGCCGCTGGACAGCTGCAGACGTGGGTAGTCACCGCGATGTTCCGCCGCTACCAGGCGTGGGAAAACATGGACGCCGTCGCCCATGATGGTGAAGTCATGGAAACCGCCACGGTATTTCTGCCCGCGATATTTGACCACTCGTACGCGACGACGCTCGGCGCCGTAGCTTGGCGTCAGCTCTTCAAGGCGAATCACGCCGTGGGCGACACTGTGCACGGTCTTGTCGAGGGATTCTGTAGTCAGGTCATCGAGCAGCAGGACGGTGGCGTCGTAGCGCACGAAGTAATGCTTGATCGCCAGAATCTGGCGACGATAGCGCAACGAGCTCTGCGCCAGCAGACGGATCTCCGAAAGGCTGTCGAGCACTACACGGGTCGGTTTGAAGCGTTCGACCACTTCGAAAATCTGCCTGGTCGCCTCGCCCAGTTCAAGGTCCGAGGAATACAGCAGGCTTTGCTGATGTTCGGCATTGAGGAGGCTTTCCGGCGGTGTCAGCTCGAAGATCTTGATGTTTTCGTTCAGCTCCCAGCCGTGGGAGAGCGCACCTTGACGCAGTTCTTTCTCGGTTTCCGAGAGAGTGATGTACAAGCAACGTTCCCCGGCCAGCGCACCGGCGCGGAGGAAATGCAAAGCCACGGTGGTTTTGCCGGTTCCGGGTTCCCCCTCGAGCAAAAACACATGGCCGCGGGACAGGCCACCGGCAAGGATGTCATCCAGACCTACGATGCCGACGGCGGCCTTTGCACTGATCAACTCGTTTGATGTAGTCAAAAAACGCCCTCTTATGACTAGGGTAATCCGGCGGCTGGCTTAAGTGAGCCGCTTGAATAACTTGACCTCAGGGCATGTTCACGGTTCCGCTTTTTCTTTCGACAGGTGGTTGATTGCACCCGCTTTACCTTGATTAAAGACCCTGTTGCAGGGCCGGGTCGTCCGGATTGAGCTGCTCCAGTTGCGCCAGCAGAATCTGCACATTCTGCAACTGGCCGCTTTCCTTCCAATAGTTGATCAGCAGCACCCGCGCCTTGCGGTCGGCGGGGTGGCGCTGGACGATTTCCTGCAATTGTTTCTGCGCCGCTTCCAGTTCTTCCGCGCTGTGCAGAGTGGTGGCGAGGTCGTAGCGATAATCCTTGTTGTCCGGTTCCAGCTCGACTGCTTTGGACAGGCCGAGCAGGGCATATTCGCGCTGGCCGTGGTGCAGCAGCCACAGGCCGAGGGCATGTTGCAGATAGGCCGAATCGGGCTGCGCCTTGAGTTGGCGGGCGAGCAACTGGCGAGCGGCATCGCTCTGGCCCTGGCGGTCGAGCACATCGATCTGCATGACCAGCGCCGGCAGGTTGCCCGGTTCCAGGCGCAAGGTATTGTCCAAAGCCTGTTGGGCCTGTTTGTATTCGGCGTTGTGAATATAGAGACGGGCCAGTTGCGCATAGTTGGCGGCGCTTTCCGGCTGGCTTTCCAAGGTCTGTTGCCAGCCGTCGATGGCCTGCTGTAGCGGTGCGAAATACAGGCCGAGCTCGTCCGGGGCCAGGCCGAGCAGGGCATTGATCGCGGCGAAACGGACAGTTTGTTCTTCATCATCAAGCAACGGTCCTAGCAGCAGACTGCGCTGCCCGCCGGGCACCAGACCGACGATGCTTTTGATCGCTGCGACGCGCACTTGCGGCGCTTCGTGATGCAAGTCGATGTCCGCCAGCTTCAACGCCTGCGGACTGGGGTAATTGGGCAGTTCGCCATGCAGCCAGACCCGGCGCTTGACCGAGATGTCCGGGCGGCCCAATTGCTGGTACAACTGGCGCGCCGCTCCGGGTTCACCGGTGCGCGCGGCGTTCAGCGCTTCGCTGTAGCCATGTTTGATAGCATCGGGGATGGTCGGAGTGCTGCTGCGCCAGGACAGCCAGACGACGCCGAGGATCAGTACGAGGCCTAAGCCGATCAGCAGGTTGCGGCGGGACTGAGTCATGCGGGTTTCCGAAAGCTTCGAACTTGAGCAGAGCGGCAAGCTTCGTTCAGCTTGGCGCGTGAGTCAAACCGTTGCCAGCGAATCGTCCTACAACACGTGTCGACTGTGAAATCCGTCAGGCTTTTGCTGCAATGTCTACGCTTGCAGAAGTCGTTTTAAAGAGAGTGCCCATGTCTGCGCTGTACACCTATTTCAAGGCTTTGATCCATCCCGGTCAGGCTGTTCTGCTGTTTGCCCTGCGGACCATCGCCGCCGGGCTGTTGACCCTTTATCTGGCGTTCATCTTCGATCTCGAACAGCCGAAGTGGTCAATCATGGCCGTGGTGATCGTCAGCCAGCCACTGGCAGGGATGGCACTGGCGCGCAGTTTCGGCCAGGTGATCGGCACCACCGTGGGTGCGGCGGTGGCGGTGCTGATCATGGCGATTTTCCCTCAGGCGCCGCTGCCGTTCATCACGACATTGGCGTTGTGGCTGGCGCTGTGCACGGCGGGCGGCACCTTGTTGCGCTACACCAGTTCCCAAGCGTTCGTGCTCAGTGGTTACACCGCAGTCGTGGTGGCCTTGCTGGCGATTCCGGATCAGGACGGCACCTTTCTGCTGGCGGTCACCCGCGTCACCGAAACCCTGTTGGCGGTTGCCTGTGTCTGTGTGGTCAGTTTGCTGACGGCCCGGCCTGAAGCCGTCGCCAAGGGCTATTTCGCCAAAATCGATCAGGTCATCAAACTGGCCGCCAGCCACGCCGCCGAAGTGCTTCGCACGGAAGAAAGCGAAGCCGATTTCCAGCGTCGGCAGATGCAACTGCTCGGCGAGATCAGCGCACTGGAAGGTTTGCGACGTCATTTGTATTTCGATGCCCCACGTTTGCGCAGTGCCGACAACCTGGTATTGCTGCTCGGCAACCAACTGATGCTGCTGACCTCGCGACTGACCGCGCTGCGTCATCAGCGTGAATTGCTCATCGAACGCTGGGAGGGCGATCTGCCGCTGGAGGTCCAGCAGTTGCGTGCCGAGGAACTGGCGTTGCTTGAGCAGCTGGCGCAACAGGGCCGCGCGCTGTCTGGCGCCGATCGGCAGCGTTTCGTCACCTTGCAGCAACAGTTCGAAGCATTGGCGTACAAGGCCGAGCAGCAGACCGAGAACATGAGCGCGACCCTGCGTTCATTGGCTTGGGCGCTGCGTTGGGAGCAGGCGCGCCTGTTGCAGCAACTTGAGCAGATCCTCGAACTGAGCGACGCGATTCAGGAAGGGCGCCCGGCCAGTTGTCTCTATCGCGGCCAGAGCAGTCCGTTGCATCTGGATTTCACCCTGGCCTCGATGAATGCGATCCGCGCCTTTACCGCGCTGTTGGTCAGCGGGTTGATCTGGATCGAAACGGCCTGGGATGGCGCGCGCGGCGGGATGATTCTGGTGGGGATTCTCTGCTCGCTGATGGCGACTTTTCCGCGTCCGCTGATGGCTGCGCAAAGCTATGCGCGAGGCTTGGGTCTGGCGCTGGTGGTGTCGGCGTTCTACCAGTTCATGCTGGTGCCGGCGATCAGTGATTTCGAGCTGCTGGCCTTGCTGCTGGCGCCGCTGCTGTATGCCATTGCTGTGGGCATTTCCAGTCCGGCCACCGCCGGTATCGGCATGGGCCTTGGCCTGTCCAGTTTTCTCATGCTCGGACCGCAAAATACCGGCACTGGGCAGAACACGGCGATTCAATGGTTCGAATTCGCCGGCGCCTACGTCAGCGCAGCGATGCTGGCCCTGATCGTTTATGCGCTGATCTTCCCGTTCCGCCCGGGCTTGCGCATCCGCCGCCTGTACGGCGAAGCGCGGGAGCAGGTGTACCAGCTGAGCAAATTGCCTGCGACCGATGAACAACAATTCGCTTTCGAGAGTCGGATGACCGATCGCCTGACCAGCATGCTTGGTCTGCTGCCAGCGGCGAACGATCGTGCCATGCAGCGCTTGTATGAAATCAGCCTGGCATGCGTGGCCTTGGGCGTGGCCATGCATCAGCTGCGACAGCAGGCGCAGAACAACGCGCTACTTACCGATGCGTTCGGCCAACGCCTGGCGTCGGCGTTGCGCAAGACTGGTCGTTTGGTTGCCGGTCGCGACGATGTCCAGCTTGCGGCGCTGCTGGCCACGTTGCACCAACTCGGAGATGAGCTGGACGAGCTGCACGCCACCAGTCATGAACATCTTTGGTCGGTGTTTCGCATGCGTGTGGCGCTGCTGATTGTGGTGTCGTTCCTCGAGCGGCACGGCGAATATTTGCAACCTCAAGGCCTGGAAGGAGAACCGCAACTTGCCCATTGATTTCGAAATTGGCGGGGTTTATCTGCCGCCGATTGCCCAGGCACTGTTACTGGCGATTCCGATTTTCATGTTGCTGGACTGGTGTCTGCGGCGCCTCGGCGTGCTGCGCCTGGTGTGGCATGAAGCACTGTTCGAAGGCGCACTGTATGCCTGTGTCTGCGCCACGCTGATTCTGTTGATGGGAGCCTGATGTCTTGAAAGCACTAGTTGCACGAATGATGACCGTGGCAGTGGTGATCCTGGCGATCGTCCTCGGCTGGTTCGCCTGGGAGTATTACACCCGCGCGCCGTGGACACGGGATGCTCGGGTGAGGGCGGATGTGGTGACGCTGTCGGCGGATGTTTCGGGGCGAATCGTCAAACTGGCAGTGCAGGACAACCAGCATGTCGACAAGGGCCAATTGTTGCTGGAGATCGATCCGGCGCGCTATCAACTGGCGGTCGAGCACGCCCGGCGTTCGGTGGAAGTGTCCAAGGCCTCGCTGGGGCAATCGCAAGCGGCAATCGTCGCCAGTGAGGCGTTGCTCAAACAACGTCAAAGCGAGGAGCGCCGGCGGCGCACGCTGAAACAGGGCTTCGCCATTTCCGGTGAGGAATGGGAGAAGGCCAGTACCGACGTGGCGGTTGCCCAGGCGGATCTGTTGCGCAATCAGGCCAACCTCGGGCTGGCCGAAGCCAATGTGCAACTGGCAATTGCCGCGCTGACCCAAGCCGAACTGGACTTGCAGCGCACCCGCGTTGAATCGCCAGTGAGCGGTTACGTGACCAACCTGCTGACCCGCCAGGGTGACTATGCACAAGCCGGCGGCGCACTGCTGGCGCTGGTCGACAGCGATTCGTTCTATGTCAGTGGTTACTTCGAGGAAACCAAGTTGCCGCGAATCGAGGAGGGTGATCGGGTACGCATTCAATTGATGAGCGGTGAGCGTTTCGGCGGTACGGTAGAAAGCATCGCCTTCGCCATCGCCGACCGCGAAAACGCGCCGGGCAGTCGTCTGCTGGCGAACATCAACCCGAGTTACACCTGGGTGAAACTGGCGCAACGGGTGCCGGTGCGCATTGGCATTGATGGTGACTTTGCCGGCAAGCATCGCCTGCGCGCCGGTACAACCGCCACCGTCACCGTCCTGGAGGATCACCGCTGATCCCCTGTGGGAGCGAGCCTGCTCGCGAAGGCGGATTATCAGCCACCGCTGATATGTCTGACCTGACGCTTTCGCGAGCAGGCTCGCTCCCACAAGAAACCCAGTACTGCACAAAGGCATAAAAAAACCCCGCGACCGAATGATACGCGGGGCAAAAAATTTGGTTGGTTGCGGCCAACCAAAGGAGCTCTTTAACAATCTTACTTGCTGGCAACTGTCTCCGGTTGCCAGCCGCCGCCGAGGGCCTTGTAGATCGCGACGATGCCGCGATACAGCTCGACTTCGGCCTGGGCCTGAGTGTCTTCGGCGTTCAGGCGCTCACGCTGGGCGTCGAGCAGGACGAGGAAATCGGTGGTGCCTTCGCGATAACGGATTTCTGCCAGATCGGCAGCCTTGCGACTCGATTCGCTCTGACGGATCAGCGAGATCAGGCGTTGCTGACGCTTGCCGTAATCGCTGAAGGCGTTTTCCGATTCTTCCAGAGCCAGCAGTACTTGTTGCTCGTAGTTGGCCAGCGCGCCTTCGGCGTCAGCATCGGCGCCGCGCAAACGGGCACGGACGCTGCCGAGGTCAAACGCAGCCCAGGTGATGCTCGGGCCGAGTGCCCAGGCATTCGCTGCCGAGGAACCGATCTGCGAACCACGTCCGGCGGTCCAGCCAAGGAAGCCGCTGAGGCTGACCCGTGGGAACAGGTCGGCTTTGGCAACGCCGATGCGCGCAGTGGCCGAAGCCAGTTGCCGTTCGGCGCTGAGGATGTCCGGACGACGTTGCAGCAGTTCACCCGGATCACCGATCGGCAGCGCTTTGGCGATGGCCGGCAGGTCTTTCGGGCTCAGGTCGACGGTCAGTTTGTCCGGGCGTTCGCCGAGCAGGGTAGCTATACGGTTTTTCTGCCGAACCTGTTCCGCCTGCAACTGCGGCACGGTGGCTTCGACGTTGGCCAGACGCGCATCGGCGCGCTCGACATCAAGCTGATCACCGACGCCGGCGTCACGCAGGCTGATGGTGATCTTGCGCGACTCCTGCTGGTTGTTCAGGTTGGCCACGGCGATTTTTTCCCGCAGCTGGGCGCCGCGCAGTTGACCGTAGGCGTCGACCAGTTCGGCAATCATGGTGACTTGCAGCTGATACAGATCGGCTTCGGCGGCTTGCTGGTCGGCATCACTGGCTTCCAGATTGCGCTGGATGCGGCCGAACAGGTCGAGCTCCCAGGCCATGTCCAGACCGAGGTCATAGCGCTCGCTATTGACCCGGTCGGTGGTCTGGCCGGGAATCTGGCCCTTGCCCAGGTCACTGCTGGCGCGGCTGGTGATGGTCGGCATCGCGTCGTTGCTGGCGTCGTCGCGGATCGCCCGGGCGGCTTTCCAGCGGGCGAACGCCACGCGCAGTTCACGGTTGCCTTGCAGCGACTGGCTCACCAACTGGTTCAGGGTCGGATCATCGAATTGCTGCCACCAGATGCCTTCGAATTTCGAACGGTCGAAGTTCTTTTGCCCGGCGGCGCCGTCGGTGGCGGTCGTGATGTTGGCCGCCTCCGTGGCTGGGGTCTTGTAGTCGGGGCCGACGGCGCAGGCGCTGAGGGCCAGCACCAGCAGACTCGGCAGGAAGACTTTCAGACTCATTGTTGCGCCTCCAGTGGCTTTTGAAGAGTGTGCGCCTTGGCTGCTTTGCGCTGCTCGCCGCGTTCGACAAAGTTACGGATCAGTACGTAGAACACTGGCGTCAGCAGCAGACCGAAGAAGGTCACCCCGAGCATCCCGGAGAACACCGCCACACCCATGGCGTGACGCATCTCGGCACCGGCACCGCTGGAGAACACCAGTGGCACCACACCCATGATGAACGCGAAGGAGGTCATGAGGATCGGCCGCAGACGCAGGCGGCAGGCTTCCAGTACCGCAGCGAGCGGATCGAGGCCTTCTTCCTGTTTATCCTTGGCGAACTCGACGATGAGAATCGCGTTTTTACAGGCAAGTCCTACCAGTACGATCAAGCCGATCTGGGTGAAGATGTTGTTGTCACCGCCGGAGATGATCACACCGGTAATGGCCGACAGCAGGGTCATCGGTACGATCAGAATCACCGCCAGTGGCAGGCTCCAGCTTTCGTATTGTGCGGCGAGCACCAGGAACGCCAGCAGCACGCAGAGCGGGAACACGAACAGCGCGGTGTTGCCGGACAGAATCTGCTGGTAGGTCAGGTCGGTCCACTCGTAGGTCATGCCGTTCGGAAGTTCTTCCTTGAGCAGTTTCTCGATGGCTTTTTCTGCCTGGCCAGAGCTGTAGCCCGGGGCTGCGGCACCGTTGATTTCAGCGGTGATGAAACCGTTGTAGTGCATCACGCGATCCGGTCCCGAGGTGTCGCTGACCTTGATGAAGGTCGCCAGCGGGATCATCTCGCCTTTGTTGTTGCGTACTTTCAGCTGACCGATCTGATCGGATTCAAGACGGAACTGCTGTTCGGCCTGAACGTTGACCTGATAGGTGCGCCCGAAGCGGTTGAAGTCGTTGGCATACAGCGAACCCAGATAGATCTGCAGGGTGTCGAAGATGTCGCTGACGGCCACGCCATGGGTCTTGGCTTTTTCGCGGTCGATGGCGGCATCGACCTGCGGCACGTTCACCGTGTAGCTGGTGAACAGGCCGGCCAGTTCCGGCACGTTGTGGCTCTTGTTGATGATGTTCATGGTTTCTTTGTACAGCTCGTCGTAGCCGAGGTTGCCCCGGTCTTCGATCTGCAGGCGGAAACCGCCAATGGTGCCCAGGCCTTGTACCGGCGGTGGCGGGAAGATCGCCATGTACGCTTCCTGAATGTTCGCGTACTGGCCGTTCAAGGCACCGGCAATCGCACCGGCGGACATGCTCGGGTCTTTACGCTCGTCGAACGGTTTCAGGGTCACGAAGACGATGCCGGCGTTGGGGCTGTTGGTGAAGCCGTTGATCGACAGGCCCGGGAACGCTACGGCGCTTTCCACGCCCGGCTGTTTCAGCGCGAGGTCGGACATGCGCTTGATCACGTCTTCGGTGCGATCCAGGCTCGCGGCATCCGGCAATTGCGCGAAGGCCACCAGGTATTGCTTGTCCTGGCCGGGTACGAAACCGGTCGGCGTGCTGGAGAAACCGAAGAAGGTCAGCACCATCAGGCCTGCATACACGAGCAGGGCAATGCCGCTGCTGCGGATAACCCGGCGCACGGTGCCGACGTAGCCATGACTGGCACGGTCGAAGAAACGGTTGAACGGACGGAACAGCCAGCCACCGAAGATTCTGTCGAGCACTTTCGAGAAGCGGTCTTTCGGTGCGTCGTGACTCTTCAGCAACACAGCAGCCAGCGCTGGCGACAAGGTCAGCGAGTTGAACGCCGAGATCACTGTCGAGATCGCGATGGTCAGTGCGAACTGTTTGTAGAACTGCCCGGTGAGGCCGGAAATGAATGCCGCCGGAATGAACACGGCACACAGCACCAGTGCCGTGGCCACGATCGGCCCGGTCACTTCACGCATGGCGCGCTTGGTCGCTTCGACCGGCGTCAGTCCGAGTTCGATGTTCCGTTCGACGTTTTCCACCACGACGATGGCGTCATCCACCACGATGCCGATGGCCAGTACCAGGCCGAACAGCGACAGGGCGTTGAGCGAGAAGCCGAACAGGTGCATGACCGCAAACGTACCGATCAACGATACCGGCACCGCCACCAACGGGATGATCGAGGCGCGCCAGGTCTGCAGGAACAGAATCACCACCAGCACCACAAGGATCAGCGCTTCGAACAGGGTGTGAACCACCGCTTCGATCGAGCCACGGACGAAGATCGTCGGGTCATACACGATGCTGTAATCCATGCCCTGCGGGAAGCCTTTCTTCAGCTCTTCCATCTTGCCGCGCACTTCGTTGGAAATGTCGATGGCGTTGGAACCGGGACGCTGGAAGATCGGGATTGCCACCGCCGGCTGATTGTTCAGCAGCGAGCGCAAGGCGTATTGGCTGGAACCCAGTTCAATGCGCGCAATGTCCTTCAGGCGAGTGATCTCACCGTCGTCGCCTGCACGAATGACGATGTTCTCGAACTCTTCCTCGGAAACCAGACGGCCTTGAGTGTTGACCGACAGCTGGAAGCTTTGCGCGGTCGGGGCAGGGGGCGCGCCCAGTTGACCGGCGGCGACCTGACGGTTCTGCTCGCGAATCGCGGTCACCACATCGGTCGCGGTCAGATTGCGCGAAGCGGTCTTGTTCGGATCAAGCCAGACGCGCAGCGAGTAGTCGCCCATACCAAACAACTGCACGTCACCGACACCACCCAGGCGAGCCAGCTCATCCTTGATGTTGAGGATTGCGTAGTTGGACAGGTAGAGCATGTCGTAGCGCTTGTCCGGTGAGGTCAAGTGCACAACCATGGTCAGGTCTGGCGAAGCCTTGTCGACGGTGATACCGATACGCGTCACTTCCTCGGGAAGCTTCGGCTCGGTCCGGGTCACCCGGTTCTGCACCTGCACCTGCGCGTTGTCCAGGTCAGTGCCCAGGGCGAAGGTGATGGTCAGGGTGATTTTGCCGTCAGCGGTCGATTGCGAGGACATGTACAGCATGTTCTCGACGCCGGTGATGGCCTGCTCCAGCGGAGCGGCCACGGTTTCACCGATGACTTTGGGGTTGGCCCCCGGGAAGTTGGCGCGCACGACCACGGTCGGCGGCACGACTTCCGGGTATTCGCTGATCGGCAACTGGAACAGCGAGATCGCACCGGCGATCAGGATCAACAGCGACAGCACCGCTGCGAAGATCGGCCGGGAAATGAAGAATTGGGAAAAATTCATCGGAGTTGTCGTCCCTTAACCGCGTGGGGTCGTAGCGGCCAGCTTCGCAGCCGAACCCGATGCGCCCTTGGCAGGGGCAACTTTGGGCAGGTTGCTGGCTTCCAGCGCTTGACGTTGTTGAGCGAGGGCGGCGAGGGTCTGCTCGCTGGCCATCGGAATCACTTCAGGGGTGACCGGTGAGCCAGGACGAACCCGTTGCAGACCCTTGACAATGATCGTGTCGTCCTTGTTCAGACCGTTGCGGACGATGCGCAGGCCTTCGATCTTCGGACCGAGTTCGACGGCGCGGTAGGCGGTCTTGTTGTCGCCATCCATCACCAGCACGAACTTCTTGCCCAGGTCAGTGCCCACGGCTTCGTCATTGATCAGCATGGCGTTGTAGGTGCCGCTGCCGACCAGCTTCAAGCGAGCGTAGAGGCCAGGGGTGTAGGTGCCGTCAGCGTTGTCGAAGACTGCGCGACCACGGATGGTGCCGGTTTTCGGATTGACCTGGTTGTCGACGAAGTTCATCTGGCCGAGGTGCGGGTTGCCGTCTTCGTTGGACAGGCCCATGTACACCGGTGTGGTGGCGCCGCGCTGACCGTTGCGGGCCAGTTGGGTGTATTTGAGGAACACGCGTTCGTCGGCGTCGAAGTAGGCGTAGACCTTGTCGGTGGAGACGACGCTGGTCAGCGCGGTGGTGTCGGCGGTCACCAGGTTGCCGGCAGTGATTTCGGCGCGGCTGACGCGGCCGCTGATCGGTGCGGTCACGCGGGTGAAGCTCAGATTCAGTTTGGCCAGGTCCAGTTGTGCCTGCAGGGCACCAACGGCGGCGCGGGCTTCTTGGGCGGCGCTGGTGCGCGAGTCGGCCAGTTCAGCGGAAATGGCGTTGCTGGTACGCAGGCGTTCGCCGCGAGCGGCTTCGTTTTCGCTGCGAGTGGCGGTGGCGCGGGCTTGAGCAACCAGAGCTTCGAGGCGGCGTACCTCGGCCTGGAACGGACGCGGGTCGATCTGGAACAGCAGGTCGCCTTTTTTGACCAGCGCGCCTTCGGTGAACGCGACCTGATCGATCTGGCCCGAAACCCGTGGGCGGATTTCAACGGTTTCCGGCGCTTCGAGGCGCCCGGTAAATTCGTCCCACTCGTTGACCGGTTGTTCCAGCACCTTGGCCACGCTGACTTTGGCAGCGGGCGGGGCGCCGGCAGTCTCCGGAGTTTTGCCGCAGGCGCTCATCACCAGTACGGCCAGCATGGCCAACGGGAAGCGCAAATGTTTGAGTGATTGTTCCATGGATGCAATCCGCCGAAGTATTGAAGATGGGCGGATGATGCTCGGCGCAGGTGTGATGGCACGAATCGAATGAAGCAAAGGTAACTATCATTCGGAATGATATAAGCGCCGAGGCAGCCCTCTAGCATGCACCTTTCGTTAGGGGGCTAACAATGTGTTTTCTTGCAAATCTGTCTTGCGTGACGAGCAATGATTGAGCAAGGCCTTTGTGAGAGGGGAGTCATATATATTAAGAAACGGCCATGAAGGCCGTTTCGATCCGCTATTGCGGCTATTGATCAGTTGAAGCCTTTGCGGTTGGCACCGAAGCGATTGGGGCCAGGCTGGCTGTCTTGCGCCAGAAACACGATGTTGACGATGGGCAGCAGAATCCACCAGCCGCTGCGGTCAGTGTCGTGCATGCGCCGTACGCCAACAGCGAGGCTCGGCAACAGCATTGCCAGGTTGTACAGGCTCTGCAAGGCGCCACCGGTCTTGAGCATGGCGTCGAAAACGCTCATGACAATAGCGATGCCCATGTTGATCAGAAAAAACATCCAGTATTCACGGCGCGTGGCGCGTCCGGTGAACACGGCATATTTCTTCAGTGCCTCTACGTATGGGTTGCCGCTCGCCATGATGGGGCCACTGGCAATGGAATGCAGTGGCGCTTGAGGTGCGCCGCATTGGGGGCATGCCAGTGCCAGAGTACTTATTTCCTTGGCGCAACCACGGCAGAAAACCAGGCTCATGTTTTTTTCCCTAAAAAATGGTCAGTCGAAAGACGGGACAGATACATCCCGGTGTTTTCGTTGGTGCAGATGTCGTCGCCAACGAGAGCAGAGACTGAATGCCCGACTCTCCACTGGCGGGGCGGCGGTAATCTAATCGTTACCATAAGGTTTGTCATCGGCTCTCGGCTTTCGATTTGTGGGTCTGCGGCTAAACCCAAACCCGATCGTCACCAAATCCACTTGGGGCCAGAGGCATACGAACGCATTTCGCTCTAACATGAGCTGATATTCATGCCGTCAGCTTCTGCCACCCCCGGAACTTTCATATATGCGAGACCTGCCCCCGACCGCGACCCTGCGGGCTTTCGAAGTGGCCACCCGGCACCCGACGTTCACGGCTGCCGCTCTAGAACTGCACGTAACCCAAAGCGCCGTCAGTCACCAGCTCCGGCACCTCGAAGAACTTTGGGGCTTGCAATTGTTCGAGCGCGGCAAGGCGTTACGCCTTACAACAGCGGGGGCGACGCTGGCGCTGATCGTGCGCGAGTTTTTCATGAGCCTTGAAGCAACGCTGGAGGATCTGCGCGAGCAAAAGGACAGGGTTCGCCTGACCGTCAGCACCACCTATTCGTTCGCGTTGAAGTGGCTGCTGCCACGCTTGCCGAACCTGTCGCGCCTGCACCCGGAGCTGTTGGTGTCGCTGGACACCACGGACAAGATCATCCACTTCGCCAATGGCGAAGCCGATGTCGCAATCCGCTTGGGCAAGGGCAATTACTCCGGCCTGTATTCAGAGTTCCTGTTCGGCGAACAGGTGTTTCCCGTGGCCAGCCCCGAACTGCTGCAGCGCGTCGGCAGGCCGGGCAGTCCCGCGGAGTTGCTGCAGATGCCGTTACTTATCCGCGACGGCGCCGAGTTGGCGCCGAAATGGGAGGTGTGGTTTGAGTCCGTCGGGCTGGAGTTTTTACCGCTGCGCGAAAGCGTCAGGTTTGGCGACACCAACATGACGGTGGAAGCTGCGTTGCTCGGCCAGGGTGTGGCGCTGGTGCGCAGCGGCCATGTCGAAAACGAAATCGCCGATGGCCGTCTGGTGAGGCTGTTCGATGTGCCGTTCCCTTCGCCTTTGGCCTACTATTTCGTCTGCCCCAAAGGCATCGAAGCCCAGGCACACATTCTCAGTTTTCGTGACTGGTTGCTCAGTGAAGCATTGAAGGTGCAGAACCCCCAGCGCTGAAGCATGAGCTTTTGCTCATGCTGCAATGAGGAAACTTCGCTGTAATGCCAATGCCCGAGATGCCTAGAATGCCGCATGCCAATCCATCTCGTACTCCTCGTTCTGTTCGCCGCGCTCCTGCACGCCAGCTGGAACGCGCTACTGCGCGGCGGTGCCGATCGGCTCTGGTCGATGACAATAATGTGCGTGGCCATCGCCATCGTCTGCCTCATTGCCACCTTTTTCATGGCCGCGCCTGCACCTGAGAGCTGGGGGTATGCGCTGCTCTCGGCACTGCTGCATGTCGGCTACAACCTGTTCCTGGTGCGCAGCTATCGGGTCGGCGATCTAGGGCAGATCTATCCGATTTCCCGCGGCTCGTCACCGGCGCTGATCACCCTTGGCGCCGTGCTGTTTGCCGGCGAAACCATTACTCCCGCTGAGCTGCTCGGCATCGGTCTGGTATCCGGCGGAATCATTTCCCTGGCCTTTCGCGGGCGCAGCCTGTCGGTGCCGAGCCTGCCGTATGCGCTGGGCACCGGTTGTTTCATCGCCGCCTACAGCGTCGTCGATGGCATTGGCGCCAGGCTTTCCGGTGCGCCGCTCGCGTACACGGTGTGGATGAGCGCCCTGTGGGGCGTGCTGATGCCGCTGGTGTATATCGGCCTGCGCGATGCTCGCAGTCTGTTTTCCGTACGGCCCGGAATGCTCGCCGCAGTGGGCGGCGGACTGGTCTCGTTGCTGGCCTACGCAATCGTTATCTACGCCATGAACGAAGCGCCACTGGGCGCGGTGTCGGCCTTGCGCGAAACCAGCGTGTTGTTTGCCGCATTGCTCGGCTATTTGTTCCTCGGTGAAAAGCTCACCGTCCGCAGGATGCTGGCGTGCGTGGTCATCGCCAGCGGCGCCATCATCATCGGCTGACACAGCCCAACTGCTCAGGAGAACGTCGCATGGATAATGTCTCGCAAGCACCGCTGATTCTGATCACCGGCGGCAGTCGCGGAGTCGGCGCCGCCACCGCCCGACTCGCTGCCGCGCAAGGCTACGACGTTGCCATCAGCTACGTTGCCAACGAGTCCGCCGCTCTTGAGGTGGTGGCGGATATCGAAGCGTTGGGGCGCAAGGGCCTCGCGCTGCGTGCTGACAGTGCTGACCCCGGGCAGGTTGCTGAACTGTTCTCGGCCCTCGATCGCTCATTTGGACGGATCGATGTTCTGGTCAATAACGCTGGCGTTCTGGCAAAACAGTCACGCATGGAGGACCTGAGCTTTGAACGCATGCAGCGCATCTTCGCGGTCAATGCTCTGGGACCGATCCTGTGCGCGCAGCAAGCGGTGAAGCGCATGGCTTATCGGCACGGCGGCACAGGTGGGGCAGTGATCAACGTTTCTTCTGCCTCGGCGCGCTTGGGCAGCCCGAATGAATACGTTGACTACGCAGCATCGAAAGGCGCGCTGGAAACTTTCACCATCGGCTTTGCCAAAGAAGTCGCGCGCGAGGGTATTCGGGTCAACTGCATTCGCCCGGGGCACATCTATACCGACATGCATGCCAGCGGCGGCGAGCCGGGGCGGGTGGATCGCGTGAAGGACACTATCCCCATGGGGCGGGGCGGTCAGCCGGAAGAGGTGGCGCGGGCCATCTTGTGGCTGGCCAGCGCGGAGGCCTCCTTTGTCACGGGTACTTTTCTGGATGTGACTGGCGGCAAGTAAGTCCGGGCTACAGGCTATCCGGATCGCCAAAAAACATCTGAATCCGCGACCTCAACCACCGCTCTCCCGGGTCGTTATCCTGCGAGCCACGCCATGCCATGTGCAATTCGAAGGTCCGCGTCGGCAGCGGTGGATCTTCAGCCCGCAGACCGCCGGCTGCCGTCAGTGCCTCAGCCGTGTAATCCGGCACGGTCGCGACGATATCGGTGCCCGCCAGCAGCGTGCCGAGTCCGTTGAACTGTGGCACCGCCAGCACCACGTGCCGTTTGCGTCCGAGTTTTTCCAGTTCTTCATCGACGAAACCACTGAGGTCGCCAGCGAACGACACCAGTGCGTGCGGTCGGGCGCAGTAGTCGTCGAGGCTCAACGGCCCCGGCACGGTGTCGGCGCGCAGCAGCTTCGGTGCGCTGCGGCGCAGGACCTTGCGCTTGGCGTTGGCTGGCAGGTCGGTGGTGTAGCTGACGCCGATCGAAATCTCGCCGGAGGCCAGCAGGCCAGGCATCAAGATGTAGTTGACCCGCCGCACCACGAGGACGATGCCTGGTGCTTCGGCGCGCAGGCGCTTGAGCAGCATGGGCAACAGGGCGAATTCGACGTCGTCGGATAATCCAATGCGGAACACCGACGTGCTGGTCGCCGGATCGAAATCGGCGGCACGACTGACGGCGGTCGAGATCGAATCAAGGGCGGGCGAGAGCAGGGCGAAGATTTCCACCGCGCGGGCGGACGGCTCCATGCTGCGGCCGGTGCGGACAAACAAGGGATCGTCAAACAGGCTGCGCAGACGCGACAGCGCCGCACTGATAGCCGGTTGGCCGAGGAACAATTTTTCCGCGGCCCGAGTCACACTGCGTTCGTGCATCAATGTTTCGAACACGATCAGCAGGTTCAGGTCGACACGACGCAGGTCATTACGATTCATCTGGAGTCCTGGCAGAGTCATCAAACTTGACGAGGGCGACCATATGAGAACAATGGCCGGCATGAATCTTACGGGGAAAGGCTGGTACTCTGCACCGGAAAATTCAGCTTTACTGCGACGGTGGCAGGCCTTTTTTCATGGATTTTGCCAATGCCGCCCTTGATGCGGAATCAATGACAGGCATGTCGACTATTAATAGCCACTGATGGTCTTGGGTCCAAAGCCCAGATAGAGTTCATGGCATTAGAGGTTACTTTGACGAGGTTTGCGATGTCCCGCACGATCCGTTTTCACAAGTTTGGTCCGGCCGAGGTGCTCAAATGCGAAGAGCATGCGGCTGCTCAGCCAGGTCCTGGCGAAGTGCAGGTGCGTGTCGAGGCAATCGGCATCAGTTGGTACGACACCCTGTGGCGCCAGAATCTGGCGTCGTCCCAGGCACGTCTGCCTTCGGGCCTCGGTCATGAAATGGCTGGCGTGGTCACTGCGGTGGGCGCTGATGTCGACGACCTGTCCGTCGGCGACAAAGTGGCCAGTTTTCCCGCAGAAAGCCCGAACGACTATCCGGTGTACGGCGAGTCGATCGTCCTGCCGCGCACCGCGCTGACCCGTTATCCCGATGTGCTCAGCCCGATCGAAGCGAGCGTGCATTACACGCCGCTGCTGATCGCCTACTTCGCTTATGCCGATCTGGCACGGGTCAAACCCGGTCAATTTGCGCTGGTGACTGACGCCAGCCACTGCGCCGGCCCGTCGTTTGTGCAATTGGGCAAAGCGCTGGGTGTGCGAGTGATCGCCGCGACCAAATCGGCGGAGGAGCGGGAGTACCTGCTGTCCCTCGGTGCGGAGAAGGTCATCGTCACCGAAGAGGAAGATCTGTTGATGCGCATCAACAAGATCACCGACAACCGCGGCGTCGATGTGGTGTTCGATGGTCTTGGCGGCCCGCAGATGTCATTGCTCGGCGATGTGCTGGCACCACGCGGCAGTCTGGTGCTGTACGGCTTGCAAGGTGGTAACCAGACCCCGTTCCCGGCGTGTGCGGCGTTTCAGAAGAACATCCAGTTCTTTGTGCACTGCATCGGCAACTTCACCGGCAAGCCGGAGCTGGGCATTGTCCAGGACCACGTCGCTCTGCAGCGTGCTTTGCGTGACATCAACCAGTTGACCGCTGACCGCGTGCTCCTGCCGCTCAAGACGCGTGTATTCCCGTTCAACGAGTTCGTCGAAGCGCATCGCTACATGGACGAATGCCCATGCCGCGAGCGAGTGGCCCTGCAAGTGGAAACCGCGTAAATCCGCTCATCAGAGTCCGTGGCCGCCACGGACTCTTTTCTGTTTAGATCCTCCGCTGTCAGTAAACCCTTCCCGATATCGAAGCATCGGCCCTTCAGCAACTGAACTGGTTTTTGCCTTCGATCTGTATCTTCTAATCACACTATAAGCACTGATAATTGAATGATTACTTTCATCTCAAGGAATGAGCTATGGCTGTGCATTCAATTTGTCCAAGGCAATATCAAATGGCTGGCTCGGCTGGCTTCGTCAATTTCTGTTTAATTGCTGTAGGGCGTTTCGGAAGTTGCTTCTCCTTTTCTTGTAATGATTTGTCGTGGGACGTTGTAGGAAGTTTCCTCAGATCATTTGCGAATGGCGAAAGCCCAATGAATACGGGTGGTTGAACGTGGCGCTTGGCATCTGGATGGCTTTATTCAGGTGAAGTGTTTCAAATAACTACAACTTTGTAAGTGTTAGCATTTCAGCGTCTATTACTTATTGATCCAATTGCCGCGCGCCCATTGTCATGTCTGCGCGGCATGAAACTTTTGATACCGGGTAAATACCGATGAGCACGATCCATGATCAGGCAATGAACTATGTCTATCAGCAAGTATTGCAGCGTCTGCTGAGTTTCTTTTCCCGAGCCGAGCGTACGGCATTGCAGTTGTTGATACAGCGCCTGGTGGTGGCCGCAGGCGGCATGGAAAACATTGGGCAATTCAAGGTGCTGGTGCCTCAGTCCGGCCTGCGTGACGGCTGCTACACCCTGGCCTTGCTCCGGGCTGCGCAGTTGACCATTGCCGGACGTGCTCCGGCAACCTTCCAGTTGCGTGTGGCTTCCCTGCGCTGGAGTGGCGACAGCCCGCTCGCCCTGCAAAACCTGCATCGCAGCTACAGCGCGCTGTTTCTTTATGACGATCCGCGGGTCGAGGTGCTGATGGTGGATAACCGCGAAGTGCTGCCGTTCGACCATCGCACGCCTGTGAGCAACGAAGGGCGTGAGGCCAGTCGCGTCAATCTGCTGCTGGTCGGGCACTGTCGCACCTGGCTGGAAACGCCTGAATTATGGGATGACGCCTATCTGGCGACGGCCGAGTACTACAGCCAGATCGCCCGCTGGAACAATGGTGTCGACGCCATGATCAGCACTGAAACCAAAGGCAGTCAGCAGCATTTCCTCGAAGGCCTGAACCGTGCAATGCAGCGAGTGGCAATAACCGGTCCAGAACTGGTCAATGCCGGATTCGAAGCGCTTTTTCCGCTGCTCGACGGGCTCGGTGATGATTTTTACCGCGAGCTGCGCGCAGATGATGACCGGATAGCGTGGCGCCCGGAAGGTGAGTTCGAAGCCTGCCGGCGCACCAGTTTTATCGATATCAACGACATGATGGTCGGCAAAATCGAGGATCGCTGGCCGCTGCTGGGCGAATTTCTCGGTTATGAACCTGACGACCTGGCGCTGTACCAGGGCGAAGCGGTATTCGCTGACCCTCTGATCTCGGCGCACGTGCGAGGTTTGTACGCACGCTTCATCGAGGGGCGCGCCTATGAGGCGGGTATCGACGATTATGTTCGTCACACGCTGGCCGACATGCGGCGAAAACAGGTCGCCGAATCTGTCTGCGAGCACTTGCTGGCCAGCTATGACAATGCCGGCGGGCCAGAGCAGCTGCGGGCGCTTGCCGAGGATTACCTCATCAATGGTTTCGGATTGAGCGAAACGCAGCTGGTGTGCCTGCTGTTTGCACCGTTCATCGACAACGGCAAAGGTCTCGAGCGGTTCCTGCGCAACTGTCATCCCGGCATGCTGGTCGCGATGCCTGACCTGCACCGCGCCATGCAAGGCTTGCACGCGCCGGAGCAGGTTTTGAAGTGGATAACGGAAGTGAGCGGGTTGCCGGTCAGGTTGGTGATCCGCCTCTATGCGACGGGCCCTGTGCAGATTCATGCGCCCACGCAATTAGCCTCGGAGAGCGCGTCTGAGGATCAGGCGGGTTCGGCCTCGTCATTCGAGCGGTCGACGGAACGCTGACGGTGAGCCGGAGCCTGAGTTGTGAACCGATATCTACGGAAATGAGGGTGTGAAAAGCGCGCGGGACAACGACTTTGTTTATCAGGCAGTTTATCGATATCTGACCACGCTGATTGATGACGCCGGAGGTGGTACGGCGGTACGCATGCCTTCCTTGCGACAACTGGCGGATCGACTGAATGTCTCCATTTCAACGGTGCAGTACGCCTATTCGCTTCTGGAGAAGGAAGGTCGAGTCTATTCGATAGCCAAGTCAGGGTATTACGCGCAAGCGCTGTTCAGCATGGATGCGCCCGGCAACGGCAATGATCTGCTGGAGACCGTGTACGTCAACGCCAGACGTCCCGGAATGTGTGTGTTGAGCGCCGACGAACCGGCCTCGCTGCAACCGCTGGACAGTCCGTTGTTGACGTTGGAACGTGAGCTTCTGCGCCAATATCCGCGTCAGCTACAGACATTCGTGCAACCTTGCGGAGAGCTGGAGTTGCGGGTTGCCCTGGCAGCGCGGTACACGAGTTCGACAGAGCATTTCTGGCATGCCGATGACATCTATATCGGTGCTGATCTGCGCGGGGTCCTGGAAATTCTGATTTCGGTGCTCGAATTGCGTCACGCCAGCGTAATTGTCGAATCACCGTGCGACTGGGTGATATTGCGTCTGCTCGAGTCGTGCGGGGTGCGCGTGATCGAATGGCCATTGCTGGCCGAAGGCGTGCTTGATCTGTCGGTACTGCAATCGCTGCTGGAGAACGAGCCAGTACGTCTGGTTCTTTTGTCTTCAGTGCTGAGCATGCCCCACGGCAAGGGTTTCACCCATGAGCGTCAGCAGGCCGCCGCGCAGTTGCTCAATCAACATGGCGTCTGGGTACTGGAAAACGACTGCTACAGCGAGCTTGACGAGCGCAATGATTCACAGCGTTTGCGCAGTTGGCTTGATCCTGAGCGTCTGCTGGTGTTTTCCACTTTCGAGAAATTCATCGGCGCTGAAGCGCCATTCGGCTTTGTCCTGTCGCGTCATTGGCGTGAGGCGCTGCAACGCCATTTTCTGCTGCGCGCATTTCGCTTGTCGCCAATCCGCCAAAAGGCGATTGCCCGGTTGTTGAATGGCGGGCGGCTTGATCAGCATTTATCTGTGCTGCGGCGAATGCTGGGTGAGCGGCGAGCCGTGTTGATCCAGGTTCTGCACGAACGTTTGGGCGATACGCTGCAGATAGTCGAGCCGCAGGGCGGGGCGACGGTGTGGGTGCGTTCGTTACGGCCGGTCGACATGGCGAATGTGTTCCGTCGCCTGCTCAAGCAACAGATCATCGTGGCCCCCGGCGAGCTGTTCAGCCTGCAAGGTCTGCATGCGGATCATCTGCGGATAAGCGCGTTGCACCACGGCGAGCGGGATCTGCCGAGTGTCATCGGCTTGCTCGGTGATGCCTTGCGCCTGTCGCCCGGTCAATAACGTTAAAAAACATCGGGCGAGTTTCGGATACATCCCGTCGCACAGTGGTCAAACTGCCAGTAAACTGCGCTGCATTTCCTGAACCACTCCGATTTCAGAGGTTTTTGCATGACACTCAGTCCTTTTGCGGGCAAACCGGCACCGGCAGAACTGTTGGTCGATATCCCGCGACTGGTTACGGCCTATTACACCGGCCAGCCTGATGCATCGATTTCTACCCAGCGAGTGGCGTTCGGCACCTCCGGCCACCGCGGCAGTTCGTTCGATTTGAGTTTCAACGAATGGCATGTTCTGGCCATCAGCCAGGCGATCTGCCTGTATCGCGAAGCCCAGGGCATCACCGGCCCGCTGTTCGTCGGCATCGACACCCATGCATTGTCGACCCCGGCCGGCGCCAGCGCGCTGGAAGTCCTCGCCGCCAACGGCGTCACCGTGATGATCGCCGAAGGCGATGAGTACACGCCGACCCCGGCAGTTTCTCACGCCATTCTCTGCTACAACCGCGGCCGTACCTCTGGCCTGGCGGACGGTATCGTCATCACGCCGTCGCACAACCCGCCACAGAGCGGTGGCTACAAATACAACCCAACCAACGGTGGCCCGGCCGATACCCACATCACCAAGTGGATCGAAGCCAAGGCCAACGAGCTGCTGGCGAACAAACTGGCCGGGGTCAAACGCATCAGCTACGAGCAAGCGCTCAAGGCCAGCACGACCCATCGTCACGATTACTTGAACACCTATGTCGCCGACCTGATCAACGTCATCGACTTCGATGCCATCCGCGACGCCAAGCTGCGTCTGGGTGTCGATCCGTTGGGCGGAGCAGGGGTGCGCTACTGGTCGGCCATCGCCGAACACTACCGTCTCGACCTGGAAGTGGTGAATAAACAGGTCGATTCAACGTTCCGTTTCATGACCGTCGATTGGGACGGCCAAATCCGTATGGACCCATCGTCCAGCCACGCGATGCAGGGCCTGATTGGCCTGAAAGAGCGTTTCGACGTGGCATTCGCCTGCGATCCGGACCACGACCGCCACGGTATCGTCACGCCGTCCGGTGGTTTGCTCGCGCCGAACAACTATCTGGCGGTATCCATCGACTACCTGTTCCAGAACCGTCCGCAATGGCGCGCTGATGCCGCTGTCGGCAAAACCGTGGTCAGCAGCGGTTTGATCGACCGCGTGGCCAAGCGCCTGGGCCGTCGCCTGTACGAAGTGCCGGTCGGTTTCAAATGGTTCGCCGACGGTCTGTTCGATGGCTCGCTGGGTTTTGGCGGTGAAGAGAGTGCTGGCGCCTCGTTCCTGCGCAAGGACGGCGGTGTATGGAGCACTGACAAGGACGGCTTGATTCCAGCCTTGCTCGCCGCCGAAATGACCGCGCGCACCGGGCGCGATCCAAGCCAGGCCTACCGCGCGCTGACCGACGAACTGGGCGAACCGTTCTCGGTACGCGTCGACGCCAAGGCCAACCCTGAGCAGAAGGCACTGCTGAGCAAGCTGGCGCCGGAACAGGTCACCTCGACCGAGCTGGCGGGCGAAAAGATTCAGAGCATCCTCAGCCATGCACCGGGCAACGATCAGGCCATCGGCGGTCTGAAAGTCATGACCGAGAACGGCTGGTTCGCCGCGCGTCCGTCGGGCACTGAGGACATCTACAAGATCTACGCCGAAAGCTTCCTCGGCGATGACCACCTCAAGCAACTGGTGGCCGAAGCGCAAACGTTGGTGGATGGCGCTATTTCCACTAAGTGATGCGCACATGAAAAAGGGCAACCGTAATGGTTGCCCTTTTTTATTGCCTTCAGATCAAGCCAGGTCGACCAGTACGATCTCGCTGTCCTCGATCGCCGTGACCGTCAGCACTTGCTCATGGGCCACCGCCACACCGTCACGCGCTTGGGCACGCAAGCCATTGACTTCGATCACGCCGGTGGCCGGAACCAGATAGGCGCGACGCCCTTCGTCGAGCCGATATTCGGCGGTTTCACCGGCCTTGATGTTCGCCGCCACCAGACGTGCATTGGCACGAATGTGCAGGCTCTCATCGTCGCCGTCCTTGCCGCTGGCCAGCGTCACAAAACCTTCGCGCTCGCCTTTAGGAAACGGCTTGGCGCCCCACGACGGCGGCGCACCGGTTTCGGTCGGCAGAATCCAGATCTGGAAGATCTTGGTTTCCTTGTCTTCCAGGTTGTATTCGCTGTGAGCGATGCCGGTGCCGGCGCTCATCACTTGCACGTCGCCAGCTTCGGTGCGGCCCTTGTTGCCGAGGTTGTCCTGGTGCGTGATGGCACCTTCTCGCACGTAAGTGATGATTTCCATGTCGCGGTGCGGATGCTGCGGGAAACCGGTACCTGCGGCGATGATGTCGTCGTTCCACACGCGCAGGTTGCCCCAGCTCATCCGCTGCGGATCGTAGTATTCGGCAAAGGAAAAGTGGTGATGCGCGTCCAGCCAGCCATGATGGGCGCCGCCCAGCGAGCTGAAGGGTCTGAGTTCAAGCATGATCGTCTCCTAATAAGGGTCGTCAGGGGGCGGGCCCCGTGGTTGATGACGACGATCATCTATCAAGCAATCATCGATAAAAAGCGCAAAAACTGCCGCATCATGATCAGGTTATTTGATAGGAAGGCGCCTCGAAATCGTCTCATCCGACTTTCAATTCGTCGCCTAAACCGATGACCTGTAAGCATTTCGCTAGAACTGGACGGCAAATCCAGACACCATAGCCGCCACAGCCTCACACCCTGGAGTCCGTCAGCGTGGCGCAACACATTCCCGATCTTCCCCCTGAACTTCGTCCACTGGCCGAGATGCCCTGGTTCAAACGTCTGGCCGCGCGATTCTTTGGTCACGGGTTGACCAAGCTGCGCGCCCAGCACCGGGCGTCGTGGCTGCACGGGCAAGCCGACGGATTTCGCAGTGGCCACACCGCTGGCGTCGAATACGGTTTCAAGGAGGGCAAGCTTGAGGGTTTGGAGGAAGGCCGCCAGGTTCTGCTGATTCGCGACAGCCGCAACACCGAGCATCGGCCGCCCAGCGTCGATAGCAACCTGTTCGATGACTGGCGCCTGCCGCTGACGGCGGAACTGAAGAAGCGCATCAAGGCTGACGTTGCCCGTTTGCTCCCGGCCCACGCCCAGCCCAGCGCCGCACAGTGGAAGATGATCTTCAGCGATACGCCGTCCACCTCGGTGGTGGCCGGTGCCGGCGCTGGCAAATCGACCACGCTGGTGCTGCGCATTCTCTTGCTCAGACATTATCTGGGTTTTGAGCTGGATTCGATGACCGTGGTGACCTTCACCCGCGAATCGCGTAAGGACTTCATCAACAAACTCATCGAAATCTTTACGCTGTGGGGGCAGCCGCTGAACCTCAAACAGGCCCGCGAGCTGGTCAGAACCTTCCACTCACGCATCCTGCCGATGGTGCGCAGCCTGCCGGGTTTCGAGCGTTTGCAGGCCTTCGAGAACCTCAGCGATCGCCCGCAAAGCGGCGCAGAGGAGGTCGACAGCAATCCGTTTGACCTGCGCATCAATGACGCGCAGCGCCAGCAACTTAATGCTTGTTATCACCGGCTGTTCAACGACGATGAGCGTTTCCGCCAGTTGATCCAGCCGCTGTCCCGCGCGGGTTTGCAATTAAAGGAACTGGAACGCGATCACCCCGATGTGCAGAAACGCATGGCGGTCACCGAACTGGCGGCCAAGCGCGATGAAGAGCTCTGCGATGTGATTGAGGATCTGTGGTTTCGCGCAGGGGCGTGGCCGATCAAAGGCATCGAACCGAATCGGCAGGCCTTCGAAATCAATGGTTCGAAGTTCCACGCTCACGGCTATATTCCCAGCCTCGATGCCTGGGTGGTGCTCGGCTTTGATCCCAGGGAAAACGCCCAGCTGACCCGACCCAACGCCAAGCTGAGTGTCCGTGCAGAGTGGGCGGTCAAGCGCACCCTGTTTCAAGCTTTCTGCCGTAAGCCATTGATATGGCTTGATAGTTACGAGTCATCCAGGCGCGTTCTTGCGACGTTGGCCGGAGATGCCAGCGCCGGTCCCGGCTTCGATTACAAGGTCAAAGGCGAGCTGGTATCGGCGCCATTGCTGGATTGTTTTATCGCCGCAGCAGGCTTTATCGAAAACCTCGGCCTGGATGTACCGGACGCGGTCAGTCGGATGAGCTTCGCCAAGGACGATCCCGATCGCTTTTTCTTTGAAGCCCTGAGCCTGTTCTGGCGCGCATTTGAAGATCACTTGCTGGATCAGAAGCCGCCAGTGATGACCTACAACCGCATGTTCGCGCTGTTCAGCGAGCGCTCGCCGGAAAACCTCAAGCTGCTCAGCGATGAGTTGCTGCGGCCTATGGCGCATTTGATGATCGATGAGTTCCAGGACGTATCGCCGCAGATCGTTTCGTGGATTCGCGCCAGCCTCAATGAAATCCGCAGCCGTGGCCAGGCCATGCACGTTGGGCGAGGGGCGCAGCGTTCGTCGCTATTGTGTGTTGGCGATGACTGGCAGTCGATTTACGGTTGGCGCGGCAGCTCGCCGAGTTACTTCATGGAGTTCAATAAGGAATTTCCTTCACCGAGCACCACAAGAGTGATGCTCAGTGACAACTATCGCAGCCATCAGCACATCATCGACGCCGCCGAACACATTGTCCGTGCAGCGCCGGCAATCGCAGGCAAGAAGGCCAAGGCCAGTGGTGAGCCCAAGCCGCTTCACCCGGTCAACGTGCTTGAGCGGGACGATGAAGCATTGGGTCAGCGCCTGGCCGAGCATTACCGGCGCGGCGATTCAATCTTGATGCTTTATCGAAAAAGCGGCGATAAGTTATTGATAGAGCAGCATATTCAGCCTGTACTTAATGTAGATTCGAGCTTGCCCTATGATGCGCGGCGGCTGAAACAGCTGACCTATCACAGCGCCAAAGGCTTGCAGGCTGATGCAGTATTTCTGCTGGGTGATTGCCAGCATCTGACCAGTTCTCCGTACAAGAATCAGGTCTATCGCATGGCGGGATTGGGCAAAAGCGGCGACAGCGAGCCTTATGACACTGCGCAAAAGGACGAAATCCTGCGCCTTGCCTACGTCGGTATCACACGCGCCGTCAGCCATTGCTATTGGTACGTCGAACCGCAGGACAGCCAGGCGGTAAACATGCCGAGGGCGTCGGATCGAGTCGCCAAGGGCAAACCCTTCTTCGTCGACCATCGACGCGAAAAGGAAAAGACCAGCGCCTGACCCATAAAAAGCCCGCATCGCTGCGGGCTTTTTGTTTTAAATCAGGTGTTTATGCGTAGTTCTTGAGAGATTCCGGAGGAGTGAAGGCTTCCAGCTCATCCTCGATGGCTTCGATCATGCGCTCGACGTCCGCCGCGTTCATCACCGTTGCGCAGGGAATGCCAGCGATGGCGATCATGGTTTCGCCGCTGGCCCGATCGAAAAGACGGGCGATCATGCTGCCCGGCGCATCCATCGTCGCCTCGAAACCCATGGGATGAAAATGCCAGCGCATCAGCTGGCAAGCGTTTGGAAAGGTGACTTTGCTGAACCCTTTATTCATGGTGTTGCCCGCCTGCTTCATCGAGCGCTTCCTTTTGCTCATGTTAGGTGGGAAGAGCCTTCATTGGCTCAACCAGTGCTTGAGCTTTAAAAGTAGCATCCGTGTGTGAAAAAACTGTGAGTTTTTTCAGTCCGTTTAGCGATTGATTCGCATTTTTTGATGTAAGTCACTGGCTGATCGATTATCGCCAAAACGCCACCATGGATTTTTCATTGAAGCGGCAGAGGAAGTTGGGCAAGCTCGGTTCTTTTTCGCCGAGCCGCTTATGCACGCCGATGACGACGGCCCAGAACAGACCCAGGCCACGGCCGCCACGGTCATGCGCTATCACCTGAGCTGGAAACACCGGGATCTGGACAGCGTCATGGCGCTGTATCACGCCGATATCCAGTACAACGATTTCTTTCAGAACCGGGTGCTCGGTCTGGATGAGTTACGCGAATACGTGCGCGTGAGCATGCCGCGAGAATCCGACGAACTGCTCGAACATTGCGACCGAATCCGGGTGGATGGCAACACCGCGTTCATTCAGTACGAGGTGACTTTGCGTGGCGGCGACGGCCTGGTGTCGTTTCGCTCCAGCGAAGCGATCACGGTCAAGGACGGCTTGATCTGGCGCGTCAACGAGTACGCCTCGCTGGTGCGTACTCAAGCCGACGGCAGTTCGGCACAGAGTCAGCGTCCGGCGGTCAGTCGGCTGGGTCTGTCACCGCGGCAGCTGAGTTTCATGGCCGAAGACCTGCAGCAGTATTTCGAAAAGCAGCAGCCCTATCTGGACCCTGAGCTTGACCTGCAACGGGTGGCGAAGGAGTGCGGGTACAGCCGTAATCAGATCTCCTATCTGCTCAATCAGGTGCTCGGGCAAAGCTTTTATCGCTACGTCAATCAGGCGCGCCTGCAGCATTTGCTGCGTGCGCTGGACAGCGCCACGCCGCCGTTGCGCGTCGACGAGCTGGCGTTTGCCGCCGGCTTCAATTCGTTGTCAGCGTTCTATAAATGCTTTCGCGAACACACCGGCCAGTCGCCCAAGGCCTACGCCAAACAAATTTCTCTGCGGGCACGCGCGCAAGACATCCACTGAAGGCAGCCACTAGGATCGACGCCATCGAAGGTTTTCAGTGGCGGAGTCTGGCATGTCGGCGTGGCGCACGATCAGTTTGTGGATGGATCAGCTCGATGAACCGCTGCTGGCGCGGCCTGCGCTTGAGCGTGACCTGGATGTCGACGTGGCCATCATCGGCGCCGGTTACACCGGACTGTGGACGGCGTACTACCTGAAAAAACAGGCGCCCGGCCTGGATATCGCCATCGTCGAGGCGCAAACCGCCGGGTTCGGTGCGTCCGGACGCAATGGCGGCTGGCTGATGGGTAATTTGCTGGGCGAGGATCGTTTGCTCGCAGGCTTATCGCCGCAGCAGCGCAGGGCGTCGTTCGATCTGCTGCACAGCATCCCCGATGAAGTGGAGATCGTCCTCGAACGCGAAGGCATCGACTGCGATTACCGTAAGGGCGGGGTGCTTTATTGTGCCGCGCGCTACCCAGAGCAGGAAACCGTTCTGCGCGATTACCTGAGCAAGCTGCACGCCCAAGGCCTTACCGATAACGACTACCGCTGGCTCAGTCCCGAGCAGCTGGCCCAGCAGATCCGCGTGGCCAAGCCCTACGGCGGCATCTTCGCCCCCCATGTCGCGACCATTCACCCAGCGAAACTGGTCCGTGGTCTGGCGCGGACCGTGCAGAACATGGGCGTGAAAATCTACGAAAACAGCCCGGTCACCCACTGGCAACCCGGCAGTCTGCGTACCGCCAAGGCCAGCGTGCGCAGCCGTTGGATCGTCCCGGCGGTGGAAGGTTATTCGGTGACCTTGCCGCCACTTGGCCGTTATCAATTGCCGGTGCAAAGCCTGATTGTCGCCACCGAGCCGCTGTCCGCTGCGACCTGGGACGAAATCGGCCTCAATCGCGGCCAGGCCTTCAGTGAATTCAGCCGCCAGGTCACCTACGGCCAGCGCAGTGCCGACAATCGTCTGATCTTCGGCGCCCGTGGCGGGTATCAGTTCGCCGGCAAGCTGCGCCATGACTTCAACCTCACCCGCGATGAAGTCGAGTTGCGCCGCTATCTGTTCGGCGAACTGTTCCCGCAGCTGAAAAATGTGCAGATCACCCACGCCTGGGGCGGCAACCTTGGCATGTCGCGGCATTTCAAGCCGCACATGCTTTGCGACCGCGCCAACGGCATCACGCTATCGGGCGGTTATGGCGGCGAGGGCGTCGGTGCCAGCAATCTCGGCGGCCGGACGCTGGCCGATCTGATTCTTGAGCGCGACAGCGAGCTGACCCAACAACCGTGGGTCCTGCCCGACGGTGGCATTCATGCGCTGCGTGCCTGGGAGCCAGAGCCATGCCGCTGGCTCGGCTACAACGCGATCATCAAAAGTTTCGTGCACGAAGACCAGACCCTGGCCAATCCCGCGACCGCGCCCTGGCGGCGCAAGCTCGCCAGCCAAGTCGCCGGGTTCATGGAAGGTTTCATGCACTGAACGCCGTTTCCCTCAATAAACAGGTCACGCCATGAGCATCACCCAATTCAAGAACACCGCCACGCTTGAGCTCGAAGAATCCAACCCGGTCGCCGTGCCCCTCGGCGAACCCGTCGCAATTGCCTCGACCACCAGTGTCGAGCGCGACGACGGTGTCGAAACCGGCGTCTGGGAATGCACCCCGGGCCGCTGGCGGCGGCAGATCACCGCGCAGGAGTTCTGCCATTTCATTTCCGGGCGCTGCACCTTCACCCCCGACGGTGGCGGCGAAACCCTGCACATACAAGGCGGCGACGCACTGATGTTGCCAGCCAACACGCTCGGGACCTGGGATATCCAGGAAACCGTGCGCAAGAGCTACGTGCTGATTTTCTGATTGTTTGATCCTTTGATTGCCTGCCAACAAAAAAAGCCCATACAGGAATCGCCCCATGATCCAGAAAACCCTCGCATTGGCGCCGCTGCTGCTGGCCGCTTCCGTCAGTCATGCAGCCGAGACGGTCAAGGTCTACAACTGGTCCGACTACATCGCCCCGGACACCACGAAGAATTTTCAGAAAGACACGGGCATCGGCGTCACCTATGACGTCTACGACAGCAACGAAACCCTCGACGGCAAGTTGATGACCGGCAAATCCGGTTACGACGTGGTTTTTCCGTCGAACCACTTCATGGCGCGGCAGATTCAGGGTGGGGCGCTGAAGAAACTCGACAAGAGTCAGTTGCCGAACTGGAAGAATCTAAACCCGGCGCTGCTCAAAGCCTTGCAGACCAACGACCCGAACAACGAGCACGGTTTCCCTTATCTGTGGGGCAGCACTGGCATCGGCTACAACATCGCCAAGGTCAAAGCGGTGCTGGGCGACAACGCGCCGGTGGATTCCTGGGACCTGATCTTCAAGCCCGAATACATGGAAAAGCTGCAAAAATGCGGCGTGGCGATCCTCGACAACGGCCCGGAACTGCTCCCGGCGGCGCTCAACTATCTGGGCCTGCCGCACCACAGCAAAAATCCCGAAGACTACAAAAAAGCCGAAGCCCTGTTGATGAAAGTGCGGCCCTATGTCAGCTACTTCCATTCTTCGAAGTACACCAGTGACCTGGCCAACGGCGACATCTGCGTAGCGGTGGGCTTTTCCGGCGACATCCTGCAAGCGGAGAACCGCGCCAAGGAAGCCAAGAACGGCGTCGAGATCGGTTATGCGATTCCCAAGGAGGGCGCGGCGATCTGGTTCGACATGGTCGCCATGCCCGCCGACGCACCAGACGAAAAGGCCGGCTACGCCTTCATGAATTACCTGCTGCGCCCCGATGTCATGGCCGGCATCACCAATTACGTGCATTACGCCAATGGCAACGAACAAGCCGACAAACTGATCGACCCGGCGATCAAGAACGACACCAAGGTTTACCCGAGCCCGGAAATGATGGACAAGCTGTTCGCGCTGGAAGCGATGCCGCTGAATATCGACCGGATCCGGACACGGGTTTGGAACAAGATTCGCACCGGTAGCTGAGTTTTTTCAGGCCAACATACAAGACCCCTGTGGGAGCGAGCCAGCTCGCGAAGCGGTTTGTCATTCGACACTTATGTTGACTGGCTTGGCGTCTTCGCGAGCAGGCTCGCTCCCACATTCGTTATTCAATGAATCAGGATAGTTGATATCAAAGCACTGGCACCGCTGACGGAAAGTGTGACTTGCCCAACAAATTCAAACTTAGCGATATTTAATATTTAAATAGAAAATCGTCAGACAATTTCCACCCTCATCGCAACTAAAAACAATCTTTCCTCCCCGCGCGCTTTGTTTACGGCAGTTTCCTGATATAGCCAAATTGGATCGCAAAAAAACTCTTTACGACAGATTTCCAATTGTGTCAGGTTCGTTACGCCTCCATTGGGCGAGTGATAGGACGATCTCGCCAAAGATCGTCCTGTCGGACAAAAACTGTTCCATTGCTAAACAAGGAAGTGTGTTTATGTCGAAAGTTAAAACCAATGCTGTTGATTCCGCCGAACAAGCTTTCCAGCTGGCTGCCTTCAGCTCGGCGTACAACCAGATCAATAGCTTCAGCCATCAGTACGACCGCGGCGGCAACCTCACGGTCAATGGCAAACCCTCGTACACCGTCGACCAGGCGGCTACGCAACTGCTGCGTGACGGCGCTGCCTACCAGGACAAGGACGGCAGCGGCAAGATCGAACTGACCTACACGTTCCTGACCTCGGCCTCGAACAGCACGATGAACAAGCACGGCATCAGCGGGTTCAGTCAGTTCAGCGCACAGCAGCAGGCGCAGGCCAAGCTCGCCATGCAGTCCTGGGCCGACGTGGCCAATGTCACCTTCACCGAGAGAGCCTCGGGCGGCGACGGGCACATGACCTTCGGTAACTACAGCGGTGGCCAGGATGGCGCTGCGGCGTTTGCCTATCTGCCGGGAACCGGCGCTGGTTATGACGGCACCTCGTGGTACTTGATCAACAGCGGTTACACGCAGAACAAGAACCCGGAACTGAACAACTACGGTCGTCAGACCCTGACCCACGAAATCGGCCATACCCTTGGCCTTGCGCACCCCGGCGACTACAACGCCGGCAACGGCAACCCGACCTACACCGATGCGACTTATGGCCAGGACACCCGTGGCTACAGCGTCATGAGTTACTGGAGCGAGAGCAACACCAACCAGAACTTCAGCAAGGCCGGCGTCGAAGCCTATTCGTCCGGCCCGCTGATGGATGACATCGCCGCAATCCAGAAGCTCTACGGCGCCAACACCACGACCCGCACCGGCGACACCACCTACGGCTTCAACTCCAATACCGGTCGCGACTTCCTCAGCGCTTCGTCGTCGAGCGACAAAGTGGTGTTCTCGGTCTGGGATGCCGGCGGCAAGGACACCCTGGATTTCTCCGGTTTCACCCAGAACCAGAAGATCAACCTCAATAGCGCTTCGTTCTCCGACGTTGGCGGCATGGTCGGCAACGTGTCGATCGCCAAGGGCGCAGTCATCGAGAACGCGATTGGTGGTTCGGGCAGCGATCTGTTGATCGGTAACAGCGTGGCCAACGAACTGAAGGGTGGTGCCGGCAACGACATCCTGTACGGCGCTGGCGGTGCCGACAAACTGTGGGGCGGCGCCGGTTCGGACACTTTCGTGTTCGCCGCCAGTTCGGACTCCAAGCCGGGGGCGATCGATCAGATTCTCGATTTCGTCAGCGGTCTGGACAAAATCGACCTGACCGGCATCACCAACGGCGCGGGCCTGCACTTCGTCAACAGCTTCACCGGTTCGGCCGGCGACGCAGTGTTGACCTCGTCGGGTGGCAACAGCCTGTTGTCGGTGGATTTCTCCGGGCATGGCGTGGCTGACTTTATCGTCAGCACCGTGGGCCAGGCAGCGACCAGCGACATCGTCGCGTGATGTGAGAGGAAAGCGGCGCCTCGTGCGTCGCTTTCTTCGCTTGCATCGGCCTGATCGCCGAGCAAGGCTACGAGCGGAAGTGAAGTTTCCTATGACTCGATACGTTTTAACTGACACGACGATGGCATGGCTGATGGCAGTCACGCTGATGATGACCGGAGCGACAAGCATGGCAAGCAGCCTCAGACTCGAAGAACCCTCGGCATTCGCCGGGCGCTGGCAGGCCACTTTGACCGGTCACAGCGACACACCCGAAACGCGGTCGCTGCAAGACAAGCCCTCGAACACTTGCCTGGTCGAGCTTGCGCCGAACCAGACCTTGGGCGAGGGCACTGAATGTCTGGCCGCGTGGTTGGGCGAAGCGCCAATCGGCTGGTTTCCAGAGCCCGATGGCATTTCCATCACCGGCAAGGAAGGTTCGAGGATCGCCTTCTTCAGCCGCCAGCGTGATGGCATTTATACAAAGGCCTTGAGCGCCGGACTGCTTATTACGTTAGAGCGCGCAGCGCAGTAGGCAATGGTTGTCGAGTGAAAGAAAGTTGATATAAGCCAGTGGTCGTGCGTTATAAGCGCGGCATCGGGTCAAGTTGTTATGAAATTGTAAGCGCTACTTGCAAGTCATCTTTGGCAGGCAGGCGGAATATCAATGGAATGCTCGTCCGGTAATGACGAGGCATGAATTCAGGAAGAATCAATGAAGATGGCGAAGTCTCCTGCCACCGCTCCGTTAATCAAGGCATTGGGCGACTATAAAAGCATTCTGATCAGCGTCGGTTGTTTCACCGCGCTGATCAACGTGTTGATGCTGGTGCCGTCCATCTACATGCTGCAAGTTTACGACCGGGTGCTGTCGTCACAGAACGAAACCACCCTGGCAATGCTGTCGTTGATGGTGGTCGGTTTCTTCGCCTTTATCGGGCTGCTGGAAGTGATCCGCAGCTTTATCGTCATCCGCATCGGCAGCCAGCTGGAGCGTCGCTTCAATCTGCGCGTCTATCAGGCCGCGTTCGAGCGCAACCTGTTCAAGGGCGAAGGCAACGCCGGGCAGTCGCTGGGCGACCTGACCCACATTCGCCAGTTCGTCACCGGCCCGGCGCTGTTCGCCTTCTTCGATGCGCCGTGGTTCCCGGTTTATCTGTTTGTCATCTACCTGTTCAACGTCTGGCTCGGCGTGTTGGCGACGGCGGGCGCGTTGCTGCTGATCGCACTGGCCTGCCTCAACGAATACATGACCAAAAAACCGCTGGGCGAAGCCGCCGGTTTTTCCCAGCAGTCCAGCCAGTTGGCCACCAGCCACTTGCACAACGCCGAAACCATTCAGGCGATGGGCATGCTCGGCTCGCTGCGCAAGCGCTGGTTCGGGGTGCATTCGCGCTTTCTCGGCTTGCAGAACCAGGCCAGCGACACCGGGGCGGTGATCAGTTCGCTGAGCAAGACCCTGCGCCTGTGTCTGCAATCCCTGGTGCTGGGCCTGGGCGCGTTGCTGGTGATCAAGGGCGACATGACGGCGGGGATGATGATCGCCGGTTCGATCCTGATGGGCCGCGTGCTGAGCCCGATCGATCAGCTTATCGCCGTTTGGAAACAGTGGAGCGGGGCGAAGCTGGCTTACCGCCGTCTCGATGCGCTGTTGCAGGCGTTTCCACCCAGCGACGAGGCGATGGCACTGCCGGCACCGAAAGGCCAGATCACCTTCGAACAAGTCAGCGCCGGCCCGCCCGGGCAGCGTGCAGCCACTTTGCACATGGTCAATTTCAATCTGAGTGCTGGTGAAGTGCTGGGTGTGCTCGGCGCTTCCGGTTCCGGCAAATCGACGCTGGCTCGAGTGCTGGTCGGCGTGTGGCCGGTGCTGGGCGGCACCGTGCGCCTCGACGGCGCTGATATTCATCGCTGGAACCGCGATCAGCTTGGTCCTTACATCGGTTACCTGCCGCAAGACATCGAGCTGTTCAGCGGCAGCATCGCCGAGAACATTGCGCGCTTCAGCGAAGCCGTTCCGCAAAAAGTCGTAGCTGCCGCGCAACAGGCCGGCGTTCACGAAATGATCCTGCGCTTGCCGCAAGGCTACGACACGCAACTGGGCGAGGACGGCAGCGGCTTGTCCGGTGGCCAGAAACAGCGCGTCGCCCTGGCCCGTGCGCTGTACGGCACGCCGAGTCTGGTGGTGCTCGATGAACCCAATTCCAACCTCGACACCGTCGGCGAAGCGGCATTGGCCAGCGCCATTGCGCAACTCAAGGCGCAAGGCACCACGGTGATTCTGGTCACGCACCGTTCTTCGGTGCTGGCTCAGGCTGACAAATTGCTCGTGCTCAACGATGGTCGTTTGCAGGCGTTCGGCCCGAGTCAGGATGTGCTCAAAGCACTTTCCGGTCAGCAGGAACAGCAACGCGAAAAAGCCGCACAAGCACCGGGCGGGCTCAGCATGAGCCGGCAGTATCAGCCCACGACAAGGAATTCGGGTGTATGAGCAGCGCCAGCATGAACACTGAAAACGAAGCGAACATGGAACACGCCTACCTCACCGAGCGCCCGGAACGCGATGCGAAATTCTTCGCGCGCCTGGGCTGGATCCTGGCCATCGTCGGCGCTGGCAGTTTCTTCACTTGGGCGGCACTGGCGCCGCTGGATCAGGGCATTCCGGTGCAGGGCACGGTGGTGGTCTCGGGCAAGCGCAAGGCTGTGCAGTCGATGAGCAGTGGCGTGGTCAGCCGTATTCTGGTGCGCGAAGGCCAGATCGTGAAGCAGGGCCAGCCACTGTTCCGCCTCGATCAGACGCAAGTGGCTGCCGACGTGCAATCGCTGCAGGCGCAGTACCGCATGGCCTGGGCCAGCCTCGCGCGCTGGCAGGCCGAGCGCGACAACCTCAAACAAGTGACCTTTCCGCCTGAATTGAGCAACGACCCGGACCCGCGCCTAGCGCTGGTGCTGGAAGGCCAGCGGCAACTGTTCAGCAGCCGCCGCGAAGCGTTCTCCCGGGAACAAGCGGCACTGCGCGCCAATATCGAAGGCGCCACTGCGCAACTGGCCGGCATGCGCCGCGCCCGCAGCGACCTCAATGCCCAGGCCAGCTCTTTGCAACAGCAACTGAGCAACCTGCAACCGCTGGCCGACAACGGCTACATCCCGCGCAACCGTTTGATGGACTACCAGCGGCAACTGTCGCAGGTGCAGCAGCAGCTGGCGGAAAACACCGGTGAAAGCGGGCGCGTGGAGCAGGGCATCCTTGAATCGCGCCTGAAGTTGCAGCAGCACGGCGAGGAATACCAGAAGGAAGTGCGTACGCAACTGGCCGACGCGCAGCTGAAAAGCGTGACGCTGTCCGAACAGCTGACCTCCGCCGGTTTCGATCTGCAACACAGCGAGATCCTCGCCACCGCCGATGGCGTGGCAGTCAACCTCGGCGTGCACACCGAAGGCGCTGTGGTGCGTCAGGGCGAAACCCTGCTGGAGATCGTTCCGCAAGGCACCACCCTGGAAGTGGAAGGGCACTTGCCGATCAACCTGATCGACAAGGTCGGCACGCATTTGCCGGTGGACATTCTGTTTACCGCGTTCAACCAGAGCAAAACCCCGCGCGTGCCCGGCGAAGTCAGCCTGATCTCCGCCGACCAGATGGTCGATGAGAAAACCGGCGTGCCGTATTACGTGTTGCGCAGCAGCGTCAGTGATCAGGCGATGGAAAAGCTCAACGGTCTGGTGATCAAGCCCGGCATGCCGGCGGAAATGTTCGTGCGCACCGGTGAGCGTTCACTCCTCAACTACCTGTTCAAACCGCTGCTTGATCGCGCCGGTTCTGCGTTGACCGAGGAATAAGGATGTTCGGCTGTATGAAAAAGCTTTGCATGCTGGGGGCCGCAATGACGCTGCTCGCGAGTCACTCGGCAGTCGCGGCCATGGGGCCATTCGAGATTTACGAACAGGCATTGCGCAATGATCCGGTGTTCCTGGGGGCGATCAAGGAGCGCGATGCCGGCCTGGAAAACCGCGTGATTGGCCGCGCCGGGCTGCTGCCTCGGATCGGTTACACCTACAACAAGGGCCGCAACTCGTCCAAGGCGACGTCTCTGGATGATCGTGCGCGCAATCGAACTGATGAGCGCAACTACAACAGTTACGGCTCGGCGCTCACGGTGCAGCAACCGCTGCTCGATTACGAGGCTTATGCGGCGTATCGCAAAGGTGTGGCGCAGTCGTTGTTCGCCGACGAAGCCTTTCGCGGCAAGAGTCAGGAACTGTTGGTGCGAGTGCTGGATAACTACACCAAAGCCTTGTTCGCCCAGGACCAGATCGACATCGCCCAGGCGAAGAAGAAGGCCTACGAACAGCAGTTCCAGCAGAACGAACACATGTTCAAGCAGGGCGAGGGCACGCGCACCGATATTCTCGAAGCCGAGTCGCGCTATGAACTGGCGACTGCCGAGGAGATCGAAGCGCGCAACGAGCAGGATGCCGCTTTGCGCGAGCTGGGCGCGCTGGTGGGCGTGCCGGCGGTGGATATCGGCGATCTGGCGCCGCTTGGTCAGCAATTCCAGACCTTCACCCTGCAACCGGCCAACTTCGACACCTGGCATGAACTGGCGATAAGCAACAACCCGAACCTCGCTTCGCAGCGTCAGGCCGTGGAAGTGGCGCGCTACGAAGTCGAGCGCAACCGCGCCGGGCATCTGCCGAAAGTAAGCGCCTACGCCTCGATGCGCGACAACGAGTCCGAAAGCGGCAACACCTATAACCAGCGCTACGAAACCAACACCATCGGCCTGGAAGTCAGCGTGCCGCTGTACGCCGGCGGCGGGGTATCGGCCTCCACACGGCAGGCCAGCCGCACCATGGAACAGGCCGAATACGAACTGGATGGCAAAACCCGCGAAACCTTGATCGAACTGCGCCGCCAGTTCAGCGCCTGCCTGTCCGGAGTGAGCAAATTGCGCGCTTATCAGAAGGCCCTGAAGTCGGCCGAGGCGCTGGTGGTCTCGACCCGACAAAGCATTCTGGGCGGCGAACGCACCAATCTCGATGCGTTGAATGCCGAGCAGCAACTGTTCACCACCCGCCGCGACCTGGCCCAGGCGCGCTACGACTACCTGATGGCCTGGACCAAATTGCATTACTACGCCGGGACGCTGAATGAGCAGGATCTGGCGCGGGTGGACGAAGCATTTGTGGTCGCGCAACAGCCCTCACCCTAACCCTCTCCCAGAGGGAGAGGGGACCGATCCGGGGAGATTGGCGAGATGCACCGACTTGAACGAGCTGTGCTGAATCCGTAATCGACTGTTTTTCTCAGGTCGCTGAATGACTGAAGACAACACGGTCGGCGCCCTCTCCCACAGGGAGAGGGCTGATCGAGTGGCCTGCGATAGCTGCATCGACCTGAACCACCGAGCTGGACGCAGGTTTTGACATCAACACAAATCGGCTCCCTCTCCTCGGGGAGAGGGCTGGGGTGAGGGGAACAGGCGACACCGCAATTGAGCCCTGAACAAAACAACAAAAACGAGAGTGATGACCATGGACGTACGCATCAAACCGATTTCGCTCGGCACGCTGTTGCTGGTGACCTCGGCAACGCAGGCGCAATACCTGGAAACCGGCCAGCCCGGCAATCCGGCCAGTTGGCGCAGCGCCGAGTTCCTGCGTGACTGGGGCCTGGAGCGCATGCAGGCCGATCAGGCCTACGCTGCCGGCATCACCGGCAAGGGCGTGAAAATCGGCGCGCTCGATTCCGGTTTCGATGCCGCCCACCCGGAATTCTCCGCCGACCGTTATCACCCGGTAACCGCCAGCGGCAGCTACGTCGATGGCTCAGCGTTCAACGTCGACGGCACGCTCAACCCGAACAACGATTCCCACGGCACCCACGTGGTCGGGACCATGGGCGCTGCCCGTGATGGCAGCGGCATGCACGGGGTGGCGTACAACGCGCAGATCTACGTCGGCAACACCAACAAGAACGACAGTTTCCTCTTCGGCCCCAGCCCTGATCCGCGTTATTTCAAAGCGGTCTACGACAGCCTTGCCGACGCCGGCGTGCGGGCGATCAATAACAGTTGGGGCAGTCAGCCGCCGGATGTCAGTTACCGCACTCTCGCAGATCTGCACGCCGCCTACGCGCAGCACTGGAACAAGGGCACCTGGCTCGACGCCGCTGCCGACGTTTCGCGGCGCGGTGTGATCAATGTGTTCAGCGCCGGCAACAGCGGTTACCCGAACGCCAGCGTACGCTCGGCGCTGCCGTACTTTCAGCCGGATCTGGAAGGTCACTGGCTGGCGGTGTCCGGGCTCGATCAGAGCAATCAGCAGAAGTACAACCAGTGCGGCATCGCCAAATACTGGTGCATCACCACGCCGGGGGCGAAGATCGACAGCACCATTCCCGGCGGCGGTTATGCGATCAAGTCCGGTACCTCGATGGCGGCACCGCATGCGACTGGCGCCTTGGCGCTGGTGATGGAGCGTTATCCGTACATGACCAACCAGCAGGCGCTCGAGGTGCTGCTGACCACCGCTACGCAACTCGATGGCTCGGTCACAGACGCACCGAACGAGCGCGTCGGTTGGGGCGTCGCCAACCTCAACCGGGCAATGCGCGGGCCGGGGCAATTGCTCGGTGCGTTCGACGCGAATCTGGGGGCAGGGCAGCGCGATGTCTGGAGCAATGACATCTCCGACAAGGCGCTGCTCCAGCGTCAAAACGAAGACCTCGCCGAGCACAGCGACTGGCAGCAAACCCTGCAGGACAAAGGCTGGCAGAACGGTGTGCCGGCCAGCGCCAGTCAGCAGGAGCAGACCGATTACGCCGTCGGCATGTTGCGTGATGCGGCAGCGGCGAACCGGGTGTACGAGGGCAGCCTGATCAAGTCCGGCGCCGGGCAATTGCTGCTCAGTGGCGCAAACACCTATCGCGGTCCGACTACCGTCAACGGCGGTCTGCTGACGGTCAACGGTTCGCTGACCTCAGCGGTCACCGTCAACGACAGCGGCACCCTCGGCGGCTCGGGTAGCATCGGTGCGTTGACCGCCAACAGCGGCGGCCGGGTTGCACCGGGCAATTCCATCGGCACCTTGAACGTCGCTGGTGATGTGACACTCGCCCCAGGCTCGACTTACGCCGTCGAGCTATCGCCCACCAGCAGCGACCGCATCGTTGCCGGCGGCACGGCAACCGTCAGCGGCGCCAGCGTCAGCCTGGCGCTGGAAAACAGTCCGACCTTGCTCAGCAGCGCCGAAGCGCAAAGCCTGCTCGGCCGCCAGTACGACATCCTGCAAGCGGCAGGCGGCGTGCAGGGACAGTTCGCTGCGGTGGTGCCGAACTACCTGTTCATCGGCGGCGCCCTCGACTACGCCGCAAGCGGCATTCAGCTGAATATCCAGCGCAATGCCACAAGCTTCGCCAGCGTTGGGCAAACGCCGAACCAGCGTTCGGTGGCGGCGGCAGTCGAAGGTCTGGGCGCCGGCAATTCGGTTTACGAAAGCGTGCTTCGTGCACCGACTCAAGCCTCGGCGCAGCAAGCCTTCCAGCAACTGAGCGGCGAGATTTATCCAGCGCTGGGGACAATGCTGATCACCGACAGCCGCCAGTTGCGTGATGCGCTCGGCGAGCGGCTGCACGATGACTCGGCGACCCGCAGCAACGGCTGGATCAAGGCTCTCGGCGCTTGGGGCAGCACCGATTCGGGCCACGACACGGCCGGCTACAACACCTCGATCGGCGGCCTTCTGGCGGGCGTCGACGGCGCGTTCGATGAGCAGACCCGCATCGGTCTGGTCACCGGTTATAGCGACAGCTCCTTGAGCATGGGCTCGGGCACGCATTCCTCGGCAAAAGTCGACAGCTACCACCTCGGTGCTTACGCCGGGCACGATCTCGGCGCCTGGCGCTTGAGCACTGGCGCGGCGTACAGCTGGCATCGCGGCGATGTGAAGCGCGATCTGCAATACGACGAGGTCAGCGCCAAGCAGAAAGCCAAGCTCGATGCGACCACCACCCAAGTCTTTGCCGAGGCGGCGTATCGCTTGCAGTTGCAAGCGTTGGCGCTGGAACCGTTCGCCAACCTGACCTACCTGCATCTCGACACCGAAGGCTTTACCGAGAAGGGCGATGCCGCTGCGCTGAAAAGCTCGGGCGATCAGCGCGATGCGGTGTTGAGCACCTTGGGCGTGCGGGCGAGCAAAACCTTCCACCTTTCCAGCCAGCAAGCGCTGGACGTCAGCGCGCGTCTCGGCTGGCAGCACAGCCTCAGCGATATCGAATCAGAGCAGCATTTGCGTTTTGCCAGCGGCGGCACGCCGTACTCAGTGGAGAGTTCGGCGCTGGTACGTGATGCCGCACTGGTCGGCGTGCAGGCCAGTCTGGCCTTGAGCAAGGACGTGCGGGTCAACCTCGATTACAACGGCCAACTGGCCAGCCGCGAGAAGCTGCATGGCGTTGGCCTGAGCCTGAACTGGCAGTTCTGATTGCATGTGTTTGAGCCCCTGTGGCGAGGGGATTTATCCCCGACTGCGCAGCAGTCGCAAAACCTGTGTTGATCGTTCCCACGCGCAGCAAAGGAATGCAGCCCGGGACGCTCTGCGTCCCATTGGAACGCGGAGCGTCCCTAGAGGCATTCCCACGCAGAGCGTGGGAACGATCAAGGCAAGCGAATTTTTCGCAACATCACTAAGGAAGGTCGTGGATGGATAACAACAATACCCCCGCGCAAACGGGTGGCCGCTTTGCCCTGAAAACCCTGACAGTCGCCATGCTCTGTGCCAGTGCGATGGCGCAGGCAGCGCCTTACGTTGAGAACGGCCGCAGCGGCGATCCGTCGAGCTGGCGCAGCAATGAATTCAAGGCCGACTGGGGCCTGGGCGCGATCGGTGCGGATTATGCCTACGCCGCCGGCTACACCGGCAAAGGCGTGAAACTGGGCATCTTCGATCAGCCGGTCTACGCCGCGCATCCGGAGTTCTCTGGCAGTAACAAAGTCGTCACCCTGGTCACCAGCGGTATCCGCGAATACACCGACCCGTATATTCCGGTGAAAGCCGGCGACGCGTTCCGCTATGACGGTTCGCCCTCGGTCGGCTCCGACGGCAAGCTCGGCGCCCATGGCACCCACGTCGGCGGTATCGCGGCGGGCAGTCGCGACGGCGGGGTGATGCATGGCGTCGCATTCGGTGCGCAGATCATCAGCGCTGACAACGGCGACCCAGGCCCCGAAGATGGCATCGTGCGTGGCAACGACGGCGCGGTGTACAAGGCCGGTTGGGATGCGCTGATCGCCAGCGGTGCGCGGATCATCAACAACAGCTGGGGCATCGGCATCACCGACCGCTTCGACCTCGGCGGCCGCGATCCGGCGTATCCGCACTTCACCGTCAACGACGCGCAGTTGCAGTTCAACGAAATCCGCACCTTGCTCGGCACCAAACCCGGCGGCGCCTACGACGGCGCGATTGCCGCCGCACGCAGCGGCATCGTCACTATTTTTGCCGCCGGCAACGACTACAACCTGAACAACCCGGATGCCATTGCCGGCCTCGGTTATTTCGTTCCGGACATCGCGCCGAACTGGATCACCGTCGCCGCGTTGCAGCAGAACCCGGACACCGCCAGCGCCAATCCGTACGTGATCAGTACGTTCTCCTCGCGCTGCGGCTATACGGCGAGTTACTGCGTCTCGGCGCCGGGCACCAAGATCTACAGCTCGATCATCGAAGGCACCAACGCCGACAACTTGACCACCGGCTACAAAAACTACAACGGCACCTCGATGGCCGCGCCACATGTGGCCGGTTCCATCGCAGTGTTGATGGAGCGCTTCCCGTATATGTCCGGCGATCAGGTCGCCAGCGTGTTGCGCACCACTGCGACCGACCTCGGCGCACCGGGCATCGACGCCTTGTACGGCTGGGGCATGATCAACCTGCGCAAGGCCATCGATGGCCCGGCGATGTTCGTCACCGAGCAGGACATTCCCGAGGAGTTCCGCGTTCAGGGCGCGTACGGTTCCGGCCAGTTCGTTGCTGACTTGCCGGGCATCGGCGCAATCATCGATCAGGGCAAACCCACCGAACGCGTATGCAGCGATATCACTTGCGGCCTCGACACCTGGCGCAACGACATTGGCGGCCACGGCGGTCTGACCAAGCAAGGCATCGGCACTTTGGTGCTGACCGGCAACAGCACTTACAGCGGCCCGACCCTGGTCAACCAGGGCCGTCTGGCCATCAACGGCTCGCTGCAATCGGCGGTCACCGTCAACAACGGCGGCATCCTCGGCGGCAATGGCCGCATTGGCGCACTGGCTGTGAGCAGCGGCGGTACGGTGGCACCGGGCAATTCCATCGGCACCCTGAATGTGGCAGGTGACGTGACTTTCGCGCCGGGTTCGACCTACGCCGTAGAGCTGTCGCCGACCAGCAGCGACAAGATCGTCGCGGGCGGCAAAGCCGTCATCGACGGCGCCACGGTGAGCCTGTCGCTGGAAAACAGCCCGACCCTGCTCAGCACCGGCGAAGTGCAAAGCCTGCTCGGCACTCGCTACAACATTCTGCAAGCGGCGGGTGGCATTGAAGGGCGTTTCGGTCAGGTCTTGCCGAATTACGCCTTCCTCGGCGGCACTCTGGATTACTCGGCGGGCGGCATTCAGCTGGCGGTGGGGCGCAATGAGGCATCGTTCGCCAGCGTCGGTCTGACGCCGAACCAGCGCGCCGTTGGTGCGGCTGCCGAGCGTTTGGGTTCGGGCAATGCGCTGTTCGAAACCCTGTTGCTGTCGCCCAACGCGGCGTCGGCGCAGCAGGCCTTTCAACAGCTGTCCGGCGAGATTCACCCGGCCATTGGCACGCTGCTGATCAACGACAGCCGCTACCTGCGCGAAGCCGTCGGCGAGCGCCTGCGTGAGCGTGATCTGTTCAACGCCGATGCGCCGACTGATGAACGCAGCAACGTCTGGGTCAAGGTGCTGGGGTCGTGGGGTGAAAGCGATGGCGGACACGACAATGCCGATTCCAACAGTTCCATCGGCGGGCTGCTGGCTGGCGTCGACGGTCTGATTGCTGAAGATACCCGTCTCGGTTTCGTCACTGGTTACAGCGACAGCTCGTTGAGCATGGGCAGCGGCACGCATTCGTCGGCCTCGGTCGACAGCTACCACTTGGGTGCGTATCTGGGCCATGAAATCGACGCGTTGCGCCTGACGGTCGGCGGCGCCTACAGCTGGCATCGCATTGATGTGAAGCGTGATCTGCAGTTCGGCGACGTCAGCGGCAAACAGAAAACCAAACGTGACGCGACCACCGCGCAAGTGTTCACCGAGGCCGCTTACGATCTGGGCCTGCAACCGATGAACCTGGAGCCGTTCGCCAATCTGTCCTACGTGCACCTCAACACTGACAGCTTCACCGAGAAGGGTGACGCTGCGGCGCTGAAGGGTGGTGAAGACAACCGCGACGTGGTGCTGTCGACCCTCGGCGTGCGCGCCAAGCGCAGTTTTGCCGTGTCGGACAAGCATCAGCTGGAACTGGGCGCCAGCCTCGGCTGGCAGCACAACCTGAGCAGCGTCGATGCCGACAGCCATCTGGCCTTTGCCAACGGCAACAGCGCGTTCACCGTGCAGAGCGTATCGATGGATCGTGACGCTGCCGTGGTCGGCGTGCGCGCAGGGCTGGCGCTCAATCGCGACGTGCGGGTCAACCTCGACTACAACGGCCTGATCGGCTCTAACGAGAAAGATCACGGCGTCGGTCTGACGCTCGACTGGCAGTTCTGAGGCGTAACCGGCAGCACTTCATGGGCTGCCGGTTTTTCAAGGAAAAGGAGCGCTGCACATGGGATTGTTCGATTACAAAAATGCCGACGGCAAAGGGCTTTACAGCGATGCCATCGCACTGACGCTGTATGCCTACACGCCCACCGGCAAACCATTGCCTGCCACCGCGTGGGCACCGGTCACGGCGACGGCGTTGGGCTATCAGGGCAAGGTCGGCGCGCAAGGCACGTTCTTCGGTGAACAGGACGGTTTCACCAGCGCCGAGGCCGAAGTGCTCGGCAAGTACGACGCTGCGGGACAACTGATCGGCCTCGGCATTACCTTTCGCGGCACCGGCGGGCTGGGTTACAGCGACACTTTCGGCGATCTGAAAAACAATCTGCTGGCAGCGGTCGGGCCATCGGATTACGCCAACAACTATGCGAAAAACGCCTTCGACAATCTGCTCAAGGCCGTCGCCGCTTTCGCGATCGCCAACGGTGTCGCTGCCAAGGATGTGCTGATCAGCGGCCACAGCCTCGGCGGGCTTGGGGTTAATAGCGTTGCTGAATTGAGCGCGGACAACTGGGGTGGCTTTTACAAGGATGCCAGTTACATCGCCTTCGCCTCGCCGACCCAGAGTTCCGGCAGCCAGGTGCTCAATATCGGTTTCGAAAACGATCCGGTGTTCCGTGTGCTAGATGGCACCACGTTCAGCACGGCGTCGATGGGCAAGCACGACAAGCCCCACGAATCGACCACCGACAACCTCGTCAACTTCACCGATAACTACGCTTCTACGGCGCAAAACCTGGTGCCGTTCAGCATCGCCAACCCGCTGAACTGGTCGGCGCACAGTTCCCTGGGCTACGCCGATGGCTTGAATCGGGTGATCGATTCGGCGTTCTACAACCTGACCGAGCGAGACTCGACGATCATCGTCGCCAATCTCGAAGAGGCATCGCGGAGCAAGACCTGGGTCGAGGACCTGGGCCGCAGCGGCGAGCCGCACAGCGGCAGCACCTTCATCATCGGCACGCAGAGCAGCGACTGGCTCAAGGGCGGGGCGGGTAATGATTTTCTTGAAGGGCTGGGCGGCGGCGACCGTTTTCGTGATGACGGCGGCTACAACGTCATTTTCGGCGGGCAGGGCCATAACACCTTCGAACTGCAGAAACCGTTGCAGAACTTCAGCTTCGCCAACGACGGCGACGGCACGCTGTACGTGCGCGACGCCTACGGCGGCATCAGCCTGACCCGCGACATCGGCGCGCTGGTCAGCAAAGAGGCCGGTTCGTGGTGGGGCAGCAAGGAAATCACCTGGGGCGTCACCGCCAAGGGTTTGAGCAATGGCAGCGAACTGACCCAGTACAACCATTCGCTCAGCGGGGATGGTTACGGCAATGCCTTGCATGCCACGGCCGAAGGCGACTGGCTGTTTGGCCTTGGTGGCGATGATCAACTGATCAGTGACAAGGCGCAGGTGACTTTCGTCGGTGGCGCCGGTAACGATGTGATGACGGCGGTGGGTGGCGGCAACACCTTCCTGTTCAGCGGCGCGTTCGGTTTTGATGCGATCAATGGTTATCAGGGCAGCGACAAACTGCTGTTCATGGGCGTCGAGGGCGCAGGGCAGGGTTATGACTACAAACAGCATGCCGCGCAGTCTGGTTCCGACACCGTGCTGAAGATTGGCGATTTTGCCGTGACGCTGATTGGCGTCGGCGTGGCTAACCTGACGGACTCGAGTTTCGTCTTTGCCTGATTCCGAAGTTGCAGGAGATCTCATCGTGGGAGCGAGCCTGCTCGCGAAAGCGCTGGTTCAGGCGATTGTGGTGTTGAATGTGCTACCGCCTTCGCGAGCAAGCTCGCTCCCACAGGTATGGCGTACACATGATCGTTCCCACGCTCTGCGTGGGAATGCAGCCGGGGACGCTCTGCGTCCCACAAGATCGCAGCCTCCGGCAGTTCCTACAGAGGCTGTGCACGATGTAATGAATGCTCCGGAGCCCCGCGCTCTGGCTGTGAGCTATCTCTGACAATTCCAACAACAAGAGAGGCAATGGCAATGGGTGTATACGACTACAAGAACTTCGGCACAGCCAATTCCGCGGCGCTGTTCAGCGATGCCATGGCGATCACGCTGTATTCCTATCACAACCTCGATAACGGCTTCGCCGCCGGTTACCAGCACAACGGCTTCGGCCTCGGTCTGCCGGCGACGCTGGTTACCGCACTGATTGGCGGCACCGATTCGCAAGGGGTGATACCCGGTATCCCGTGGAATCCCGACTCGGAAAAACTCGCCCTCGATGCCGTGAAAAAGGCCGGATGGACGCCCATCACCGCCGCGCAATTGGGCTACGACGGCAAGACCGATGCACGCGGGACGTTCTTCGGCGAGAAGGCCGGCTACACCAGCGCGCAAGTGGAAATCCTCGGCAAGTACGACGCTCTGGGTCACCTCACCGAACTGGGGATCGCCTTTCGCGGCACCAGCGGCCCGCGCGAAATCCTCATCGGTGATTCGATTGGCGACGTGATCAACGATCTGCTCGCGGCGTTCGGCCCGGCCGATTACGCAAAAAACTACGTCGGCGAAGCCTTCGGCAATCTGCTCAACGATGTCGTCGCATTTGCCCGGGCCAACGGCCTCAGCGGCAAGGACGTGCTGGTCAGCGGTCATAGCCTGGGCGGCCTGGCGGTGAACAGCATGGCTGACTTGAGCGCTGGCAAGTGGGGCGGTTTCTTCGCCGACTCCAACTACATCGCCTACGCCTCGCCGACGCAAAGCAGCGGCGACAATGTGCTGAATATCGGCTACGAAAACGACCCGGTGTTTCGCGCCCTCGACGGCTCGACTTTCAGCAGCGCTTCAGTGGGCGTGCACGACGCGCCGCATGCCTCGACCACCGACAACATCGTCAGCTTCAACGACCACTACGCCTCGAACGCCTGGAACGTGCTGCCGTATTCGATCCTGAACATTCCGACGTGGATTTCGCACCTGCCCACTGGATACGGCGACGGCATGACCCGCGTGCTGGAATCGAAGTTCTACGACCTGACCAGCCGCGACTCGACGATCATCGTCGCCAACCTGTCGGACCCGGCGCGGGCCAATACTTGGGTGCAGGACCTCAACCGCAACGCCGAAACTCACAAGGGCAGCACCTTCATCATCGGCAGTGACGGCAACGACCTGATCCAGGGCGGCAGCGGTAACGACTATCTGGAGGGGCGCGCCGGAAATGACAGCTTCCGCGACGGCGGCGGCTACAACATCATTCTGGGCGGGCAGGGCAGCAACACCCTCGACTTGCAGCAGGCGGTGAAGAACTTTGATTTCGCCAACGACGGCGCCGGCAACCTGTACATCCGCGATGCCAACGGCGGGATCAGCATCACCCGTGACATTGGCAGCATCGTCAGTAAAGAGCCGGGGTTTCTCTGGGGCGTGTTCAAGGACGACGTGCTGCACAGCGTCACGGCCACGGGGCTGAAAGTCGGCAGTAACCTCACCGCTTATGAATCGAGCGTAAAAGGCACGGCCAGTGCTGACATGCTCAAGGCGCATACCGGCGGTGACTGGCTGTTTGGCCTGGAGGGCAATGATCATTTGCTCGGCGGTGCGGGCAATGACGTGTTTGTCGGTGGTGCTGGCAATGACCTGCTGGAATCGGGCGGCGGGGCAGATACGTTTTTGTTCAATGGCGCGTTCGGCGAGGATCGGGTCGTTGGCTATACGGCCGATGACAAACTGGTGTTTCTTGGCGTGGAGGGGGTGTTGCCGGGAGAAGATTTCCGCGCCCATGCGTCGGCGGTCGGGAAGGATACCGTGCTGACGTTTGGTGCGGATTCGGTGACGTTGGTGGGGGTGGCGCTGGGGAGTTTGAGCGCCGACGGGGTGGTTATCGCCTGAGGTTGATGCGGGGCCTGTGCCGGCCCCTTCGCGAGCAGGCTCGCTCCCACAGGGGATTTGTGAACGACGTAGATCCAGTGTGGGAGCGAGCCTGCTCGCGAAAAACGATCATTCAAGCAAAGTCAGTCTTCCTTGCGCACGGTCGCGACTTCATCCGCGCGAACCTTGACCTTGGCGCCGGAAATATCCTCGAACTCATAGAAACCGTCTTCGGTCTCGGTCTTTGGCATGTCCTCGGTCAGGTACTGGGTGCCGTTCTGCAACGTCACCACGGTCTGGGTCGAACAGCCGCCCAGCGCCAACAGGGCTGCGACCGCTACAGGAATGCCCAGCATCTTGATTTTCATACCCACCTCTGACTCCTTGCTTGAATGTGATTGCGGGCATTGTCGGCCCTGTAACGCGGTTGGTGCCAGCAGCGGCGGAAAAGTTCGATGGCGGCGCGAAAAAATACCATTGATCTTTTTCCGTTTGCGCGGGGCAGGGCTGAGCTGTTATCTGTACGCATAACCAGTGTTCGCTTTCCGTGGCTTTGAATTCCCGTGACCTCCAACCCTCTCGACGATCCGTTCTATTACCTCAACAACTTCCGGCAAGTGCTTGAATGGCTTGGACTTCGCTATGCCGATGTGATGAGCACAAGCGAGCACGGCTTCATTCGCGACTTCAACACGCTGCCGCAAGCCTCGCAGGGATTGCTGGTGCGCATGGTCATGCGCAAGGGCATTCACTTTCGCGCGAGCAAACTCAACTATCTGGAAATCGGCGACATTGCCGAGGCGGCGCGGCCGTTGCTCGAACACGGCTGGCTCGACGAACACGCTGCGCTGACCCTGGCAGAGTTGTTTGATGTCCTGCTCAAGGCCGAGCTGCTGCAAGCGTTCGGCACCTTTATAGAACAGCCGAAAGGGCGCAAGGACGAGTGGCTGCCGGTGCTGGCCGAACAGTTCAGCGAGGCGCAGCCCCTGCGTGTCTGGGCGCCGCAACTGGCTGAGCGGCTGTTCAGCCTGACCCTGATGGACCTGTGCGATCGCCTGCGCCTGATGTTCTTCGGCAATCTGTATCAGGACTGGTCGGAGTTCGTGCTGGCCGACCTGGGCATCTTCACTTATGAAAAAGTCGAGTTCTGCGCCGACTCCCGAGGCCTGCGCAGCCGCGAAGACGTCGACGCCTGCCTGTTCCTGCATCAATGCCAGTTGCGCTTTGAAGCCGGTGAAGCGCTGGACGAGATCGTCGAACAGATCGACGCCGTGCAATTCGACAACCCGTGGCTGCGCCGCCGGCAAGCCAAGGCGTTGTTCCAGATCGGCCAGTACGCCGAGCGCATCGGCGACTTTGCCCTGGCCCTGAGTGTTTACCGCGACTGCGCCTACCCGGGCGCACGGCTGCGGATGATCCGTGTGCTCGAACGCTGCGGCGAATATGCATTGGCGCTGGAACTCGGCACGCTGGCCGAACAGGCACCGCAAAGTGCGGCCGAGCAGCAAGGCTTGCAGCGCATCGTCCCGCGTCTGCGGCGCAAACTCGGTGGCCCGCCGCTCAAACGTGCCAAGGCCAGAGAGGTCGAGCGCCTCGACTTGCACTTGCCGCGCATCGATCCGGCGCGGTCGGTGGAATTTCACGTACAAGCGCACTTGCACGCCGATGACGGCCCGGTGCATTACGTCGAGAACAGCCTGATCAATTCACTGTTCGGCCTGTTGTGCTGGCCGGCGATCTTCGCGCCGTTGCCGGGTGCGTTTTTCCACCCGTTCCAGCGCGGCCCGGTGGATCTGCTCAGCGAAGACTTCCTGGAGCGCCGCGCCGAGCTGTTCCAGGCCTGCCTGGGCGAACTCGACGACGGCCGCTACGCCGAGACCATCCGCCAGCGCTTCGTCGACAAGTGGGGCATCCAGTCGCCGTTCGTGTTCTGGGGCGCGCTCAACGAAGACTTGCTGGAACAGGCGCTGGCCTGTCTGCCCGCCGAACACCTGAAACACTGGTTCAACCGATTGCTGCTCGACATCAAGGCCAACCGCGCCGGCATGCCGGACCTGATCCAGTTCTGGCCGCAGCACAAGACCTACCGGATGATCGAAGTCAAAGGCCCCGGCGACCGCTTGCAGGACAATCAGCTGCGCTGGCTGGAGTTCTGCCACGAGCACCAGATGCCGGTGGCCGTGTGTTATGTGCAATGGGCGGAGCAGAGCGCTTGAGCTACAGCGTTGCCGTGCGTGCACTGTGCGAGTTCACCGCCAAGACCGGCGACCTCGACCTGCGCTTCACCCCGTCACCAACGGCGCTGGAAGGCATCGTCGGCCATCGCACCGTGGCCTCGCGACGCAGCGAGCAGTACCAGAGCGAAGTGGCGCTGCAAGGCGAATTCGGCGAGCTGAAGGTCAAGGGCAGGGCGGATGGCTACGATCCGGCGCAAAACTGCCTGGAAGAAGTCAAAACCTATCGCGGCGACCTGAGCAAGCAACCGGCCAATCACCGCCAGTTGCACTGGGCGCAGGCGAAAATCTACGGCTGGTTGATGTGCCAGAAACTGCAATTGCAGCAGATCAATCTGGCGCTGGTGTATTTCGACGTCGTCAGCGAAAAGGAAACCTGCCTGGTTGAATCCTACAGCGCCGAGTCGCTTCAGGGGTTTTTCGCGCAGCAGTGCGCTTTGTTCCTGCAATGGGCCGAGCAGGAAATGGCCCATCGCGAAGCGCGCAATCTGGCCGCGCAGCAACTGGCGTTCCCGCACGCGGATTTTCGTCCCGGCCAACGGCATCTGGCCGAATCAGTGTTCAAAGCCGTCAGCACCGGCCGCTGCCTCATGGCCCAGGCGCCGACCGGCATCGGTAAAACCCTTGGCACGCTGTTTCCGATGCTCAAGGCCTTGGCGCCGCAGCAACTGGACAAGGTGTTCTTTCTCACCGCCAAGACTCCCGGACGCAAGCTGGCGCTGGATGCCAGCCAGGTGTTGTTCAGGCAAACGCCGGACTTGCCGCTGCGGGTGATGGAAATGGTTGCTCGCGACAAGGCCTGCGAACACCCGGACAAGGCCTGCCATGGCGAATCCTGCCCGCTGGCCCAGGGTTTTTACGATCGCTTGCCGGCCGCCCGCGAAGCCGCCAGCCGCATCAACCTGCTCGATCAGGCAGCGATGCGTGAAGTCGCCGCGCAGCACAGCGTGTGCCCGTACTACCTGAGTCAGGAAATGGCCCGTTGGGCGGATGTGGTGGTTGCCGACTACAACTATTACTTCGACTTCAGCGCGCTGCTGTTCGGTCTGGCCCAGCTCAATCAGTGGAGAGTCGCGGTGCTCGCCGACGAGGCGCACAACCTGGTCGAGCGCGGCCGGCAGATGTACAGCGCCAGCCTCGACCAGTTCACCCTCGCCAGCGTGCGCAAAACCGCGCCCGCAGCGTTGAAAAATTCCCTGCAACGGGTCAACCGCGAATGGAACGCGCTGCATGCGCCGCAACTGGCGGCCTATCAGGCCTACGACAAGGCGCCGGACAAGCTCCTGCACGCCATCTCGCTGTGTTGCGCGGCCATTGGCGATTACCTCAACGAACATCCGCAAGGCCTCGACAGCGGTCTGCAGAACTTCTATTTCGACTTGCTGCAATTTGCCCGGGTCGCCGAGCTGTACGACGAGCATTACCTGTTCGATATCAGCAAACGCGATCTCGACCGCAAGCGTCCGCTGTCGCAACTGTGTCTGCGCAACGTGGTGCCGGCGGCGTTCATCGGCCCGCGCCTGACCGCGGCGCGCAGCAGCGTGCTGTTCTCGGCCACGCTGAGCCCGCGCAATTATTACGCCGACCTGCTCGGCACGCCCGCCGATACGGTGTGCATCGACGTCGAATCGCCTTTCAGCGCCGAGCAGTTGCAGGTGCACATCGTCAGCCAGATCTCCACGCGTTTTAACCATCGCCAGGCCTCGCTGGAGCCGATCGTCGAACTGATCGCCCGCCAGTTCAGCGAGCGCCCGGGCAATTATCTGGCGTTCTTCAGCAGTTTCGATTACCTGCAACAGGTCGCGACCTTATTGGCCGAGCGCCATCCGCGCATCACTCAGTGGCTGCAATCGCGGGGGATGGCCGAGGGCGCGCGGCAGGCGTTTCTCGACCAGTTCAGCGCCGACAGCCAGGGCGTCGGGTTTGCGGTGTTGGGCGGCGCGTTTGGCGAGGGCATCGATTTGCCCGGTGCGCGGCTGATCGGTGCGTTCATCGCCACGCTGGGGCTGGCGCAGCTCAACCCGGTCAATGAGCAGATGAAGCGGCGCATGGCCGCCATTTTTGGCGCCGGCTACGACTACACCTATCTGTACCCGGGCATGCAAAAAGTCGTACAAGCCGCCGGGCGGGTGATTCGCACCCGTGAGGATCGCGGCACGGTCATGCTCATCGACGACCGCTTTGCCGAAAGCCGCATCCAGCAACTGCTGCCACGCTGGTGGGCGATCAAAAGCGAACCGGCGCTTTTCAAATCGACGGATTCACGCATACTTCAGCCCATGACAGTGGCTGGTGAGTGTGATGAGTGAGAACAACAGAACCGCAGCGATCGAAGACAGCCGTTTCCGGCTGCTGATCGACGCGGTTGTCGACTATGCGATCTACATGATCGACCCCGACGGTACCATCACCAGTTGGAACTCCGGCGCCAAACGCTTCAAAGGTTATGAAGAAGCGGAAATCATCGGCGAGCACTTCTCGCGCTTCTATACCCCGGAAGACCGCGCCAACGGCATGCCGCAACGGGCGCTGGACACAGCGATCCGTGAAGGTCGCTTCGAAGGCGAGGGCTGGCGCGTGCGCAAGGACGGCACGCACTTCTGGTCGCACGTGGTGATCGATCCGATCATCGACCCCGACGGCAAGCTGCTCGGTTTCGCCAAGATCACCCGTGACCTCACCGACCGCAAAATGGCCGAGGAAACCCTCAAGCAAAGCGAACAGCAGTTCCGCCTGCTGGTGCAGGGCGTCACCGATTACGCGATCTACATGCTCAGCCCCGAAGGCTGCGTCAGCAACTGGAACCAGGGCGCGCAGCGCATCAAGGGCTATTTGCCGGAAGAAATCATCGGCCAGCATTTTTCGATTTTCTACACCCCCGAAGACCGCGAACTTGGTGAACCGCAGCGTTCGCTGGAGATTGCCACCCGCGAAGGCCGCTTCGAGAACCGCAGCTGGCGGATGCGCAAGGACGGCACGCGCTTTCTTGCCCATGTAGTGGTCGATGCGATTCGCGGCGACACCGGCGCGTTGCTCGGCTTCGCCAAGATCACCCGCGATGTCACCGAGGCCCACGAAGCGCAGCAGGCCCTGGAAAAGACCCGCGAGGCGTTGTTCCAGGCGCAGAAGATGCAGGCGATCGGCCAACTCAGCGGCGGTATCGCCCATGACTTCAACAACCTGCTGACGGTGATTCTCGGCAACCTCGAGATCGTGCAGAAACGCATCGGCGATGCGCCGAAAATCGCTCGACTGCTGGAAAACGCCACCCAAGGGGCCTTGCGCGGTGTGTCGCTGACCCAGCGTATGCTGGCCTTCGCCCGGCGTCAGGAACTCAAGACCGAATCGGTGGATATCCCGCAACTGGTGCAAGGCATCACCGGGTTGCTGCGCAGTTCGCTGGGGCCAGGGATTCGCATCGAAACGCGCTTTCCCGACGACCTGCAGCCAGTGCTGGCCGATAGCAATCAGCTGGAACTGGCGATCCTCAATCTCGCCACCAATGCCCGCGATGCCATGCCCGACGGCGGCACGGTGATCATTCAGGCGCAAGCCGAAGTGGTGCTGGAACAAACTCATTCGACCCTCGCGGCGGGGCGTTACGTGTGTTTGAGCCTGATCGACAGCGGCGAAGGCATGGACGAAGCCACGCTGGCCTGCGCCCGCGATCCGTTCTTCACCACCAAAGGCTTGGGCAAAGGCACCGGGCTGGGCTTGTCGATGGTGCACGGCTTCATCGAGCAGTTGGGCGGGCGCTTTATTCTGAAAAGCGAGAAGGGCGAGGGCACGGCGGCCGAGCTGTGGATTCCGGTGGCACTAGAGCAATCGACCAGTCGCCCGGCGTACAGCAACGCCGCGCCCATTGCGGTGCCGAGGCTCAGCGTGCTGGTGGTCGATGATGATTCACTGGTGCTGACCAGCACCAGTCTGTTGCTGGAAGACCTCGGCCACCGCGTTATCGGCGCGACCTCCGGCGCCCAGGCGCTGGCGCTGTTCGATCAGGGCGAAGTCATTGATCTGGTGATCACCGACATGGCCATGCCAAAAATGAGCGGCGCGCAACTGGCCCACGCCTTGCGCATGCTCAAGCCGGATCTGCCGATCATTCTCGCCACTGGATATGCCGAACGCCTGGAAGGTTTTGCCGCTCAACTGCCGCGTCTGCCGAAACCGTTCACCCAAGCGAGTCTGGTGCAGATCATCGCTCAATCGATGAAGTGACGCGCTGGTCGATCCGGCTGAACTAGTGCTGACGCGTACCTTTCCAAAAGTCTTGTTCACTTTTGGAGGGCACGTCTCTTGTCTCGCATATTGACCCAGCCAAGCGCTGTTGAAGAAGCCTTGGCCGAACACGACGCCAAGATGTTTGGCTCACCCAAGGAGCGGCTGGATTTCTATCGCCGGGAAATCCAATACGAAACCAGCATCCTCGCCAACCGCACCGACGCCTACCTCGCGGCGCAGTCGTTCCTGGTGATCGCTTTCGCCTCGTGCATGGCCAACCTCAATCCGGAGTGGGGCAAGATGTTCACCCTCGTCGTGCCGCCGTTTCTCGCGCTGCTCGGGGTGCTCAGCTCACTGAATGCCTGGCCGGGGATTCGCGCTGCTTACGACATCATCGATCACTGGCACTTCAAACAGAGCCAGTTACTGCACAGCGAGCCGGTGATGGGCGCGGCGTATGACGAATCACCACTGTTCAGTGAGATGGAATCCAGCCACAAGGGCTATCGCAAGTCGCTGCTGTTCTCGGTGCGCACGCCTTGGATTTTTGCCACGTTCTGGGTGATGTTGGGGGTGTATGCGGTGTTTATTCAGGTGACCAATCCTTGAGGTGGATTGGTCAGGGGGCAGGGGACAGGCGCTGGATTTTGTGGTGTCTGTGAGATCTTACCCCCTCACCCCAGCCCTCCCGAAACGTCGGACCGCCCCCAAGGGGGCGAGGGGGAAAGGGAGCCGATCTTCATGCTTTTCAAAATCTACATTCGGCGCGGTATGCCAGGTCGGTGTAGCACGTGAGAACACCTCGGTCAGTCCCCTCTCCCTCCGGGAGAGGGCTAGGGTGAGGGGCTTTTGACTTTTATTACGCAGTTTCCAGCTCACGCCGCGCAGTTACAGCATTCTGCACCGCCGCCGGAATCGGCGGAAAATCCTCATTCAGCACACACAGATGATCAATCGCATCTTCAAATTTCGCATCGGCTTTCTTGCGCAGTGCCCGGTATTGCTCAAAGCGTTCGAAGTCGGTCGGCGTCTGTTCCAGCAGCGCGTTGGCCGCTCGGTTCAGTTCGTGGGCTTCTTCGAACAGTTGACGATTGCGTTCCAGAGCCAGTGCTCTGCAAGCCTTGATTTGCGCAGGAGTCGAGCATTCGTTCATGACCGTGACCTTGTTTGTGTCGGGGTTCCGTTTAATAGGCTGTTCACCGCAGGGGAACCGAACCTGCCGGGCCGCGCTGGATGATTGGCGCGGTTAAAGTTGTGACCCTTGGGTCGCGCCCGGCGATCCATTTTTTTGCAGAAAAATCTTCGATGATTTCCAGCCAAGCGCAGCGGTCAACGAATCAGCTTTTTCGTTGCTTCAGGCTTTCATAGCGCGCCAGCATCGGTTGTGTGCTGACGCCATGCAGCAGAATGCTCAGGGCCACCACCGACAAAGTGATGTCGGTACAGACCTTGGCCACGTCGGAATCCAGACCGTGGTTCAGGGCGAAGAACAGATAGAACAGGCTGCCGATGCCGCGAATGCCAAACCATCCGATCAACAAACGCTGCGGCCCGCTGAGCAGGTTGCCCCACGGCATCAGCGCCACGCTCAGCGGACGAATCAGGCAGAACAGCACCGCGCCGATCCACAAGGCCCGCCAGTCCCAGTGGGCAATCAGCACAACACCAAGCAGGGTTACCAGAAATACTTCCATTGCCCGTTCGACCAGACTGCCGAACGCCAGCATGTCGCCCATCATGATCCCCGCTGCAACCTGGCTGTCTTCCAGTTGCTCGGTATCGCCATGCACGGCGTTCTGCGGTTCGACGTTCTGATGACCGACCACCGGCTGCACCAGATGCTCGGCAGGTGCCTGGGTGATGCCCGTAGATTTGACTTCCTCCTGACGCAGGCCCAGGCCAGCAGCGAAGACCGCAAGAAAGCCGTAGCCGCCAATGGCGTCGGCGACCACGTAGGACAGCGCGATCAGCGCGAGTGTCAGGTAATCGTTGGGGCCGAGGGTGCTGTCCTCGTTGTGAATGCGCAGCAATAGGGCGATCCGGCCGATGCCGCGACCCATGCCGTAACCGATTAACAGACCTGCCGGCACTGCCCAGAGCAAATCGTTTAAGAACCACTGTTGCAAGTCGCTGAAACTGCCGTCGGTGTGCAACAGCAGTAAGCCGAGGAATACGAAGGGGAAAGCCACGCCATCATTGAGCCCGGCTTCACCGGAGAGGCCGAAACGCACGCTGTCGATGTCCTGCGCATCATTGACCTGCACCAGCGCGGCGAGCACCGGGTCGGTCGGCGCCAGAATCGCGCCGATCAGCAGGGAAGGCCCCCACGGCAATTGCAGGCCCCAGTGCAACAGCAGACACACGCCGATAATCGTCAGAATCATCACCGGCCCGGCCAGACCAAAAGCGATGCGCCAGGTCTTGTTGCCCAGCGGCAGGCGCAATTTCAAACCGCAGACGAACAAGGAAAACAGCACCGCGACTTCCGTCAGATGCTCCATCCACAACGACGATTCTTCCAGCGGCAATTGCAGCAGGTCGAGGCCGCTGGGGCCGATGGCGATGCCCAGCAGCAGACACACCGCCGAGGTGGTGACCGGCATCCAGCGCAACCATGACGACGTCAGGGCCAGCGTCAGCAGCACGGCGCCGAGCACCGCGACCCATACGCCGAAACTCATGACCGCTCACAGCAGCGAATTTCCAAGGACAGGCGCACCGGCTCAGCTCACGGTCGTGCGCAGGTACTCGGGGATGAGCACGTTGAACCACAGCAGGATCATCGACACCAGCATGGTCACCAGCACCAGCAGGCCGACGCCCCACACGCACGCCGAATACAGCAGGCCTTGCTCCTTGCGCTCATGCATGAAGGTCGGCAAGCCGACGAACAGCAGAAACGTCGAATAGATCGACGCGGCGCCGAGCACCAGAATCGCCAGCCAGCGGCTCGGGTACAGCCCGGCAATCCCGGCGAGGAAAAACGGCGTCACCGTGTAGGCGGCAAAACCGATGCATTGATTGAGCGTCGGCCGCGCATCGAATGATCGCGACATCCATCTGATAAACCCGCCGATAATCGCCACACCCGCGACGATCGTCACGTACAGCAACACGCTCAGTTGCAGGGCGCTGGCCGTGCTCAATCGCACGTTTTCACCCACGGCTAGGCTCCAGCCGACCTGGGTGGTGCCGATGAACAGGCATACGGCCGGAATCAGCGCGAGCAGCAGCAGATGCGCGAGATAGTGGCGGGGATGGGTTTCCTCTTCGCGGCGGATATCGGTCCAGGCGAAGTTGGGTTGGGTGAAGAGTCTGACGAGGGGGGCGGACATGACAACCTCCTGTTCCTGTTGGCCCTTAGGCGCTTACAGGTATGGAGAGATGCCATGCCGCTCGGGTTCAGTTTTTCTGCTGCACGGTTACAGCATCGGTTTGCCGCCGGTCACGCCGTAGCGCTGGCCGGTGATATAGCTGGCTTCGTCGGAGGCCAGCAGCACGTAAATCGGCGCGACTTCCACCGGTTGGCCGGGACGGCCGAGCGGGGTGCTGCCGCCAAAGTTCTGCACTTCTTCATCGGGCATGGTCGAGACGATCAGCGGCGTCCAGATCGGGCCAGGTGCGACGCTGTTGACGCGAATTTCCTTCGGCCCGAGCATCTGCGCCAGGCCACCGGTGAAGTTGGCGATTGCGCCTTTGGTGGTGGCGTAGGCCAGCAGGGTCGGCTTGGGCATATCCGAGTTGACCGAGCTGGTGTTGATGATCGACGAACCGGGGCGCATGTGTTTGATCGCCGCCTGGCAGATCCTGAACATGGCGGTGATGTTAACGTCGAAGGTCATCACCCATTCGTCATCGGGGATTTCTTCAAAGTTTTCGTGCGTCATCTGGAACGCGGCATTGTTGACCAGAATGTCGATGCGGCCAAAGCGCTCGACGGTCTTGTCGACCAGCGCTTGGCACTGCGCTTTCTCGGCGATATCGCCCGGCAGCAGGATGCACTGACGCCCGGCTTGCTCGACCCAGCGTGCTGTTTCCTTGGCGTCTTCGTGTTCATTCAGGTAAGCCACGGCGACATCGGCGCCTTCACGGGCGAAGGCAATCGCCACTGCGCGACCGATGCCGCTGTCAGCGCCGGTGATCAGCGCAATCTTGCCGGCCAGACGGCCGGAACCGACGTAACTTTGCTCGCCGCAGTCTGGATACGGCTCCATCTTGCGTTGCGAGCCGGGCACCGGTTGGGCTTGTTTCGGGAAGGGTGGTTTTGGATAGTCAGTCATCGCAGGGTCTCCTGATTTCAAGGCCAGTGTTCCGGGTTGACCCGGTGGCTTTGCCTTGAGTTCGATCGGATTTGCGTTGGATTTAGTTGGCTATGCAAAACCAATGTGGGAGCGAGCCTGCTCGCGAAAGCGGTCTGTCAGACGATAAATATGTCGACTGACACTGCGCTTTCGCGAGCAGGCTCGCTCCCACAAAGGATCACTTACACAGGGGAATCTCGGGGCAGGATCAGAGATTGCGGTTAGCCAAAGCCCGCTCCATCCGCGCAACCCCTTCTTCCAGCAACGCCCTCGGGCAGCCGAAGTTCAAACGCACAAACTGCTGATGCCGGTCACCAAAATCCAGTCCGGCACTCAGGCCGACCTTGCCCTGTTCGAGGAAGAATCGTTGCGGATCCGGCAGGTCCAGCGCGGTGCAATCGAGCCACGCCAGATACGTGCCCTGCGGCACATTGATGGTAACGCCCGGCAGGCGCGTGCGCACCGCGCCTACCAGCCAGTCGCGGTTGGCCTGCAGGTAGGTTTTCAGTTCGGCGAGCCACGGCGCGGCTTCGCTGTAGGCGACGCGGGTGGCTTCCATGCCCAGCGGGTTGACGCTGTCGACCATGCCGCAGCGAGCGTGGTTGACGCGCTCACGCAGGGCGGCGTCCTGGATGATCATGAACGAGGTCTTGAGGCCGGCGATGTTGTAGGCCTTGCTCGCCGACATCAGGGTGATCGTGCGTTTGGAAATCTCGGGGCTCAGCGATGCGGTGGGAATGTGCACGCGGCCGTCGAAGCACAGTTCGGCGTGAATCTCGTCGGAGATGATCCACGCGTCCTGCGCTGCGCAGATGTCCGCGACTGCCTGCAACTCTTCGCGGTCGAAGACCTTGCCGAGCGGGTTGTGCGGGTTGCTCAACAGCAGGGCGCCGCCGCCTTTCAGCGACTCGCGCAGTGCGTCCAATGGAGTGGCGTAGGTGCCATCGGCCTGGGCGTTGAATTCCAGCTCGACCTTGTTCAGGCCCCAATGCCCCGGCGCATGACGCAGTGGCGGGTAGTTCGGCACTTGCACGACGACATTCTGCTGCGCCTGGACCAAAGCCTTCAGCGCCATGTTGAAGCCGGATTCCACGCCCGGCAGGAAGATCAGCTCCTGCGGTTTGACCTGCCATGAATACTTGTTCCACAGGTCGGCGACGATGGCTTCACGCAGGTTGTCCTGGGCCACGCTGTAACCGAGCAGCGGGTGCAGCAGGCGCTGTTGCAGGGCTTCGACGATGACCGGCGGCGCGGCAAAATCCATGTCAGCGACCCACATCGGCAACACATCGGCCGGGTAACGGCTCCACTTGGTGCTGCCAGTGTGGTGGCGGTCGAACAGCTGATCAAAATCGAAAGTCATGCGCGGTCTCGTCAAGGCGGAGTTGGTTCTGCCGGACATTCTATGCGCAACTCGTTCCCTGTAGGAGTGAGCCTGCTCGCAATAGCGATCTGACTGATCGTTCCCACGCTCCGCGTGGGAATGCAGCCCGGGACGCTCTGCGTCCCAGTGGAACGCGGAGCGTCCCTTGAGGCATTCCCACGCAGAGCGTGGGAACGATCAATACCTCGAGATTGCAGATGAAACACCCGACGGTCGGTTTTCACACAATCGGCAAGGTCTTTGTCTACAGTGAAAAAGTCGGCGCCAAGGCGTCGCAACCGTGATTGTCCAGATAAAGCCCGGCGCAAGTACCGGGTTCCACCTGATCAGGAGTGCACGATGGATCTCAGCCGTCGTCAGTTCTTCAAGGTCGCCGGTATCGGCCTTGCAGGCTCAAGCCTGGGCGCGTTGGGCATGGCCCCGACGGCGGCCTTCGCCGAGCAGGTGCGTCACTTCAAGCTCGCCCACACCCGTGAAACCCGCAACACCTGCCCGTATTGCTCGGTCGGTTGCGGTTTGATCATGTACAGCCAGGGCGATGCCGGCAAGAACGTGGCGCAAAACATCATTCACATCGAAGGCGACGCCGACCACCCGGTCAATCGCGGCACGCTGTGCCCGAAAGGCGCGGGCCTGCTCGACTTCATTCACAGCCCCGGCCGCTTGCAGTACCCGCAGGTGCGCAAGCCCGGCAGCAATGAATGGACGCGCATCGGCTGGGACGAAGCCCTCGATCGCATCGCCGACCTGATGAAGGCCGACCGCGACGCCAACTTCATCGAGAAAAATGCCAACGGGCAAACGGTGAATCGCTGGCTGACCACCGGATTCCTCGCGGCGTCGGCGGCATCCAACGAAGCCGGCTACATCACCCAGAAGGTGATTCGCAGCCTCGGTCTGCTGGGGTTCGATAACCAGGCGCGTGTCTGACACGGCCCGACGGTGGCAAGTCTTGCCCCGACGTACGGCCGTGGTGCCATGACCAACACCTGGACCGATATCGCCAACGCGAATCTGATCCTGGTAATGGGTGGCAACGCAGCAGAAGCGCATCCGTGCGGCTTCAAATGGGTGACCGAGGCCAAGGCGCATAACGCCGCGCGGCTGATCGTGGTCGATCCGCGTTTTACCCGGACCGCTTCGGTGGCCGACTATTACGCGCCGATCCGCACCGGCACCGACATCGCCTTCATGGGCGGGTTGATCAATTACCTGCTGACCGAGGACAAGATCCAGCACGAGTACGTGCGCAATTACACCGACGTGTCGTTCATCGTCAAAGCCGGTTATGGCTTCGAAGACGGCCTGTTCAGCGGCTATGACGCGGAAAAACGCAGCTACACCGATAAGTCCGGCTGGGGTTACGAATTCGCCGAGGATGGTTTCGTCCGCGTCGACCCGACCCTGCAAGACCCGCGCTGCGTTTATCAACTGATGAAGCAGCATTACAGCCGCTACAACATCGACCTGGCCAGCCAGATTTGCGGCATGCCCGTCGACGCCATGCAGAAAATCTGGGAAGAGATCGCCACCTGCTCGACACCGGGCAAGACCATGACGATTCTCTATGCCCTCGGCTGGACGCAGCACTCGATCGGCGCGCAGATCATCCGCAGCGCGGCGATGGTGCAACTGCTGTTGGGCAACGTTGGCATGCCCGGCGGTGGCGTCAATGCGCTGCGCGGACACTCGAACATTCAGGGCCTGACCGACCTCGGCCTGCTGTCCAACGCCTTGCCCGGCTACCTCACGCTGCCCAGCGACAGCGAGCAGGACTATGGCCAGTTCATCTTCAAACGCACGCAGGTTCCGCTCAGACCGGGGCAGCTGTCGTACTGGCAGAACTACAGCAAATTCCACGTCAGCCTGATGAAATCCTGGTACGGCGCCAACGCCACCGCCGAGAACAACTGGCTGTTCGACCATTTGCCGAAGCTCGACATCCCTAATTACGACGTGCTGAAAATGTTCGACCTGATGAGCCAGGGCAAGGTCAACGGCTACTTCTGTCAGGGCTTTAATCCGATCGCCGCGTTGCCGGACAAGAACCGCGTGATGGGCGCGTTGGCCAAGCTCAAGTGGCTGGTGGTGATGGACCCGCTCGCCACGGAAACCTCGGAGTTCTGGCAGAACGTCGGGCCGTACAACGACGTGAAAACCGCTGAAATCCAGACCGAAGTCATTCGCCTGCCGACCACCTGTTTTGCCGAAGAGGACGGCTCGCTGGTCAACAGCAGCCGCTGGCTGCAATGGCACTGGAAGGGCGCCGACGGCCCCGGCGAAGCGCAGACCGACGTTCGCATCATGAGCGAACTGTTCCTGCGCCTGCGCCAGCGTTATCAGACCGAAGGCGGCAAGTTTCCTGATCCGCTGCTGAAACTGTCGTGGCCGTACAAGATCCCCGACGAGCCTTCGCCGGAAGAACTGGCGCGGGAGATCAACGGCACCGCCGTCAGCGATTTCACCGATGCCGGCGGCGTCACGGTCAAGGCCGGTACGCAACTGGCCGGCTTCGGTTTGCTCAAGGATGACGGCAGCACCGCGTCCGGTTGCTGGATTTTCGCCGGCAGCTGGACCGAGGCCGGCAATCAGATGGCGCGGCGCGATAACGCCGACCCATTTGGCATGCACCAGCATCAAGGCTGGGCGTGGGCCTGGCCGGCGAATCGGCGAATCCTCTACAACCGTGCTTCGGCGGACCCGGCGGGCAAACCGTGGGATCCGAAAAAGCGGCTGGTGTGGTGGAACGGCAAGGCCTGGACCGGCACCGACGTGCCGGATTACAAGGCCGATGTGCCGCCGGAAGCCGGGATGAATCCGTTCATCATGAACCCCGAGGGCGTCGCGCGGTTCTTCGCCGTCGACAAGATGAACGAAGGGCCATTCCCTGAGCACTACGAGCCGTTCGAAACGCCGATCGGCATCAACCCGCTGCACCCGCAGAACAAGAAGGCCACCAGCAACCCGGCGGCGCGGATCTTTGATTCGGTCTGGGAAACCCTCGGCGAGGCCAAGGACTTCCCCTACGCCGGCACCAGTTACCGGCTCACCGAGCATTTCCACTTCTGGAGCAAGCACTGCAAGTTGAACGCGATCGCTCAGCCCGAGCAATTCGTCGAAATCGGCGAGGTGCTGGCGAACGAGAAGGGCATTGCTGCCGGTGATCGTGTGCGCGTCAGCTGCAAGCGCGGGTTTATCGAGGCGGTGGCGGTGGTGACGAAAAGGATCCGGCCGCTGCAGGTCAACGGCCAGGTCGTGCATCAGATCGGCATCCCGCTGCACTGGGGTTTCACCGGCCTGACGCGTCACGGTTACCTGACCAACACCCTGGTGCCGTTCCTCGGCGATGGCAACACTCAGACCCCGGAATCCAAGTCATTCCTGGTCAACGTGGAGAAACTGTAAATGGCCAGCCAAGACATCATTGCCCGCTCGGCCACCACCACCGTGCCGCCGTCAGTGAGGACCCAGCAGGGCGTTGCCAAGCTGATCGACACGACCAAATGCATCGGCTGCAAGGCCTGCCAGGTCGCCTGCTCGGAATGGAACGAGCTGCGCGACGAGGTCGGCCACAACCACGGCACCTACGACAATCCGCAGGATCTGACGGCGGATTCGTGGACGCTGATGCGCTTCACTGAGCACGAAACCGACGCCGGCAACCTCGAATGGCTGATCCGCAAGGACGGCTGCATGCACTGCGCCGAACCCGGTTGTCTGGCCGCGTGCCCGAGCCCCGGAGCGATCATTCAGCACGCCAACGGCATCGTCGATTTCGATCAGGACCACTGCATCGGTTGTGGCTATTGCATCACCGGTTGCCCGTTCAACATCCCGCGCATTTCGCAGAAGGATCACAAGGCCTACAAATGCACGCTGTGTTCCGATCGGGTTGCGGTAGGGCTGGAGCCGGCCTGCGTGAAAACCTGCCCGACCGGCGCGATCGTCTTCGGCACCAAGGAAGACATGCAAGAACACGCCGCCGAACGCATCGTCGACCTGAAAAGCCGTGGCTTTGAAAACGCTGGTTTGTACGACCCGGCAGGCGTTGGTGGCACCCACGTGATGTACGTGCTGCACCACGCCGACACGCCGAAAATCTACGCCGGTTTGCCGGACCATCCGGCGATCAGTCCGCTGGTGGGTTTGTGGAAAGGCATCAGCAAACCCCTCGGCCTGCTGGCGATGGGCGCGGCGGTGCTGGCCGGGTTCTTCCACTACGTGCGCATCGGCCCGAATCGTGTCGAGGAGGATGAGCATCCGGCGCCACCCGATACCTCGGTGCACGTGGTCGACCCGGCGGTGCACACCTTCGATCCACGCGGGGAGGAGCGGCCATGAGCAACAAGACGATCCTGCGTTACAGCGCCAACCAGCGCACCAATCACTGGCTGGTGGCGATCCTGTTTTTCATGGCCGGGTTGTCCGGGCTGGCGTTGTTTCATCCGTCGCTGTTCTGGCTGAGTAACCTGTTCGGCGGCGGCACCTGGACGCGGATCCTGCACCCGTACATGGGCATCGCCATGTTCGTGCTGTTCCTCGGCCTGGTGTTCAGCTTCTGGCGCACCAATTTCTTTATCGCCAATGACCGCCAGTGGCTGCGGCGGATCAACCGGGTGATGGTCAACGACGAAGAAAGCGTGCCGCCGGTGGGTAAATACAACGCCGGGCAGAAATTGCTGTTCTGGACTTTACTGCTGTGCATGCTCGCGTTGCTGTTCACCGGGCTGGTGATCTGGCGCGCGTGGTTCAGCGCGTATTTCGGCATCAGCGTGATCCGCTGGGCCATGCTGTTGCATGCGCTGGCCGGGTTCGTGCTGGTGCTGAGCATCATCGTGCACATCTACGCCGGTTTGTGGATCAAGGGTTCGGTCGACGCCATGCTGCATGGCTGGGTCAGCCGGCCGTGGGCGAAGAAACACCATGAACTGTGGTACCGCGAGGTGACCCGCGACGAACAGCCTCGGGACCTGCCCGAGCGACCGCTGACGAAAAAGGGCTGACTTTTGCCAAGCATTCTTGAACCCGGGGAAATCGAGGCGGCGGCCAGTTCGCCGCCGTTTCTGTACCTGCCACCACGTAACCTGTTTGCCCTGCGTGCTGAGCGCCTTGAGCGTCTGGCCGAGGGCAATGGGTTGGCGGATTATCTGCGGCTGATGGCCGGATTGTGCCGGGCGCAGCAGCAGGTCTTCGACGATCCGCCGCTCACCGCGCCGTTTGATGCGCAGCGTTTCGAAGCCTGTCAGCAGCACGGTCTGCCGCCGTTCGCCGCAGACACCTTGGTGCGCGAGGATGCCTGGCAGCCGTGGCTGGATGCTTTGCTGCAGCGCTATGCGCCAGCGGATCAGCCAGCGGTGATCGACGCGCTGGATACTCTGCGCGCCGCAGGTCCCGGCCAGTTGCGCGCGTGGGCGGTGGCGCTGGTCAGTGGGCAATACTCGCTAGTCCCAGCGGCGCTGGTGCCGTTTCTCGGCGCGGCGCTGCAAACCGCCTGGAGCCACTGGCTGCTGAGCGTGCCGCAGCTGCAACTCAAACCCGGTGACAGCCTCAGCCAATGCCCGGCCTGTGGTTCACCGGCCATGGCCGGGGTCATTCGCCATCGCGGCAAGCACAACGGTTTGCGTTATCTGGTGTGTTCGCTGTGTGCCTGCGAATGGCACGTGGTGCGGGTCAAGTGCGTGTATTGCGAGCAGAGCAAGGGCCTTGAATATCTGAGCCAGGAAGACGACCGCCACAGCGCCGAGCAGGCACCGCTGCGCGCCGAAGTCTGTCCGAGCTGCAACAGCTACCTGAAATTGCTCTACCTGGAGAACGACCCCGAAGCCGAAGCGTTGTCGGCGGATCTCGGCAGTTTGCTGCTGGACATGCGCCTGGCCCAGGACGGCTATCAGCGTCTGGCGCCCAATCTGCTGCTGGCGCCGGGAGACGATTGAACAGAGCAAAATTGTGAGAGGGGGTGTGCTCCCACAGGTCTATGTGCCGAATCACAAAGCCCGGTCAGCCACGGATTTCCCTGTGGGAGCGAGCCTGCTCGCGAAGGCGTCTGGTCAGCGACAACCACACTAACTGACACACCGCATTCGCGAGCAGGCTCGCTCCCACAGGTTTTTGTGGTGACCAACAATGTTCATTCCGCCCCGAATCCCTGTGGGAGCTGGCTTGCCAGCTCGCACAGATTTGTGGGCCGAATCACAAAGCCCGGTCAGCCCCGGATTTCTCTGTGGGAGCGAGCCTGCTCGCGAAGGCGTCAGGTCAGCCACCTCCACATTGACTGACACACCGCATTCGCGAGCAGGCTCGCTCCCACAGGTTTTTTGTGGTGACCAACAATGTTCATTCCACCCCGAATCCCTGTGGGAGCTGGCTTGCCAGCTCGCACAGATTTGTGGGCCGAATCACAAAGCCCGGTCAGCCCCGGATTTCTCTGTGGGAGCGAGCCTGCTCGCGAAGGCGTCAGGTCAGCCACCTCCACATTGACTGAAACACCGCATTCGCGAGCAAGCTCGCTCCCACAGGTTTTGTGGTGACCAACAATGTTCATTCCACCCCGAATCACTGTGGGAGCTGGCTTGCCAGCGATTCGGTCGGCACATTCACCGCCTTCTTTGACTGACCCACCGCAATCGCTGGCAAGCCAGCCACAGATTTGTGTGCCGAATCACAAAGCCCGGTCAGCCCCGGATTTCTCTGTGGGAGCGAGCTTGCTCGCGAAGGCGTCAGGTCAGCCACCTCCACATTGACTGACACACCGCATTCGCGAGCAGGCTCGCTCCCACAGGTTTTTTGTGGTGACCAACAATGTTCATTCCACCCCGAATC